>DYVS01000125.1:0-22478 GCA_020743075.1 Butyricimonas virosa | reverse complement strand
CTGATGATAGGTATGCTTTCTAATGGACATATTTTGTTGGAGGGAGTTCCCGGTTTGGCGAAAACCTTGGCGATAAATACACTAGCACATATTATTAATGCTAAATTCAGTCGAATCCAATTTACCCCGGATTTGTTACCGGCTGATGTTGTCGGTACGATGATTTATTCTCAGAAAAGGGAAGAGTTCGTGGTGAAGAAAGGCCCGATTTTCGCTAACTTTATTCTGGCGGATGAGATTAACCGGGCCCCGGCGAAAGTGCAATCGGCCTTGTTGGAGGCGATGCAGGAGCGTCAGGTGACTATCGGGGATATGACTTACAAGTTGGAAGAACCATTCTTGGTGATGGCAACCCAGAATCCGATCGAGCAGGAAGGTACTTATCCTCTTCCTGAGGCTCAGGTTGACCGTTTCATGTTGAAAGTGGTTATTGATTACCCGAAAAAAGACGAAGAAAAATTGATCGTTCGTCAGAATTTGGAGAAAATTTATCCCCAGTCTAACACGATCCTACAGCCGGAAGATATTCTGCGGGCTCGTGAGGTGGTAAAGGAGGTTTACCTGGACGAGAAAATCGAGAAATATATTGTTGACATCGTGTTTGCAACACGTTACCCGCAAGAGCATGGCTTGGAAAAATTCGTTTCCATGATTGCCTACGGGGCATCTCCTCGTGCTAGTATCAGTTTGGCCAAAGCAGCACAAGCGTACGCTTTCATTAAACGTCGTGGGTATGTAATTCCGGAAGATGTTCGTGCTGTTTGTCATGACGTTTTGCGTCATCGTATCGGTTTGAGCTACGAGGCAGAGGCGAACAATCTAACTAGCGAGGATATTATCAGTGAAATCTTGAATACGGTTGAAGTGCCTTAGAAATTGAAAATTGAAAATTGAAAACATGGTTTTCAATCTGAGATTTTCAATGTGATTTAGAGTGAATTTAAAATCTATAAATCTAAAATTAATAAGGTGGAGACTTCAGATTTATTAAAACGTGTCAGGCAGATTGAGATAAAGACTCGGGGATTATCGAGTAATATCTTTGCAGGGGAGTATCACACGGCTTTTAAAGGTCGGGGAATGACGTTTAGCGAGGTGCGGGCTTATCAATACGGGGATGACATTCGAAGTATTGACTGGAACGTGACGGCTCGTTATAATCACCCTTACGTGAAAATATTCGAGGAAGAGCGTGAGTTGACCGTGATGTTGTTGATTGACGTGAGTGCCTCGCGTAATTTCGGTACGGTGTCGAAACTGAAAAAGAATCAGATTACCGAGATTGCGGCTGTGTTGGCATTCTCTGCTATTCAAAACAACGATAAGATTGGCGTGATCTTCTTTTCTGACCGGATCGAGAAATTTATTCCGCCGAAAAAAGGACGGACGCATATTTTGCATATCATTCGGGAATTAGTGGATTTTTATCCGGAACACAAGGCAACCAATATTTCTGTGGCGTTGCAATATCTGACAAATGCGATCAAGAAACGGTGTACTTGTTTCCTGATTTCTGATTTCATGGATGATCACGATTTTGAACACCCGTTGATTATTGCCAATAAGAAACATGACGTGGTGGCTTTGCAATTGTACGATCGGAGAGAGAAAATATTGCCTCCTGTCGGGTTGATGTACTTGACGGATGCGGAGACGGGGGAAAGTGTTTGGGTGGATACTTCTGACAAGAAAGTCCGGGACGAGTTCGAAGCGTATGGTATCGAACGAGATAAAGAACTGGATCGGATATTCAAACATGCTGGTGTCGATATGGCATCTATTAGCGCTGATGAAGATTACGTGAGGTCATTGATTACGTTATTCAAGAAAAGAGGGGCTGGATATTAATTGAACATTGAAAATGGAGAATTAAAATGAAAAATAGAATTATTCTATTCGTAATTATCCTACTAGGTTGTGTTAGTGCTTTGAATGCACAAAATCGGGAATATAGTGCCGAGATTGACACGAACTATATTATGATCGGGGATCAGATTCATTTCCGGATGAAAGTAAAGGCTGAACCGGGTGTGAAAGTGGCATTCCCTCAATTGAAAGACACGATAGCACAAGGGATCGAGATTATATCCGGACCAGTTCGTGATTCTATCATGGAAAAAGACGGACGGGTACTCGTGCAGGAAAGTTACGTGATAACTTCTTTTGATTCGGGCGTGTTCGTGATTCCGCCGATGCCTATAGAGATTCAACAGGAAAGTTATAATAACACACTCAGGACCGATCCGTTACACTTGATCGTGAATACTTTCGTGGTCGATCAGCAGAAAGGAAATTACGATATTGTGATGCCTTTGGCTGCCCCGTGGACATTTGCCGAGATATTACCTTACTTGTTATGGACATTGTTGGGAATCGTGGTGATTCTTCTGATTGTCTGGATTATCAAAGTTCGGAAATCCCGTAAAAGTCTTTTCCATCACGAAAAACCGGCAATCCCTCCGTATGTGTTGGCCATGAAGGCTTTGGAGGAAATTAAGAAGGAGAAGTTATGGCAGAGTGGAAAGACCAAAGAGTATTACACGCAATTAACTGATACGATCCGGAATTATTTGGATGGAGAATTGGGAATCTCAGCGATGGAACAGACTTCTTTCGAAACCTTGAAGGCTTTGGAAAAATGTGAGCAGGTAGATGCAAAACAACGAGATAAGTTGGCAGATATGTTTGAAACGGCTGATTTCGTGAAGTTTGCTAAAGCAGAGCCGTTGCAGGATGAGAACGTACGGAATCTGGATATTGCTTATGATTTTGTACAAGAAACTAATGATACGATTCGAGCTGAGCATGAAAAAGAACGCCTGGAGCAGGAGTTGAAAGAACAACAGGAGAGGGAGGCGAGAGAGAATGCAGAAAAGGAAGAGAAGGAAACCGGAGAGGAGAAAGACAGAGAAAATTAATTTATGATTTACGATTTGTGATTTACGATTCATTGGTAATCAAAATCTAAAATCTGAAATTATTAAATCTAAAATAGAAGATATGTTTGGATATGAATTTGCAAACCCCGAGTACTTTTGGTTATTGTTGGTACTGATACCAATGGTTATCTGGTACATATTCAAGGAGAAACGCTCGCATGCTGATTTGAAGTTTTCTTCAATCCGGGTGTTCAAGCAAATGAAACGGGGTAGCCGGATTTGGTTACGTCATTTGTTGTTTGCAGCTCGGGTTTTGGCCATTCTATTTCTGGTTCTGGCATTGGCTAGACCGCAATCCAGCTCGAGTTGGCAGACCTATAACAGCGAGGGTATTGATATTATGCTGGCATTGGATATTTCCGGTAGTATGTTGGCACGAGATTTTACTCCTGATCGACTAGAGGCAGCCAAGGAGGTTGCAACTAAGTTTATATTGGAGCGCCCTCAGGATCGTATCGGACTGGTTGTTTTTAGTGGAGAAAGTTTCACGCAAAGTCCTTTGACAACGGATCAAGCCGTGTTAGTCAACGTGATGAAGGATATTCATAGCGGGATGATTGAAGATGGAACAGCTATTGGCCTCGGGTTGGCAAATGCGGTAAATCGTTTGAAGGATAGCAAGGCGAAATCTAAGGTGGTCATCCTTTTGACGGATGGAGTCAACAACCGGGGTGCGATTGCACCGATAACGGCGGCAGAATTGGCAAAAACTTTTGGTATTCGGGTCTACACGATCGGGGTCGGAACTTTAGGTGAGGCTCCTTATCCCGTGCAGACGCCTTTTGGGATGCAATTACAGCGAATGCCGGTTGAGATAGATGAAGATATATTGACCCAGATTGCTGACATGACAGGCGGTAAATATTTCCGGGCAACAGATAACAAAAAACTGGAGCAAATTTATCAGGAGATTGATCAATTGGAGAAGAGCAAGGTAGAAGTCAAACATTTCAGTCGTAAGAACGAGCAGTATTTCTATTTTGCTTTGATCGGGGCTTTGTTATTAATTCTGGAGGCGTTAGGGCGATACACGTTGTTGAGGAAAATTCCATAATTGTAAGTTTTAAATCTTAGATTGTGAATAGATGCAATCCGGAATTTAAAATCTAAAATCATTAAATTTAAAATTGAAAGGGTTATGTTTAGATTTGCACATCCTGAATTATTATACTTGTTGATTATCATGCCATTGTTGATTGTTTTTTACGTGGTAACAAGGATTCGGAAGAAAAAAGCGATTGCAGAATTCGGGAGTCCCGAATTGTTGTCAACACTGATGCCTTTGCAATCTTATAAGCGGGAGACATTAAAATTTATACTTGTTCTGATAGATTTGTTTTTCGTCATTCTTGGGGTTGCAGGTCCTCAGTTCGGGTCAAAATTGCAACAGGTAAAAAAAGAGGGCGTGGAGTTGATTATCGCATTGGATGTGTCAAATTCCATGATGGCGCAGGATATAAAACCCAGCCGGTTGGATGCGGCGAAACAGGCCATTTCCCGGATGGTGGAAAAATTAAGTGATGATAAAGTGGGATTGATCGTGTTTGCAGGAGATGCTTACGTGCAATTGCCGATCACGACGGATTATTCTTCAGCTAAATTATTCTTATCGGGAATCAATACCGATATTGTCCCGATACAGGGTACGGCGATAGGAACGGCAATAGATTTGGCCGCAAAGTCGTTTACCCCGGACACGGAAGCATCGAAAGCGATTATCGTGATCACGGATGGTGAAAACCATCAGGACGATGCGATTGCCGCGGTTAAAGCTGCTCGGGAAAAAGGTATCTACGTACACACGATCGGGATGGGATTGGCACAAGGAGGACCGATTCCGGAGAAGGGAAATCCCGGACAATACATGAGAGATGGAAGTGGTAACCCGATTATATCCAAGTTGGACGAGGAGACATTGAAAGAGATTGCCAAGGCCGGAGAGGGAATATTCGTGCGGGCAAGTAATTCGAACGTGGGTTTAAACACCTTGTTGGACGAGATAGATCGAATGGACAAGACATTGTTGGAAGAACGGGTGTTCAGTGATTATGCTGAAAAATACCAGTATTTTCTAATCATGGCATTGATATTCGTGTTGCTGGATTTCATGGTATTGGGACGTAAAAACAAGAATTTCTTGAAGATCAATATATTTGGAAGTGAGACGAAAAGTGTTGAAACGAATCGGTAAATTTTAAACGAGATATTATGGTGAAGATATTGATAACGATGATAGCAGCTGTAGTTATAAGTTTTCCGTCGGTTGCACAACAGGAGCGAAAGTTTATCCGGGGAGGAAATGATCTGTTTAATAAACAGGATTTTGAAAAGGCAGAAGTGGAATACCGTAAGGCTTTGGATACGGAAGTAAAATCATACGAAGGTGCGTTTAATCTGGGGGATGCGCTCTATAAACAGAAAAAGTTTGACGAGGCATTACAACAATTTCAATCGTTGGCTCAGAATGAAAAAGACAAGGAAAGGTTAGGAGAGTTGTATCACAATATTGGAAATACCCTTTTGGCTATGAATAAGTTGGATGAAAGTATCGAGGCTTACAAACAGTCGTTGAGAAATCGTCCGAATTCTCAAGAGACAAAATATAACCTGGAATTTGCTCGTAAGCAGAAGCAAGATCAACAAAATCAGGATCAAAATCAGGACCAGGATAAGGATCAGCAGGATCAGAATAAGGACCAACAAAATAAAGATCAAAACCAGGATCAGAACAAAGACCAAAATAAGGACGAGAATAAAGATCAGAACAAGGATCAAAATAAAGACCAGCAAGATCAGAATAAGGATCAACAAGATAAGGATCAACAAGATAAGGATCAACAAGATAAGGATAAACAGGATCAAGATAAGCAGAACCAAGATCAGAAGGATCAACAGAATAAAGACCAGCAGAATAAGGATCAACAACAGCAGGAACAACAGGCTCAGCCTAAAATTTCGAAAGAAGATGCCAAACGCTTGTTAGAGGCCTTGGAAGCGGACGAAAAGAAAACACAGGAAAAGGTACAGAAAGATAAAGTTCAAGCTCAAAAGGCAAAGAAGATGAAGATTGAGAAAAACTGGTAACTTTGTATGTTTTTCAGAGGGATAATAAAGAATTAAAAGATAAACAAATGAAGTCATTCATTATCATATTGCTATTATGCGTTTTTGGTGGGTCTAAGTTATTTGCCCAAAAGACAGAATTTATCGCGTCCGCACCTTCCGTTGTGGAAGTCGGGGAGCAATTCCGTCTTTCCTTCGTGTTGAACGCTAAGGGGGAGAACTTACAGGTTCCCACGATAAAAGGATTTGATTTACTGGCAGGACCGTCATTGAGTACGTCTTCTAATATCACGATTATCAATGGCGATATGAAGCAAAATCAAGAGTACACGTACACTTATATTTTGGAAGGGCAGGAAGAAGGAGAGTTTACGATCGAGCCGGCCACGATCACCGTGGACGGTAAAGAGTACAAGTCCCAGCCTTTGAAGATAAAAGTGATCAAAGGTTCCGGGAAACCTCGGAATAATACCCAAAGTTCCGGGGATGTTTCTGAAAGTCGGGGAAGTGCTTCGATTACGGATGATGATTTGTTCCTGCGAATGGAAGTGAGCCGTAACACGCTTTACGTGGGTGAGAGTTTGACTGCCACGTTAAAAGTATATGCCCGGGTAAATCTGGTTGATGTGCAAGGGAAGAAGATCCCGCCTTTTGACGGGTTCCTGACAGAAGACGTGAAGATTCCCCAGATCCATTTGGAACGTGAGGAATATAACGGGAAAATATATGATCGGGTGGGCGTGTTACAAAAAACGATTCTTTTCCCGCAACATGCCGGGACGTTAACGATAGAGCCTTACGAGTTGTATTGTCTTGTCCGCCAACGGGTGGGGAGTCGTGGTGGAAGTATCTTTGATGACTTTTTCGGGAATTCCCGTGATGTTCGAGTACTCTGCAAGAGTAAACCCGTGAAAATTACCGTGAAACCTTTACCCGAAACTGGAAAGCCTTTAGGGTTTAGCGGAATGGTGGGAACTCTTGCCATGACGACCTCTATGTCAACCGACACTTTGAAAGCGAATGATGCTTTGACGTATAAGGTGGTATTACGCGGGAATGGAAACATGAAATTGTTAGAGGCTCCGAAAATCACTTTCCCGCATGATTTTGACGTGTACGATCCGAAAGTGACCAAGGATATAAACGGAACATCCGGAACCGTTACTTTTGAATATCTCGTGATTCCTCGTTATGCAGGAGATTACAAGATTCCAGCCGTGCAATATTCCTATTTTGACCCGCAAGCCGGGGCTTATAAGATGTTGAAGGGAAAGGAGTATTCTGTTCGGGTTGAAAAAGGAAATGAATCCAGTCAAGGATCTGGGGAGGCAGCCTTACAGTCATTCAAGAAAGAAGATGTCAGGATGTTGGGACAGGATATTCGCTATATCAAGACACACAAGAACGATCTCCGTCCGAAGGGCGTGTTGTATTTCGCCACGATGGAATACTGGTTGAGTTTCTTGATTCCTTTTGTACTTTTCGTGGTCGGGATGATTCTTAATCGTCGCCGGATCAAGGCAAATGCTGATTTGGTACGGGTGAAGAGTAAAACGGCGAACAAAATGGCTCAGAAACGTTTGCGAGCAGCCTCTGTCGCGATGAAAGCCGGAAATTCCGAGCTATTCTATCAAGAGACATTGAACGCTTTATGGGGGTATGTAAGTTATAAATTGAACATAGCCGCATCAGAATTGAATCGGGACAATATCAGTGATCATTTGACTCGTCGGGGGGCAGATGCGACGTTAATTCAGAGCTTTATTGAGGTGCTCGATAATTGTGAGTACGCTCGTTATGCCCCGGGTGCTAATCAAGGAGAAGAGATGGATAACGTGTACAAGGATAGTATATCTATTATCACGAAATTGGATAAAGCGATATGAAAGCTAAAAGCTAAAAGTTAGAAGCTAAAAACTAAGGTTAAAAACTAAAAGTTGAAAAGAATGAAAAGGATATATATAATATTGATGTTGCTCTTATCCGGTGTGATGACCTATGCTACTGATGTAAAGACGCTGGCGGAGGAGGCAACTAAAATGTACCAGGAAGGCGACTATCAGAAAGCGATTGATTTGTATAACGAGATGTTGTCCGATGACATGGAGTCCGCAACCGTGTATTACAATTTGGGAAACTGTTATTACAAGCAAGGGGAGATTGCGAAAGCCATATTGAATTACGAACGTGCTTTATTGTTGCATCCGGGTGATCATGATATAAAATATAACCTGACGATGGCGCAAAAGGCCACAGTTGACAATATCAAGGTATTACCGGAACTTTTCCTTGTACGTTGGTATAATGCTTTCGTGACCGCTTTCACGGCTGATCAATGGGCGTACGTGTCTGTTATTCTGTTTATAGGATTTCTGATTATGGCAGCATTGTTCTTCCATGCGACATCTATATCTTTAAAGAAAAGTTGGTTTACCCTGGGGATCATCATGCTGCTGGTGTCCGTGATGACTATTTTCTTCGCTTTGAAACAATATCACCGGGTGACTGACAGGGATAGTGGTATTATCATGACTCCCAGCGTGGTGGTACGCGGGGCTCCGGATAATAGCGGGACCGAATTGTTCGTGATTCATGAAGGATTGAAGGTACAGGTTATCGGAACTCTAGGAGATTGGTACAACGTTCGTTTGGCCGATGGAAACGAGGGGTGGATTGCTAAAACGGATTTGGAAAAGATATAAGAAAAATTATTGGGTTTTGTGGCGTGATAAATCATTTTACTTTGTAAATTTGTAATCCGGTACGATTTTTACTCGTGCCGGGTAACAACCTGTAATAGATTATCATGGAAAATTTTATTGTTTCGGCACGTAAATACAGACCTGCAAGTTTCGACACGGTGATCGGGCAGCACTCGATTACATCCACGTTGAGGAATGCAATTCTTAATAAGCAACTGGCTCAGGCTTATTTGTTCTGTGGACCCCGTGGAGTGGGCAAAACAACTTGTGCCCGTATATTTGCCAAAACGATTAATTGTATGAATCTACAACCGAATGCCGAACCTTGTAATGAGTGTGAGTCGTGCAAGGCGTTTAATAGCGGACGTTCGTTGAATATTCACGAGTTGGATGCTGCCTCTAACAATAGCGTGGATGATATTCGGGGTTTGGTTGATCAGGTGCGGATATTGCCGCAGGTGGGGAAATACAGCGTGTATATTATTGATGAGGTGCATATGTTGAGTGCCTCGGCTTTCAACGCTTTCTTGAAAACATTGGAAGAGCCGCCTGCCCATGCTATTTTTATTCTGGCAACAACCGAGAAGCATAAAATATTACCGACGATCTTGTCACGTTGTCAGATTTACGATTTTAACCGGATAAAAGTACCCGACACGATCGAGCATCTGAAACGAATTGCAGCTAAAGAAGGTGTACAGGCGGAGGAAGAGGCGTTGAACGTGATTGCGCAGAAAGCTGACGGGGCCATGCGTGACGCTTTGTCGATCTTTGATCAAGTCGTAAGTTTCTGCGGGAAGGATTTGACCTATGATAAGGTGATCGAGAATCTGAACGTGTTGGATTATGATTACTATTTTAAGTTGACAGATTTATTCCACGATGGTAAAGTAGCCGAAACATTCTTGCTTTTTAACGAGATTATGGAGAAAGGTTTTGATGCAGGTAATTTGGTTTCCGGGTTGGGGCGTCATTTCCGTGATTTATTGGTTGCTAAAGAAGAGGTTACGGTGCAATTATTGGAAGTGAGTGCATCCATCAAGGAACGTTATTTAAAACAGGCGAAAACTATAACTTCCGAATTCATATTTGATGCTTTGAAAGTGATCGAGCAATGCGAGATGCAGTATAAAATGCGTGTGGAGAAACGTTTATGCGTGGAACTTACCTTGATCAAGTTATGCCAAATTAATGAACTAAAAAAAAAAGCCTTAGCATAGAGGAGTTTACCGGGCTATTGAAGATTGCTGATTTTAACGGGAAATTCCAGCAATCGGGTGGTGGAACAACGGCTCCGGTTGCTGGGGAAAAGCCTTCTGTCCCTGCCGGAAAAACGAATACTTATAAGGTAGAACCGCCACATTCCTTTAAATTGAAAATGGCCATGGCGGAGACTCGGGAGAACCTGCAGATCCAGCGGGAAGAGGGAGGGGCAAAAGTTGAGGATAACCGGGTAAAGGCGCAAAGTGAATTTACGGTGGCAGATGTGACTTCTGCGTTGGAAACTTATGTTGCAACTTCGCAGGAGGATACGGCCGTAAAGATTGCCTTGACTTCTCACACTCCAAAAGTGCAAGGGTTTGTCATCACGCTTGAGGTTGATAATGACTTTTTGTTATCTAAGGTGACGGATATACATCCTTACTTGCTCTCGTTTCTTGCTAAAAGGCTGAATAATGGTTTTATTACCTTGAATGTTCAAGTTTACATGGAACCGGAAAATGGCGAGGAAAAAAGACGGCTTTTTACGGCTAAGGATAAATTCGATCATTTTGTCCAGATTAATCCTGCTGTGAGTGAGTTGAAAGCTTTGTTCGGATTGGAGATAGAATGATGTAATTTTAAATTTTAGATTTTAAATTTCCAGCCACACGGGGCGGGGGAGATGTCTTTTTGATTCCATTTTAAATTCTAAACTATAAACTTTTCTTCATTTTCAATTCTCCATTTTCCATTTTCAATTGTTAAATTGTTTCTCCCGCAGCTAGATGGAGTAATTTGTCTTTTTCACCGACGATCCAAACCACGTCACCGGTCTCGAAGGTGGTGTCCGGGGTGGGGTTCATGGTGGAGGTGCCGTTGCGTTCGATGCCGATGACGAGGCAGGCGGCTTTATCACGTATGCCGGATTCCCGGATGGTGCGTCCCACGAGTGGTGTGTTAGCCTCAATGGTGAATTGTTCCAGGCTGACTTCCGGGGGGCGCTGTTGTTCAAGTTCATGTTTCCGTTTTTCTACGCGGTTTTCGACAAACTCACGGAAGACGTTGATTTCTTTGTCCGTGGCGGCCACGATGATGTGATCGAAAGGATACAGGCGTTCTTCCCCACCAGGGATGTTTATTCGTTCTTCTCCCCGGATGATTGTTACCACGCTGACCCCACAGGTCTGGCGGAAATTCAATTCCTTTAGCGTTTTGCCGACGCTGGGAGAGGATTGCGATACTTCAAAGTCGGCGAGGTGGAGATCCCGGTCAAGTAAATGTTTGACAAAACGTTGCTTGATAGGAGACTTGCGTTCTTGTTCCTGTTGTCGGGCCGTGAAGTTGCGCAGAAAACGGCGTTCCAGTTGTATGGAGTATTTTTTTAACCGTTTGGAATAGATGAAGAACAGAATGACTGCGGTGGCGATCACGAGCAGGAGGCCGGCAGCGACGTTCACGAGGCTGGATATGACGAACATCACAATCCCGATGCAGAGTGCTACCCGTAGAACGATGAGGGATACGAGTGGTCCCCGGTTGTATTTACTATCACTCCATAATTGTTGGAATTCTTCCGAATGGTTCTTTTTCATCATGATAGCCCGTAGGAAGGGGGAAATGAGTAGCAGGATGGCAACAGCGCTGACAAGGCTACCCTGTATACCGGGGAGTTCCTTACGGATTAGCGGGGTCAGATATTGCAGGAAAAGAGCTATGGTGAAGACAGACAGAATGGTGTAGGTGATCACTATGCGGCATAATGCTTTCAGCAGCCGGTGCCACGTACTTTTATGGCGGATGGTGTTCGTCCCCGTGCTATACCTGTCAAGGAAATGAATCCAGGGCGTGGGCAGGTGTTTGGTTACGAACTGGTAGGTGGGCTCTGCCAGACGGATCATGTAAGGCGTGAAAAAGGTGGTGATGACGGAGACGGTGACCACGATGGGGTAGAGAAATTTATCCGTCACGTGCAGGGTCATACCGAGACTTGCGATGATAAAGGCGAATTCGCCGATCTGTGCTAACGAGAATCCCGATTGGATGGCAATTCGGAGGCTTTGTCCGGACAAGAGAATTCCGGATGCGGCAAACGTGATTTGTCCGGCCATAACGACCACAGTGATCAGTAATATCGGGAACCAGTACTCGACGAGCATGGCGGGATCGATCATCATCCCGACCGAGACGAAAAAGATCGCCCCGAAAAGATCTTTCACGGGTTTAATGAGGTGTTCGATGTTCTCGGCCTCGATGGTTTCCGCCAGGATGGACCCCATGACGAAAGCCCCTAGTGCGGAGGAAAACCCGGCTTTCACGGCAAGTAGAACCATGCCGAGACAGAGTCCGAGTGATACGACTAATAAAGTTTCCCCGTTGAGCCATTGTTTCGTTTTTTTCAGAAAGGTTGGAATTAGGAATATCCCGGTAATAGACCAGAAAACGAGGAAGGCGATAAGTTTAAGGATGCTATCGACCATTTCCATACCTTCAAAGTGTTTGCTGACGGCTAACGTGGAAAGTAATACCATGAGGACTACGGCGAAGAGGTCTTCCACGACAAGAATTCCGAAGACGACTCCTGCGAAACGCTGATTGCGGAGACCCATGTCGTCAAACGCCTTGAAAATGATGGTGGTGGATGACATCGAGAGCATTCCTCCAAGGAAAAGGCTATTCATGTGCCCCCATCCGAGTGACAGCCCGGTAATGTAGCCTAGCATCATCATGGCACCCACGATGGTAAGGGCGCTGATCATGGCTGTTCCCCCGATGTTCATGAGTTTCTTGAAACTAAAATCAAGTCCCAAGGCAAACAGGAGGAAAATGACCCCGATGTCAGCCCAGATATGAATATTCTCGGCATCCGTGATCATGGGGCCGCCAAATGTGTAGGGGCCTGCGATAATACCTGCCACGATATAGCCCAGCACGACAGGTTGTTTTAGCCATTTAAAGAGAATGGTTATCAATCCGGCGGAAAATAAGATAATCGCCAAATCCGATATTAGGACAGGAATGTCTGACATGATGTTTATTTTTGCAGGAGCAAAGTTAATGATTTTTGATTTGGATGAATAAATATCAATTATCTTTGTGTGGATATGAGAAAAAAAATCAACATTCAAAAAGGGGCCGTGTTGGGGGCGATACTCACAACGATTGTTGCGGGAATGTTGCTTTCCGTGGTACAGGTTGTCGTGAAACCACCGTTGCTGTTGGGGGAGAGATTGTTGCCGGGCGGAGGATGGATTCAAATTGTGCTGGCTGCTCTTTTCGGTGGATGGCTATATTTGCAGATGTTCGACCGGAAACGACGAGGCGTGTGGCGGAGACGTATTTGGCTGCTCTTCTCGATTGTGTTCTTTAGTCAGTTATTTTTAGGGATTTTCGTGGATAGTGTGTTTCTGATGTCAGGAAAACTCCATTTCCCCATACCCGGACTGATCCCGGCGGGGGTATTTTACCGGGGAGAGGTGTCATTCATGCCGTTTTTGTTTCTCGTAACGATTCTTTTGTCCGGAGGTGCGTGGTGCAGCCAGCTCTGTTATTTCGGGGCGTGGGATAGTCTGGCAGCGGGAAAGAATGGAAAACGGGAGGCTCTTTCTTCTAAAATGAGGACCCGAATGCGTTGGACGGTATTGTTTGTATTTATAGGTGTCGCTTCCGCGTTGAGAGGTTTCGGGATTCCGGTGATATATTCCACGGGGATTGCGGCTTTTGCCGGGATCGTGGGAATCATGATAATTGGGTTCATGTCTAAAAGGCTTCATGTTGCCATGCATTGCTCTTCCTATTGTCCGGCGGGGACGTTGGTTATGTATTTGAAACAAGTGTCTCCGTGGCGATTGCGTCTGAACGATCGTTGCCGACATTGCATGGCTTGTACGCGGGTGTGTCGGTACGGGGCTCTGTCGAAAGTAGACGTGCTGAAAGGGCGTCCGGCAATCAACTGTACTTTGTGTGGAGATTGTCTTGCGGAGTGCGGTCATGATGCCTTGGAGTATCATTTGGGTGGAATCTCTCCTGTATTGGCAGAACGCCTTTGGTTAGGGACTACACTAGTACTTTTCACGTGTTTTCTTTCTATTGCTCGGGTTTAAATATGTGGAAAAAAAGATTGTATATTTTTTGATTTTTAACATACATATCCGCGCAGGGATACTACATTTGTGTGCTAATCAATAAAAAATATGAAAATAGACCGATTTCTTCAATTATTTGTGGTAAAGGAAAAAAAGTTTTACCCTTTGTATATCGAGCAAGCCGCTAATATCGAGGCCGCAGCCAAGCTTTTGGTGGAGTTATTACAAGAGCAAGACCCTGAAAAACAGAAAGCGCTGTACAAGGACATCAAGGAGTACGAGCATAGTGGAGATATGATCACGGCTAAGTTGTACGAGGAATTGAACAAGACGTTTGTTACACCCTTCGATCGCGAGGATATTAATCTGTTGAGTGGCCGTATGGACACGTTTCTTGATTTTATTCATGATGCTGCAAAACGAATGTTGATGTATCGTCCGAAGAGTGTGAACCAGCTGTTAATTGCGATGGGGCAATGTATCGTGGAAGATGCTCGTATCTTGAAGGATATTATGAATGGGCTGGAGTATATTCAGAAGAAACCTCAAGAGATTAACGAGAAATGTGTTCGTATCAAAAAGATCGAACATGACGTGGATGATTTGTATGAACAATTTATGAGTGATGTTTTTGCGAACGAGAAAGACGCTATCGAACTCGTGAAACTGAAGAATATCGGTCAGGTGTTGGAAGATGCTACCGACCGGGCAAAGGACGTGGGTGATATTGTGAGAGGTATTATTATTAAATTTGCCTGATCGCTATGTTAACAATTGTTCTTTTAGCTATTGTGATCGCTCTTCTTTTCGACTTTTTGAACGGAATGAATGATGCGGCCAATTCGATCGCTACGATTGTGGCGACACGTGTATTTTCTCCTACGATGGCTGTTTGCTGGGCAGCATTCTGGAACTTTGCCGCTATCTTTATTTTTGGGGTGAGCGTGGCTCACACGATGGGCGAAGGAATCGTGGATCCCTCGAAGATCAATGAATATCTTATTCTGGCAGCTTTAATCGGTTCGGTGATCTGGGTTTGGTTGTGTACTCATTTCGGTATGCCGATCAGTGTGTCCCACGCTTTGATCGGGGGATTGATCGGTCCGGTATGGTTCACGTTCGGGGGTGACGCTCTGGTTGCTTCCGGGATATTTAAAATTGCCATCTTTATCGTGCTGTCCCCTTTGATCGGTATGATATTGGGATTCTTCATGATGTGTCTCACAATGCTTGTGTTTCATAAAAAACACCCGATGAAAGTGGAAGGGCTGTTTAAGGGATTGCAGTTGTTTTCTTCCGCTATATTCAGTTTGGGACATGGTGCAAACGATGCGCAGAAAACGATGGGTATCATTGCTATCCTGTTATATAGTGTAGCTGGAAGTAATACTTTCGTGAGTGATTACTTGTACGAGAATACAGGGGAGTTTCATGTTCCCGCTTGGTTGATTGTTACTTGTTACTCGGTGATCGCTTTAGGTACGATTATCGGGGGGAAGAAGGTGATCAAGACTTTGGGGGACGGGTTGGCCCGATTGAAACCCGTGCAGGGATTCTGTGCCGAGACTTCCGGAGCTTTGACATTGATGGGAACAGCCGTACTGGGGATTCCCGTGAGTACGACTCACACGATTACCGGCTCTATTATCGGGGTTGGAATCACGAAAGGGGTTGCTTCTGTTCGATGGGCTACTGCCACGAATATTGTGGCCGCCTGGATTTTTACGATTCCGGCAACCATCGTGATGTCCGGTCTTGTTTACTGGGTGATGGGATTATTTTTGACTTTACCAGAATAAAGTTTATAAGGTATATAAAGTTCATAAAGTTTATAGGATACATGGTTCTTATAAACTTTATGAATTTTTTATGCACGGAATTATAACTTTTTGGGGCTCTATTAAGTTTAAATAGATAGATTAACCTAAATTTTATAAGTTATGATGTTTATATGGTATATTTTGATCGGTATTTTTGCCGGGTATTTGGCAGGAAAGATTGTCCGGGGAGGAGGAATGGGATTGTTGGTAAACCTGATTGTGGGTATTATCGGCGGAGTGTTGGGAGGTTGGCTTTTCGGCCTCATGGGAATATGGACGGCAGGTGTTGTCGGGAGTTTGATCACGGCGACCGTGGGAGCGATTGTTTTACTGGCGATTGTTTCGTTGTTCAGTAAAAGAAAGTCATAAACGTATGAAAAAGAAGGTTGGGAAAGCTTTTATTCTTTTATTTTTTTGTATGTTTACGCCTCTGTTGTTGCAGGCACAGACAGAAGAAGAGAAAAAGATATTGCAGGAACGGGAGGAGATAAGCAAGCAGAGAAAAGGCGGTTCCGTGATTGTTGATAAGCAGACCGCATTGGAGTTATTTGATAACACGCCGAGTTTTGGTATTTTCCGGGATAACTATTTTGTTACCGGGGTGCCCACGAACCGGAAGATTGATAAACATAGTGCGGATGCCAAATTTCAGATCAGTATCCGGCAACGTCTGACGAAGAGTATTTTACCTTTCAGAACCTTCTTGTATTTGACTTACACGCAGCGTTCGTTTTGGGACATTTACGGGAAGTCCAGTCCATTTCTGGATAATAATTTTAACCCGGGTATTAGTTTGAGTAAAGCGTTGATTTACCGTAATCAATTGATGGGAGTGGCGGTCCTTTCTTTTGAACATGAGTCGAACGGTCGGGATTCGCTGGCTTCTCGTAGTTGGAATTACATTTCTCTTTCGGGATCGTGGTTTATTGATTATCGTTTTTCTACCCAGTTGAAATTGTGGGCGGGATGGGTTGATAAGGAAGGAAATCCCGATTTGTTGAAGTATAAAGGATACGGATTTATTGCGTTTAACTACCAAAGTGCTGACGAGCGTCTATGGTGTTCTGCCGTGATTAATCCCCGTCGGAAGTTTATCAATATGAACACGACGTTGGAGATCAATTTCAAGCCTTTACCGAAGGCTAACGAGTATTTCTTTTTGCAGTATTATAACGGGTATGCGGAGAATCTTCTGGAGTATGATCGTTACGTGTCGATGGTGCGAGTGGGCATTTGTATCAAGCCGATTTTGAGGAATTACTATTGAAAGAAAGTTTATAAGGTCTATAATGTGAGGGAGGCTTCGGATTTTCTGACCTTTACAAACCTTTATCTTCCCGTTTGCGTATACTCTATCAACAATTAATTAATAAGAAACGTTATGTACAAGTTGATATTGGTACGGCATGGGGAGAGTGTTTGGAACAAGGAAAACAGGTTTACCGGGTGGACGGATGTCGACTTGAGTGAACGGGGCGAACAGGAAGCACGTCGGGCGGGAGAGCTGATTAAGAAACATGATCTTTTCTTTGATGTGGCTTATTCTTCCGTGTTGAAACGTGCGATTCGTACGCAGCATATTTTGGCAGAAGTTGCCGATCGGGTGTGGGTCCCCGAAGTTCATCACTGGCGTTTGAACGAGCGACATTACGGGGCATTACAGGGATTAAATAAAGCGGAGACGGCAAAGAAATACGGGGAGGAGCAGGTTCATATATGGCGAAGGAGTTTTGATGTGACACCACCATTGTTGGAGCCGGATGATTCCCGTTGTGCTGTTTTCGAGGATAAGTATAGGGAGGTTGATCCGGCCGTTCTTCCTTTGGGGGAATCGTTGGCATTGACGATCACGCGAGTTCTCCCGTTTTGGCAGGATTATATCGCACCTTCATTGCTTTCGGGGAAGACCGTCTTGGTAACGGCCCACGGGAATAGTCTGCGGGCGTTAATCAAGTATCTGGATGACATCAGTGACGAGGAGATTGTCAAACTGGAGATACCGACGGGAATCCCCCAGTTGTACGAGTTGGATGAGCAATTACATCCCCTGTCTCGTAAATATTTGGAATAGATTTACCACGTGTGAAGTGAACCCTAAAAGTTATTTCTGGCTTTTGGGGTTCACTTCTTTTTTGTAAGTTTGAGGCAAATTGTAAAACGAATCGGTATGAAAATTATAACTTATAACGTGAATGGGTTGAGGGCCGCCTTGTCAAAAGGTTTTACACAATGGTTGGAGGAAGAACAACCGGATGTTGTGTGTTTACAGGAAACGAAGGCTCAGCTAGATCAAATACCTACACTGGAATTTGAGGCGTTAGGCTACAGATCATACTTCTTTTCTGCCAAGAAAAAGGGGTATAGCGGGGTTGCCATCTTAACTCGTGTGGAACCCGATCACGTGGAGTACGGGATGGGTATTCCGGCTTATGACGACGAGGGGCGTTTTATCCGTGCCGATTACGGTGATCTTTCTGTGGTGAGTGTGTACCATCCGTCCGGGACTACCGGCGACGCTCGGCAAGCATTTAAGATGAAATGGTTGGAGGATTTTCAACATTATATTGGGGAGTTGAAGAAAGTACGGCCGAATCTGATCTTGTGCGGAGACTACAACATATGTCACCGACCGATAGATATTCACGATCCGGTGCGGAATGCCACGAATAGCGGCTTCTTACCGGAAGAACGGGAATGGATTGGGGGATTTATCGATACTGGTTTTATTGATACGTTCCGTTACTTCCACCCCGAGGAGGCCGGGAAATATTCCTGGTGGAGTTACCGGTTTAACGCCCGGGCAAATAACAAGGGATGGCGTATTGATTATTGTATGGCGAGTGAGAGCCTCAAGTCTCGATTGAAAGATGCTTATATCTTGCCGGAGGTGTATCACTCGGATCATTGTCCTTGTGTGCTGGAAATAGGGGAGGTTTAAAGTTTGGAATGAATGAAAAAAGGGCTGATCAATGATCAGCCCTTGTAAATGAATACCCTTGGTTAAGAAGGTGTATGTGAGGATCGGCGTTTGTTACAACCGAAGGGTATTCAAGGATAGCCCTTTAATTTTTTTAGAAGAATGCCCCCGGTTAAGAAGGTGTATGTGAGGATCGGCGTTTGTTACAACCGGGGGGCATTCAAGGATAGCCCTTTAATTTTTTAGAAGAATGCCCCCGGTAAGAGGTGTATGTGGGGATCGGCGTTTGTTATACCGGGGGGCATTCAGGAATTATTTTTAGCTTGGTTTAGTTATAGCTTTTATTTAATTATCTTGTATGTGATTTTGTAATCCACTCGTCTCAATTCCGGGAAGAAATGTTTCATCATGTACCTGTAGGGTTTCCCGTTGTTCAAATCCATGAGGCGTTTTTCTCTTCCTTCAAACACGTTATAGTTGTCCATAATCGATAGTACTTGCTCTTCATTTGGCATTCCGTACAGGAGAATCAATCTCTTTAACCCGATCCAGTCTTCTCCTCGCCAATCCACGTGATAAAGGTTTGCCGGGAATGAATACCTGCAGCGCAAGTAATCTCTTAGCGCTCTTGTGCGATCTCTGGATAACACCTCGTTCTGTGCGTAAGATCCCTCTGGTGATGCGTAGCCGGTGAGGTAAATTCCCGTGATCTCGTAGTCGGGATTGCTCGTGATGGAATCAAGAATTCCCCTTATTTTGTCCAGTTCCTTCTGATTTCCTCTGAAATCCGGGAGAATATGAGTTTGGTTTAGTGGAAAATCCAGGTATGCTGAACCTTCTTTGTAGTATGTGTTTTTTTCGTCTTCTTCTTTCTTGATCGAAACCATCTCTACGATCGTATCCTCTTGGTTTTCCAACTTGATGGTTTGTGCTAGCATCTTGATGGAAATCAGATGTTTTTCCCCGCCACATTCACAGAAGTTTTCCCGTAAATTCAGTTTTGCGTCTTTCATCCACGTTTCGTAAGGAATGACCACGTTATAGGCGATTCTTTCCCGGCTCCATTGGTTAACGATGACCGTCGTGTAGATCGGGAAAGGAGGACGCCCGTGATTGAAAGCCAATGACCGTTGATAGGCTTTTTCCCGTCTTTTCCCGTTAATCACGATTGACGGGAGTTCCTCGGATGCTTTTTCGGTTTCAACCACCGGGGTCAGGATGAAAGACTGGTTTTTATGTACAGGTAAACCGTTCAAATTCATGTTCATTTCGATATAAACGCTGTCTCCCCGCTGCTCGAAACGATTTTGTATAATTTTCACCTCTCCCAAATATACTTCCTGAGCTTTGAGTTCCGTGAAGAACACTCCGGCTGTCAACAAGAATATGGTATATATAAACGCTCTTTTCATCACCTTACTTATTTTATAATATATATAAAATTGATCCCTACTTTCGTGGGGCCGATATAATCTTTCGTCCCCTTTTTAATATACGGTCCACGGGTTTGGTATTCATATTTGTCATATTCGATTCGTGCATAGCCTACCCCGATCGTGGTTTCCAGGTTCCATCGCTTCCCGATAATCCATTGGTGCCCGTATGCGATACCGGCCCCGTAAAGGGTCCCCTCGTAACGGTATTTTCTTAATCCAAGCATCTTGATTCCGCCCATGTTAAACTCGCCGTAAAAAGCGTGTAATCCCCAGAAATGGCCATTGAAGCGTTCGCAGGTCCAGTAGCGAAACTCCGGTTGTACCAACCAATGCTTTATTTTTTTGTTATCTCCAAAACTCCAGGGGTTATAAGTTCCTAGTAAATCTATCGTTGTGTTTTTACCCAGGCCGATTTCTGCCCCGATGTTAATCGTGGTTGTCAACCAGTAAAGAGTGTTGGTTTTCACTCCTAGTAGAGGTGCGTTGTAAAACTCTTTTTCTTGTCCGTGAGACCTGCCAATCACCATAAATAGAATCAGACCTGCTACGATTATTACTTTCCTCATCATATCCCTGCTTGCTTTGTTTTTTTGTTATTACAAAAGTATCAGATGGAACGTTTGGATTGGTGACCATAAAGGTGTATTTTCGGAGTAAATCTTTTCTAATGAAGGAATTACATTTTTGTTTTGACTTGTTTTCCGAGATTTTTATTAAATTTGTGAGATATTTATTTCGTATTTCGCAACAGAAATAAATAAAGACTCGTATAATAAATCAAATAGTTGTATTAATCAAAATTCAAATCATGACAACTTATAATTACAATAGCGAGTTAATCAAAGCTATGAATGAAAAATTACCGAATGGTACTAATTTGGCGAATACGCTAATAGATATGTTATATTTAGGGAAAGAAGCCGTGTATCGTAGATTACGGGGGGAAGTGCCCTTTACGTTGGCAGAGGCTGCTATGATCTCCCAAAAAATGGGAGTATCGCTGGACAAACTGGCCGGGACGAATGTGTATTCGAATGCTATATTTGATCTGAACATTATACGTCAGACCGATCCGTTGGAGACCTATTATTCTATCGTGGACAATTACGTGAAAATTTTTAGGGATTTGAACCATGATCCGTCATCGGAACTTTGTACTTCCTCGAACATGATTCCCCAGACTTTTTATTTAAAGTATGAGCTCTTGTCTAAATTCAGAATGTTCAAGTGGATATATCAGTTTGAGAAGATTGATATAGAGAAGCATTTCGAGGACATCGAAATCGTGGACAAATTGCTGGAAAAACAGCGGGAGTTTGTGAGGGAGTCTCAGGAGTTCCAGCACACGGAATATATATGGGATAATAAATTGTTCATTTACCTGATCAATGACATCAAGTATTTTGCCAGTGTACACTTAATCTCTCAAGAATATGTTCAGAAATTGAAAAAGGAATTGCTCCAGTTACTTAATGAGCTGGAAGAGATTGCCACGAGAGGGACGTTCAAAACGGGACGGGAGGTTTGTATATATATATCTAATATAAACTTCGAGGCCACCTATAGTTATATAGCCTCTTCTGCCTACCATATCAGTCTAGTACGAGTTTTTGCGATCAATTCTTTTGCAACGCGTGACGAGCAAGTTTTTAATAGTGTGAAAGAATGGATTCATTCGTTGAAGAAGTTTTCCACGTTAATATCCCAGAGTGGAGAGATGCAACGTATTAAGTTCTTTAAAACGCAACGAGAAATCGTCGAGGGATTGTGTATTTAGGCTGGTGCAGTTTTTGAAAATGTATTTTTGTTATCGTTTCGATTAGTGAAATAATGGTCGGGGATTAGAATTGTTTGTTGCACAAAATAAATTAAAATGTAAAATATAGTACGATATTAGAAAGTTAGTATATTGTTGATACCCTGAATGTAGCACAAAATTGTGAAGAATATACTTCATATTTGTACTGTTGAGCGAGCGAGATGCCGCTTGTATAGTATGAATTTAAAACGTGCGAATGAATGGGACAAAAATACAATTAGAATTCGAGCCGCATCTGGTGATTATTCACCGGGTGCGGTTTCGTGATATGTGGCAATAAACTCTATTTATTAATTTAAAACCATTTACAATGAACAAACGAGAATTAATTGAAAAAGTAGCTGAAAAAAACGGAACCAGTAAAGTTGAAGCGGCTAAAGCTGTAAACGCTGTGATCGGGGCCATGGCTGAAACGTTGAAAAAAGGTGAAAAAATATCCTTGTTGGAACTGGGTTCTTTCGCCATCAGAGAACGTAAGGAACGCAACGGTTATAACC
>DYVS01000124.1:0-11352 GCA_020743075.1 Butyricimonas virosa | reverse complement strand
ACTGACTTGGAAACTATTTTGGGGAACCAGATTTCTTGGTTGAATCCTCAAGACATAGAGACTATTACTGTTTTAAAGGATGCTTCTGCAACCGCAATTTATGGTTCAAAAGCTTCTAATGGTGTTATCGTGGTCACGACTAAAAAAGGAAAGGCCGATCGTTTGTCAATAAATTATTCTGGAAATTTCTCCGTGGGAACTCGTCCCAATTACGGACAATTTAATCTGATGAATTCTAAAGAGAGAATCCAGTTGTCGGAAGAAGCTTTTAATGATGGGGTATTTTATCTGGAAGAACCTTATAAGCAACCTTATACTTATGAAGGTGCTATGCGTATGTACCTGGCAGGGGAAATATCGCAGGATGAGTTTCTAGATCGTAAGGAACAGTTAGAAAAAGTAAATACAAATTGGTTGAAACTGTTAACTCGTGTTGCTTTTAGTCATAGTCATAATTTAAGTGTTTCCGGTGGAACCTCTAAATTTAATTATGTTGCTTCTGTTGGATTTAATCAAGCTGACGGACAAGAAATAGGTAATAGTAGTAAGAGAATGAGTGGACGTGTTTCTGTTGGAATGCAATTACATCCTAAAATGAGAGCCACTGTAAGTATGAATGGTTCTGTTACTACTAATAAAGGATTTGCAAACGGGGTTAATCCTTTAGGATATGCAACATCTACAAGTCGGGCAATTGAGGCTTATGATGAGAATGGAGAGTACTCTTTTTATCGTAAAAAAGCATCATATCGCTATAATACAAGTACAGAATCTTTAGGATATAATATTTTGAATGAGATCGCCAATAGTGGATCAACTTCAGAGGCTTCTCATCTTGCAGCATCCTTGGACTTTTCTTGGGATATTACGGATTGGTTAAAATATCAATTTACGGGAGGGTATAATCGGTCGATGAATACAAGTTCTGTTTATCGTTCAGAACGAACTTTTGCCGTGGCTAATGAGTATAGAGGTTATGATTTTAATACGGTGGAGCCGGGGAGTGCTGAATTTAAGGCTGCTTTACTTCCTTTTGGAGGTGATTTGTTTACCACGGATGCCGTTCAAGATTCATATAATATCCAAAATAAGTTGTTGATTTCTAAATCCTTTAATGAAGATCATCGTTTAAATGCATTGATCGGTATTGAAGTTCGTTCTGCCAAGAATGAAAGTATCGGAAACACGGTTTGGGGATATGTTCCTGATCGAGGGGAGAAAATTATGAAGCCAACTACAATTGATAAATTGGAACCTATTGGAGCAGCAAAACCGACTAATTTAGGAATCTTTGATGTATTATATTCTGGGCGTTGGAATAAAACGAATAAAACGGATAATTTCTTTTCTGTATTTGCAACATTGGCTTATTCATTAAAGAATCGCTATGTTTTGAACGTGAATGTGCGTAATGATGCTTCTAATCGTTTTGGGCAAGATGTGAACAATCGTGTGGATCCAACCTATTCTTTTGGTTTTTCTTGGAGAGTTTCTAGCGAACCTTTTATGGAAAATATATCTCGCTTTATTCATAACCTGAATTTTAAGGCGACTTATGGTATCCAAGGTAATGCGTTGGTGAGGTTAAGTCCTGAGTTGATATTGAAACAAGGAGGTGTGGCCACGACTTATAATCAGTATCAGGCTACTATATTGCGTATCCCTAATCCGGAATTATCATGGGAACGCACTCATACATGGAATTTTGGTTTGGAATTAGGTTTATTTAATGCTGTGAATGTAAATATTGACTATTATCGGAGAAGGTCAAATGCTGTTGTTACTCAAGATTTGTCTTATGAATTTGGAGTGAAATCAATGGAAGTGAATGGAGGTATTATCTATAATAAGGGACTCGAAGTTGTAGTGAATTTTACTCCGGTTAATAGGAAAAATTTTGGAGTAAGCGTAAGTATAAACTCTTCAAAAAACTGGAATACGACAGGTAAACCAATTGAAAATGTGACGATTAATAATTATCTGGGTGGAACAAGTAATATGGTTTTGAAAAAAGGTTATCCACTTGGAGCCATGTGGTCATTCTCTTATGCCGGTTTGAATCCGGAGGATGGACGACCGATGTTTAATTTGATGGATGTGCCGGAAGAAGAACGGGATTCTAAGATAGATCCAACAACTTTTTTGGTGTATTCTGGGCAGAAAGATCCTTATTTTACAGGAGGACTTAATTTGGGAATTCGTTATAAATCATTGAACTTGAATTCTTCATTTGCATTACTTTTGGGTGGTAAAAAACGTTTACCTTCTCCTTATGCTAATTTTACAGGAGGAACTAAACTTCCGAATCCGGAAACTAATGTAAATAAGGATGTTGCCAAACGTTGGAAAAAACCGGGAGACGAAAAAGTAACTGATATTCCGGCTTTAATAAAAGGATTGAATTATAGTTTTACTCGACCGGATGGTCAGCCTCAAGATTATATTGCTGCTTGGGAACAATCTGATTACATGGTTGTGAATGCCTCTTTCTTGCGGTGTCGTCAAATTAGTTTAGCTTGGAACGTGGAACGCCGGTTGTGTCAAAAAATCGGGGTTAATTCAATTTCTGTGAATGCTACGGTAAATAATATTTTCGTGATAGCTAGTAAACGTTTTAATGGTTTCGATCCGGAGGTTGATAACAGCGTTATGCCTCGAACATTTTCAGCAGGTATAAATATTGGATTTTAAAATAAGAAAATTATGAATAAAAATGTTGTATATATTATTGGGTTACTGATGATGGTGACATCTTGTTCCGATTTTTTGGAGCCCAAGTCTCAAAGTGAGTTTGTTCCCAAGAATGCAGTATCTTTGAATGAGATGCTTTTAGGGGATGCTTATCCTCAACCGAATGTATCAAGTTGTTACCTGTTTTCTTTGCAGACGATGTTGGATGATGATATTTGTTGTTCATCTTTACCTTATACGGCCTATCAGGTAGCTCAGTTACCTGGGTACAATGCGTTGTATTCTTGGCAACCGGATATGTTTTATTTGATGGGAGAAGTGAATATATTTTATAATGTATGGGAATCTTATTATCAATTTATTTTAGGTGCAAATGCAGCATTGGACTATATTGATGATATGGTTGGGACGTATGAAGAAAAAGCGATTGTAAAAGCGCAATCTTATGCTTTACGGGCATTATACTATTTTAATTTGGTAAATTTGTTCGGAGAGCCTTATAACCATAATAAGAAAGCGTTAGGTGTTCCTTTGAAAATTAGTAGCGAACTAACAAGTACGCTTCCGGCACGTAATACGGTTGAAGAAGTGTATACCCAAATTGAAAAGGATTTGAATGAGGCAGAAAAGTTCTATCTCTCTTTGCCGGAATCAAGTCAGTTTAGTAAAAATTATAGGACGAGTTTGCCTATGGTGCAATTGTTGAAATCCCGAGTATATTTGCATATGGAGAGATGGAGTGAAGCGGCTGAATATGCGGATAAAGTGATTTCTGATTGGAGTTTTTCTTTGGTGGATTTGAATACATTGCCAGCTCCGACGGCGAAAGAACCGTATTATAATTTTATTTCTTTCGATTGTAGCGAAACGATTTGGTTGTATGGTAGTGTTGATGATGTTACGAAGTATAATAAGTTTATTATTGGAGGGCAAGATAAGCAACCTCGGTGGTATATGTTTAACGCTTCTACCGATTTATTGACTGGTTATGTCGGTGGTGATTTGCGTAAAGAACGTTATATTGTGAAAGAGTATAGTGATCCTACAATCTATTTGACTTTTGGAAAATATTTGATAAGTTCTACCCATGTACCAAGTAGTGGGACAGAATTTGGGGTAGCGTTTCGTTTAGCGGAGGCTTATTTGAATTTGGCTGAAGGAGCAGCTTTATCCAATGATCCGGTAACAGCCCGTGCCGCGATAAATACATTAAGGGAGCATCGTTTTACACCTGAAACTTATACTCCGATGCCGGAATTAACCGGACAGGATTTGGTTGATTATATTCGTCAAGAACGGCGTTTGGAACTTTGTTATGAAGGATTCCGTTGGTTTGATCTACGTCGTTATGGTATGCCTTCTTTCTCAAGAGATTGGGTGGTAAATGGGGAAAAAGTGGCAACTTATGTTATAGCAGAAAAAGATCCTTCTTATACACTTCCTATACCGGAACAAGTATTGGAAAAGAATAAGAATTTAGAACAAAATACATTAGCGAATCCAAGATAATTACGAGGTATGAATAAGTTTAAAATAGTATTATATGTATTTCTTTGTAGCGTGTTGTTAAGTGCATGCTATCACGAGGATGATATTATCCCTTCTGAGAAAACAATGGTTCTTCGTTTTGATTTTCCTCAAGGTAATAATTCATGGGATGAGGATTTGGTTAAGATAAACGAGGAATTTGGCGTGTGTATGATATATAAAGATATAGAAGAAGGAGATTACAATCGTTCATGGACTGGGGGAGGAGTGTTTGCAGCCGAGTTTCACGGGCAAGATTTGAATGATGAGCAGGCTCAATTCTATACGAATTTCTTTAAGAATCATGTTTTTAATTATTTAAATGCCGAGATAACGCAGAAGGTATTGCCCCCTTATTATTATATGGTCTATGATTATCATGCCTTATATTCTTTTGGGACAATGCAATTGAAAAGTGAAATGAGTTTTTATACGGATAATTTAGACTTTTGGGTGACTTGTCTTGAGGGAGATGTGAATCCCTTGACATTTGCACAACTTGTACGTCCTAAGACTGCCGAGGATTATTTGATGTGTAGGGGCGTTATTTTGAAAGAGATATTTGAAAAAGCGATAGAGGTTGGTAATATCGTGGTTCCAGAAGAATTTAATACGGGAATAGATTATCAGACGGAAATTACGTATAAGGTTGGGTATGAGAATGATGATAATTATTACGTGAAACGAGGATTTCCTGGTATAATGTATACTACATTTAATTTTTCTGATTTACAAAGTGTTACCAAGATAAATCCTCAGACTAATTTTTTGCAGTATATCAATTTGGGGATGCGCTATACGAAGGAAGAGTATGAAGCGTTGCGTCCTTCTTCTAAATATCCATTAGTGCATGAAAAACGGCAATTTGTGATAGATTACATGAAGAGAGTACATAATATAGATCTTGTGGCAATAGTTCGAGGGCCGGAGTTGTAAAGTTTAAGCTGTGCCAAAATACTCTAAGAATTATATTTTGACATTTTTGGCACAGCTCTTTCTTGGGTTATTATTCAATGTGTTATAAAAATAGAATAGATATGCTTAAGATAATTGTATTCATATTGTTACTAGGTTCTCTGCCTGTGTACGCTCAATCTGACCTTGAAATTTCGGGGAAATTGAGAACATTGGAAGCTCTTGAATTACGGCTAGAGGATATTGAAGGAAAAACGATTTTGTCTGCCGAGGTCCGGAATGATGGAACTTTTTCGATGGGACCGGTAAAAATTGTACCGGATTTATATTTTCTTTGGTTTGGAAAGACGAAACAACCTATATATTTAACTAATACTAAAGTGACAATTAAAGGGTATTATGATCACGTGAATCCGAGTAATAGTTCTTTAGTATTTACAGGAATTGATGAATTCCTGAAATTATCTGAATGGATCCCAAAGGAGGAAATTGCCCGAAAGAAGACGATAAATAAAGAAGTTCAGGATAATTTACGAGGAACAATGTTTAGCGCTTTAGCATATTTGTCTGGAATGACTGCTTACGAGCCGAATAAAATGTTGTTAGATTTCATTTTGCCGGAAGATCGGGAGGCCTTGACTGTGAAATGGCTGGTTCAACGAGTAGATAGCTTGTCGAAATTTGCCATTGGAGCGAAAGCGTATGATTTTAGTTTTGTGGATGCTAGAGGCAAAATGGTCAAGTTAAGTGATTTTAGGGGAAAGTTTGTGCTCGTTGATTTTTGGGCTTCGTGGTGTGGACCTTGCAGACACGAGATGAAAAGTTTATTGCCAATATACAATGAGTTAAAGGGGAATGATTTGGAGTTTATTAGCGTGTCGCTTGACAAACGAGAAAAAGATTGGAGAAAAATGCTTGACGAGGAAAAGTTACCTTGGGTGATGTTGTGGGATAAAGAGGGATTTACGATTGGTAACGAGCCGAATGTTATCCAAAAGGCCTATGGTTTTTACAGTATCCCTTTTATCGTTTTAATTGATAAGGAGGGCTGTATTCTTGAAAAATACTTGCGGGGAGAAAAAGTAAAGGAGGCAATATTGAAAGCTAGGAAGAATTAGTGTTTAATGTTTGGTATTGTATAATATAAGTAAATTTTGTAAGGATGAAAAAGTATGTTTTGTTGTTGTTCGCGTGTATGGGCATAAATATTTCTTATGCGCAGTTAATAGGAACTGGTGGTTCCACTCAAAAAAAGCAATCAGATTTAGATTGGTATAACTGTTCTTTTGATAAAGATGGTGTGTATGGTTGTGAGGTGAATAAGGCTTACGATTTTTTGAAAGATAAGAAGGTTAAAAAGAGGCCTATTGTCGCTTTGATTGGAACGGGAATTGATGTTGAACACGAGGATATAAAACAGGCAATTTGGGTGAATCCCAAAGAGAAAGCTGATGGAAAAGATAATGACAAGAATGGCAGGATTGATGATATTAATGGCTGGAACTTTTTGGGAGGTAAAGATGGGCAGGTGATGGAATCGCTGATGCAGGAAGGCGATCGTGAATTTCTCCGTTTAAAGGATAAATATGCTGATTATATGACTAGTAATGGAGAGTTTTTTAAAATCGTAAATGAAAAATTAACTAAAGTCCCGGCTCCGGAAAATTTAACTGAATATACTTATTATAAAAATAAAGTAATGCCAGAATCTTGCCTTGCCAGTACTTATGGAGGTTGGAAAATGGGATATGTTATTCAGGAGTATGCCAAAAAATTTAAAGAAGAATTAAATGCGAAATTTCCGGGACAAAAGTATACGGTAAAAGAATTTCAAGAATGTTATGATCCAAAAGCTCCCCAAGATACATTGAGGGATGTTGCATTCTCTCTGATTGCTATCGGGTTTAATTTATATAAAACGGATGATTTGGATGTGATTTATAAGGCTTTTGTGGAAACAGCTGTTCAAAGAGGGAAGGAAACTTATGAGAAAGAGTTTCAAAAAATCAGTTCGGATGGCCGTAAAGATATTGTCGGAGATAATTATTTGGATATAAATGACAACAAGTATGGTAATAATGTTTTGTTGACTTCTGAGGCTGCAACGGGAACAATGCAAGCTGGTATTGTGGGAGGAAAAAGAGGAAATGGACTTGGTGGAGATGGAATTATAGATCAAGCAGAAATTATGTGTTTGCGGGTTGGTGCAGGGAGTGGAGAACCTTATTTGAAAGACATGGCACTTGCTATTCGTTATGCCGTTGATCATGGTTCTGATGTTATTGTGTTGCCACAGCAAAATACGCTGTATCCCGAGAATCAGAAAGCATGGATGTCAGAGGCTCTTCGTTATGCAGAAGGCAAGGGCGTATTAGTCATTGTGCCGGTTTGGGAATTATCACGAGATTTAGCAAAACAAACTTTCTTCCCGAATCGTTGGATGGACGGCAGCAAAGAATTGACTAATTTGATGGTTGTTGCTCCATCGGATAAGAATGGCAACCCTTCCATGAATTCTAATTACGGTGCGAAAGAATTGGATTTGTTCGCCCCGGGGGTAAATATTTACTCGGCTTACATGGGTGATACTTATAAAACAGGAAGTGGGGTCAGCTTGGCTTCTGCTTCTGTTGCCGGAGTGGCAGCTTTGGTAAAGGCTTATTACCCGAATTTAACGGGAGCGCAAATTCGTAATATCCTGTTGAATAGTGTGACCTCACGGAAAGGAGTGGAAGTGGAAAAGGGTATTATTGTAGATGGCAAGCAGGCTCAAGATTTATTCCTTTTTGAAGATCTCTGTTTATCCGGTGGAATTTTGAATGCTTATCAAGCTATTATGGCTGCGGACAAGTTTGGTAAATAAAAAAGATGAGAATGATGTGTAAAATAATTTTCTCGTGTCTTTTTTGTATGATATTTTTTCCAATGGTAGCACAGCAATACAAGACTGTGCTACCCTACCGGATGGTTGGTGGAAAAATGATTGTCGAAATGTCTATAAATGGTTCTTCTCGCTCGTTTATTTTTGACACGGGAGGACGTACCGCATTGACGAGCGAGATTTGCGAGGAATTAGGACTAGAGGTTGCCGATTCGCTCCAAGTTACAGATGTAAATAGTAATCAAGCTTTCTATCCGCTTGTGACGATTCAAAGTTTGCTCACTCCGGATCAGAAAATTAATTTCACGAATGTTCCGGCTTTGAAATTATCTTCTCCGTCTCCTTTCGAATGTTTTCAGGCAGATGGGTTGATTGGTAGTGATTTGTTGGCGAGGACGATGGTGGAAATTGACGGTAAGGCAAAGACGATTACAATTACTTCTGCCGAGAAAGCTTCTCGGGTTTCATTACGTAAAATGCTTCCTTTTGTGAAAGCGGGAATGCCGATTATTGCGTTGCAAGCAGGGATGGGGAATGACATTATTTGTTTATTTGATACGGGTTGTCCCAGTTTTTTCTCTCTGAAAGAGAGTGATTTTGATAGGTTGAAGACGGCCGGTGCTTTTCAGATCCTTTCGGAAGGATATGGGGAAGGTTCTATCGGGGTGGCCGGAATGGCAATGGCAGATACTTCTTTGCGGGTACAATTCCCCCTATTGTCGGTTGGTGGAACTAAATTTCAAAATGTGACCTCGGAAACTTCAACTCCGCCTTTTACCTTGCTAGGTGTTAAACTTTTAGATTATGGCAAAGTAACACTGGATTATCCTCGTGGTCGTTTTTATTTTGAAGCTTATGAGCCGGAGTATGATCTTGCCAGCAAACATTATAATGTGGCCCTTCGAGTGAAAGATGGAGAATTAATTATTTCCACGGTGTGGACTTCCATGAAAGGAGTTGTTGAGGTGGGGGATAAAGTGACGAAAATTAACGGGAAACCTGTCGGGACGTATGATTTTTGCGAGAGTATTATTAATGGAATTCCGGAGTTAAAAGCAAAGAAAAAGACAAAGTTGACCGTGCAAACCAAACGGGGAGAGAAAGTGATTGTTTATCAAAAAGAGTAAGATATGCGAATTGTTGTATTATTGTTGCTTGGTTTTATAACTTCTTTGCCTGTTGTTACAATTGCTCAACAAACAACTCGACGGATTTGTGACACGATTCATTACGAATATGTTCATGATAAAATCATTATACCTGTGATTGTAAATGGCGTGAAAGTGAAGTATATCGTGGATACAGGAGGGCAGACAGGAACGATAAGAGAGAATGCAGTGGAAATGAAGGCTATGAGTGGGGGAACTTCACGAGGGGTATCCGATCTGAACGGAATGTCGTTAGCTTATGAGGAAGCCGTGTTGTCAAATGTCCAGTTAAGCTCGAATTATAAATTAACCCAGATGAAAAGCATGGTCTTCCCGTCAAATGGTTTCTTCCGGGAGTTAGGAGTCGTGGGGATCTTGGGAAGTGATGCTTTTGCCCAGGCTGTGGTTACTTTTGATGCCCGGGAACAAATCATGATTATTAATTATCCTTATCGTCCGGATGGTTTGAAAATTTCAGAGGGAGTTGCTATTTATCCGGGGCAGACGAGTCATCCTATCGTGGATGTGGATTTTGGTGGGATTATGAAGCGGGTGTTGTTTGATACGGGAGCCAACGGGTTATTAATCCTTTCGGCTGATGATTACGAGGATTTAAAAGACAAGGTTGAGAATCGTTTACTTTCTCGCGGAATTGGGATTAGTGGTGTCGGAATTGGTGGTTTTGATTTGAAGAACACCATGGAGATGAAAAAAGTTAGTATCGGGGAGCTTAATTTCGTTGGGAAAGAGTTTAACAACATGGAAAGTGTCACGTGTAAGGGGAGTTCGTTAATGGGAGTGGATATGTTGAAATACGGTAAGGTGGTGATTGATTATATGCGGAACCGTTTTTACTTTTTCCCCTATGAAAGTAGAACAGAAGATATGACCGGAGAGTTGAAAAACTGGAACGTGGGAATTCTTCCGGTGAAAGGTCATTTCGAGATTACAGCAGTATGGGATAGTGCTAAAGATTTGGTCGCTTTGGGAGATCAAGTGATCCGTGTGAATGGGAAAAATCTATCCGAATTGAAACAAAGTCAACTGGAAGTAGAGGCTTTACTTGATACTGTGGAAGGGGACGTGACGGAAATTGTTATTCTGAAAGATGGTAAAGAAAAGAAGGTTGAAATTAAAAGAATGTGATATGAAAAATAGATGTTTTATCTTTTTATTAATAATGTTACTCCCTTCATTGACGTGGGCACAAACAAAGAATACCGCTACCGAGGTGAAGGATTATCGGGAAGTAGACGGGAAAATTATTCTGGATTTGATTGTTAATGGAGAACAGGCTGGTTTTGTGTTGGATTTGGCGGGTCACACGGCGATATTGCCGGAATACGTGGAAAAATTTAAGATAGACACCAATACGCCGGGGAATTTCGGTTATGAAGGTTTCCTTTACAAGCATGTGCCGACGAGTAAGAGCGTGTTGATTAGTACGATGTCATTCGGGAATAACGTGTTTGGCAATGGTGTTTCGGCTTTTGTGCTGGAAGATGAGCCTTATTTACGAAAATTGGGAGTAGCCGGGGTTATTGGGGGAGCTTTATTTCGTAACGTGGTGTTGACGATTGATCGTAAGCGTAAAAAAATAACGACATCAATGCCTTATCGGCCATCATACATGAAGTTGGATCATCGGGCAGATATAGAAATTGTATCCGGTTCTGGGATTGTTTGCACGGTAACACTTGACGGAAAGGCTTACCCTTTGTTATTTGATACTTGGAATAATGGGATGATCTCCATGACAGCTGAAGATTTTGCTAAACTTGGTGGAAATCGTGGTGGTGACGCTACTATTATGAACGGTTATAAAGAGGCCGGAAAAGCTTCTGTGACGAAAACCGTCGGGACATGTAATTTCGTGAAGGATCAGTTGGGTAGTGTGGTTGTGTCTGAGAATACGGATCTATCTCGTTCTGTGTTAGGTACGGGGATATTGGAAAAGGGAATTGTTTCGATAGATTACCAGAAACAGAAAATTTATTTTCAGCCTTTTGATCTGATTGAAATAAAAGATGATGTGGTTGAGGACATAGCATCGAAGGTAGAACCCGGAAAGTTAAACCCGATTACCCGTGAATATTTCCTAGAGCACATTTATGATTATCGTAAGGATAAAGAATTCGTGTTTAAGGGAGATAAACCAGTGGTTATTGATTTTTGGGCAACATGGTGTGG
>DYVS01000123.1:0-7558 GCA_020743075.1 Butyricimonas virosa | reverse complement strand
GTAATATTTTGTTTTTGTCGGAAACAGGAAGAGACATGGTGGGCATGACGATGCTTAACATGATTTCCGAGGATTGTTGCTGTTCCCGGGCGGAAGTGATGATACCTTTGTAAACAGCCTTGTCTGTCCCGTAACGTTTTTTCAGATAGAGGCGATACATGTCGAAAGAAGCCTGAGGAACCGTGTCAAGTCCGTTTTTTAGCTTTTCTTCTTCTGTATTCAATGCTTTCAAGTACCTGTCAAAGGTCCTTCTTTCAATGCTGGGAGAGGTGCTTCTTAAAGCGAAATAAACGGGTACCGTGTATGAAACACGCACGGGAGAACCCTCTTGTTTCCCCGGTTCCCATTTGGGCATGGAGGCGATAACTGCTTTTGCCTCGTTGTCCAGTTCTGGTGAAACTCCCCGAATAATTTTGACATTGCTGACGCTTCCATCTTTTTCAATGATGAACCGAACATACACTTTCCCTTCGAGTTTTTTCTCTTTGGCTGCTTCCGGATAACGTATGTTGTTGTATATCCATGTATTTAGGTTACCGGGAAATACGGGCATCTCTTGAACGAAGAAATGGACTTGGTTGTCTTCTGTGGAATCTTGAACGGTTTGTTTATCTTGAATTTGGCTAATTGCCGTGTGAGTGCTTAAAATAAGAAAGATACTCACCAACCCAATTGGTAATTTGGCGAGGGATTTTAATTTAGCATAGAATGGTTTTAATGTCATGGTGTGTTTCTTAGTGTGATAAATAGTTCTTTTTATCACAGCTAAATATAGAAGGAATTTTTTGTTTTTGCAATGAAAATAAAGATTTAATGAAAGTTTAACGCATCCTGTTAAGAGTGGTCTTTAAATTTTTAATTTTCAATTAAGGGAGTTACTTTTGTCTCCTTAAAGAAACGATATGAAAAGGAAAGATTTTGAAGTGATGGCTCCGGTTGGTTCTTATGAATCTTTGGAGGCGGCTTTGCAGGCAGGAGCGAATTCTGTTTATTTTGGAGTGGAAGGGTTGAATATGCGTTCCCGTTCATCGGCTAATTTCACGCTGGATGATTTGAGGAATATCGTGGAACGTTGTAATGCCCGAGAGGTGAAGACTTATCTCACGGTGAATACGATTATATATAATAACGAACTTGAGAAGATGCACCAGGTGATCGAGTGTGCGAAGGATGCCGGGGTGTCGGCAATTATAGCTTCGGATATTGCGGCTATTTTGTATGCCCGGTCGATAGGGGTGGAAGTGCATATCAGCACGCAATGTAATATTACCAATTACGAGGCGGTGAAGTTCTACGCACAATTTGCGGATGTCGTGGTGCTGGCGCGGGAGCTGGATATGGATCAGGTGATGACAATTCATCGGCAAATTGTTGAGAACGATTTGCGTGGTCCCAAGGGGGAATTGATCCAGATCGAGATGTTTTCTCACGGGGCTTTGTGTATGGCGGTTTCGGGTAAATGTTATTTGAGTCTTCACGAGATGAATGCTTCGGCAAATCGGGGGGCTTGTTACCAGATATGCCGGCGTTCTTATACGGTGAAAGATACCGAGAGTGATATAGAATTGGAGGTTGACGGGAAATATATCATGTCTCCTAAAGATTTGTGTACGATCGGTTTTATTAATAAAATGATTGATGCCGGGGTGCGGGTTTTCAAGATTGAAGGGCGTGCCCGTTCGGCGGAGTATGTGAAGACTGTTTGCGAGTGCTATGACGAGGCATTGAATGCTTATCTTGACGGAAGTTATGGGGCGGAGAAGATTGCGAATTGGAAAGAACGGTTGTCTACCGTGTTTAACCGGGGATTTTGGGATGGCTACTATTTGGGGCAGCGTTTGGGAGAATGGAGCGAGGTGTACGGGTCTAAGGCCACGAAGAAGAAGGTATGTATTGGTAAAGTGACGAATTATTTTGGGAAGTTGCAAGTCGGAGAATTTAAATTGGAATCTTATGACTTGAAAGTAGGAGAGGAAGTGCTGATTGTCGGGCCGAATACTGGTGTTGTACAAATGATTGTTCCGGAGTTAAGATTAGAAATGGAACCTGTTGAAAAAGTGGATAAAGGAGCTATTTTCTCCATGCCATGCGAAACGAAATTGCGAAGGTCTGATAAATTGTACAAGTTGGTGGATACGACGGAAGAGTTGATGCAATAGTTTTATCAGAAATATTTTGAGATAAAAAAACGATCAAAATTAATTGATCGTTTTTTTTATTTATCTGAAAGGATTCAATTTGGGAGGTTTGATGTCAAATAGATTATAACTTAAAACCAAACTACCTCTCATGTGTAACATTTTATAGTCAAAATACTGGTTACTAGGCTTGAATATATCTTTGAATCCACAACTAAATCGTAAACCTAGTTCTATGCGTGGAAATAGTTGACGTTCATATCCGGCAATAAGGCCCATATCCCAACTGTCCAATAGATTACTGAAATTGATATATAGAGGATTACCAGGATCGATAGAACCATTGTAGACCTTGTCGTCCGTCATCATATAACCTTTGGTTACGGTATTACGAAATTTAGCGTTGATAATCCATGCTCCGTAAAGGCCAGCTAGAATTCGGTCTTTTTGATTTTTGAATGTGTACTTGAAATAAAGAGGAATTTCTAGCATCGTAAAATCCATTGACATTTCGGCAGATCCGCAGAAACGGGATATAATATTGTTTTTATCGTCATGGAATCGTTGGTTGTCGATGCGTGCATCGGCATCAATAGCGACTTTCTTGTACGTGACTTCAGCTCCTAGCGTCCATTTTTTGGTCACGGGAAAAGTAAGCTTTGCACCTATTGATGGCGAAAGTTTGGGATAAGGATTAAATACATCGGGAACATTACTGAATGGGAAAGGTATGGCTCCACCAATATCGGTCCCCAACTGAACCCCGAGAGCAAATCGATATTCTACCTGGTCATCGGAAATACTATCCGCTTGAGTAGTGACTGATTTTGATTGATTTCTCTCTTTAGCGGTAATGTTTAGAGTACAAAATAATGGTACAAGTAAAAGGTATATTAATTTCATTTTTTCTCGGATTAAAAGTTAACAACAACGTTATCAACGGTTAAAGTACTACCTTTAGCTCCAATGAACAGGTCTCCTTGTCTACTGGACGTCATTACGATAGATATATGTGTTGGTTCCAGATCTTTGTACTTGCTATCGTAGTTGATCGGGATTGTATAGTTGTCCCAGTTTTGGAGTGCAGTATTGGCTCCGTCGAAGATCATTTCACCCTTTCCCAAGACTTTAAGACCTTCTACAGGCTCGGCATGATCTCCGTGATATTCCAGTTCTCCATTGCCTTCCCAGCGGAGTAATTCAACCCAAACACGTCCTTGGTCAACACCCGGGATGTCTTTTATTATATAAGGAGATTTTTCATCCTTTCTTTCTGATTGTTGGAATTTTGCTCCAGCCACATATTTTGCATCGAATGAGATGGATTGTGGACGCATAATAAATGGTATCCCGAAATAGGTCATTAGCGGGGGATTGTTTAAAGCAGAGATTTTTATTTGAAAATATCCCGTGAAAATTGTCCCGGCTGTTATTAATTCGCCAATTCCCAAGTTGGCTAAGTTTTGAATACCTGTTTGGAGTTGAGCGGCATATCCTTTTTGATAAGGTACCGGAGTTGTTCCTTGTACAAAAGAATTATTCGCTGTTGCCCATCCGAGTCCTTTGCCAGGTGTTGGATCTATGTTTACTTTAGAATTATCAACATTAATCCATGATTCAAAATTGGAATTTTCTATTGTGGGAACAACCTGTATATTCCAAATCCGTTCGTCTTGATTGTCATCTGCAATTAACGTGATTTGTTTTTGATCTTTCGGTCCCGAGAAGGTAAAGGGAGATTGTGCCGATCCGGCTTTTATTTTCCCGTTACGGGTGATATCAGCTTCAACGGTCACGGGCCAATTAAAATCTTGTTTGAAATTGATACGGATGTTATTATTGCGAATGGCGACACTAACTTCTTCTTCGGTGTAATTTGTAACATGGAAATTGGTAATTTCCGCGTTTGTTTTATCTTTTAATATGATTTTCCCTAATAAGGGGATTCCGCTCTCCGAGATGAGATAAAATGTTTGTGGAGTATATACGTCTTTGAATGTGATTTCTTTTAAATTTAAAGGTTCCTCATCAACGCTAATGACATCATCTGTGGTAGATGAAAATTTAATATCCGCTTTTATGGTAAGGGGAAATAATTTTCGTCCATAGTCTAAGGGGATTGTAACTACGTTATTAGTGATCGTGATTTCATCTTTATTTAATATGATTCCTTCAGTTTGATCCAATATCGTGAAGGAAACAATTTCTGCCGTATCACTTAATTTACTGACTTTTGTGCAAGAAAATAATCCCACAGCAAATAAAAGAATCCAATAATATTTTCTCATAAAAATTTATTTTTCGTAATAATCAGCAATTTTCATGCCATCTGTATTGATACGGAAATAACGACAAGCGGGTTGTCCGGTTGTCGTTATTTTATGGGTAGTTAATCTTTTTTCTTGTAATGGCGAATGATATAAAATGCAATACATCCTAATAACGCGAGTAATAATATGCTGGAGCTGATTGCTGATATTTTGGCTCCCATGAAATAGGATTGTGGTTTATACTCGAACGTGATCACGTGTTCTCCCGCGGGAACAATCATGGCTCGTAAAATGTAATCAGCCCGGAATAATTCACTCGGTTTGCCATCCACGTAGACATTCCAACCTTTTGGGTAATATACTTCACTGAAAACGGCTAGTTGTTCATCGGCGGCGGAAGTTTTATACTCTAATTTATTCGGGGCGTAAGATGTCAGTTGGATGGTTGCGTTTTCATCGAAATTAAAACCTTTGTCTTGAATAATAGATTGGAATTCTTTGTTGATAACGGCGGATTCTTTCGGGTCGATTTGTTTCAACGTGATAATTTCATCGTCCGGAGTGTCGACTAGTTCGTAATCTTTGACAAACCATGCATTCCCATACACGAAACGGTTGTTGATCGGGGCCGAGTTCGGATCAATAATAATGTATTTTGCGTTCAACATATTGAGCGCTTTTTGCTGGGAAAGGCTTCCCTCTATAGCAGAGAGAGTCGGAGATTGCTTTAATGCGTTCCCGAGATTCTGTATTTCGGGAATGATAAAGTAATCAATCATGTCTTGATAGCGTTGTAATTTTGCGGCACTATAGCCCCCGATTGTTTTGTGGAAATAACTGGTGTGGGAATCGTTAAACACGTCTACGGATAAATCCAACACCCGGTAATTAGGATCTTTATCGGTTAAAATAGCATTATCTGCTGGACGTAATTTATATTGGCTATTAAATTCTCGTTGTGTAACGAAATGGTTTGCATTTAAATAGCGTTTATCCACGGTCCACATATCTGCAAGAATTAGTAACCCCATGATTATAGCGACTTGGGTTACTTTTAATTTTTGGATTACCCACGCCCAGATAACGGCTCCTGCCAATAATATAAATACCAATGAACGGAAAGCATCGGAGCGGAGTAATGATTCCCGTTCTGCAGGTAGATATTGTTGTAACCATTCGGCTTGCGCATCAATAGGTGCGGAGAAATTTCCGGCAAGTCCGGGAAGCAAAGCAAATAGAGCACAAATTCCGGCTGTAACGCCAAGGGATATTTTTAATGCCTTAACAAGGACTTGTCGTTCAAAACAGCCATTGAGAATTTTGTTCAGCGTGTATATGCCTAATAACGGGATGGTCACTTGCAGTACAACCAGTATCATCGAAGGTACTCTGAATTTATTGTACAAAGGAACATAATCATAGAAGAAACTTGATAATGCCATGAAATGACGTCCCCAACCCAAGAATAGGGCTAACAAGGATATTCCCACGATCCACCATTTCATGGGGCCTTTGATTAAAACTAATCCTAATACAAATAAGAAGATTGCGATGGCTCCCATATACATCGGTCCGGCTGTAAACGCTTGAGGACCCCAGTATAAAGGCATTTGCTTGATCATTTGATCTGCATTCTGGACTCCTGCACTCTTTAAGAATTTGTACGTTTCCGAGTTTTTACTTAACGCCCCGGCAGAGGCTCCTCCTTTAAAGTTCGGGATCAACAGATTTAGGGATTCATCGATCCCGTAACTCCATGCTGTTGCGTATTCTTTATCCAATCCACCTTTGGTTTGGTTCTTTTGATTTAAAGTTAATTCCGAACCGCCACGCATGGTATATTTCCCGTATTCCCATGTCGGCCACAGATGATTCACGTTAGTTGCTCCCGCTAATCCGGCAGCAACAATTAATAATACCGCAGTTTTTAAGAAGTTAGGTAGAGCCTTTTCTTTTATAGCGGTGTATAATTGGGCGACACCATAGAAGATGGTAATGAATGCCAAGTAGAAGGTAATTTGTGGATGGCTGGCCATAATCTCGAAAGAAAGCGTGATGCCAAAAAGTGCAGCTCCTAACCATCGGTTCTTTCGGAATGCGTAAACAAGAGCGGCTAACACCGCTGGCATGAGGGCAATAGTAGTCATTTTTGCATTATGCCCCACTTGAATAATTTGGAAATTATAGGAACAAAGGCCAAATGCCAAGGCTCCGACAATGGATAACCATGGATTGACACCGAATGCCAGCATGAGAAAATAGAAACAGATGAAACCTAAAATTAAATCGGCAGCAGGACGAGGTCCGACAAATAGAAATTCGTAAATATTTTTTAGATAATTCCCTTTATAGTAGGTGCTGATCATGGTTGTAGGCATTCCACTAAACATGGAATTCGTCCAAAGGGGTTCTTCTCCGTTATGTGTGGCTCGGTAGTCGATTGTTTCTTTGGCGGCACCGACGAAAGAGGATACATCTGATTGATTAATCACTTTTCCTTGTAATGAAGGATAGAAATATATGAAACCAATCAAGATGAATAATATAATTGCGAATAAATGAGGATAGTATGCTTTTAATTTTAGCTGTTTCATTTTGAATCTGTTTTATGGCAATGTTTAATCGTCGACAAAAATAAAAAATATAATATTAAATCTTTTACTACTCAATGAATAATTGCTATTTTTGTTTATCAAGAATTGAATTATGAGAGTGTTCATGTTATCAAGTCCCACTACAATACATACTCAACGTTGGGTAAGTGCACTTGCAGAGCGGGGCGTGGAGATTATGTTATATAGTTTTTATCCTTGTGGGGAAGTTGATTATTATGCGGGATTTAAGAATGTGTATGTCAAATCGTTCTGTAAATCTCGTGAGATGAAGGGGATAAAAGGATTTTTTCCGATAAAATTGTTTACTTATTACCGGGCGTTGATAAAAGATATTCGGAATTCCATTCAAATATTTCATCCTGATATTGTTCATGCTCATTATTTGTCGGATAATGGGTTGTTCGGGGCTTTAGCGGGTTTTCATCCTTTCATTGTGTCAGCTTGGGGAACTGATATATACGATTATCCCCGTCGGGCTTGGAGTCGGGCTTGCGTGATCAAATATATTTTAAAAAAAGCAGATCGAGTTCTATCA
>DYVS01000122.1:0-3406 GCA_020743075.1 Butyricimonas virosa | reverse complement strand
CTGTTACTAGATGCTGGGAACACATAAATCAAAGAAATCTTCGAAAGATCACAGCTTAAAGAAAATGAACCGAGTTGTATGGTAATGGATTAAAAAGAAGGTGCATCGTGCATTACGACACACCTCCTTTTATTACTCACGCTCCAATAAAAATAAATAGACTCTCTCAAGAATAATTCCAACGTCCTATGTAAGCTATATCATTTTTTATACTTTTGTCGATATTATCACCATAAAAATAAAGAAATGAGAAAAATCTTGTATGTATTATGCCTGCTTACGACTCTTGTAGCGTGTAGTGATGACGACGACAAAATTATTACCGATTATGACAAGCCGTACTCGAAATTGCCAACTTCCGAATTAAGAACTTTGATCGAAGACAATATCAATTCATGTATAACCTTGGTAGAGGAATTCGCCGAGATGGAAGAAAATAATTCGATATTAGATATCATGAATTATTATGGTATAAACTTCTATTTCGATATTTCCGATTTTATGAACTCTCGTAGTTCAGACCAAAGCAAAGAGAACACGTTTACCGGAATGAAATTAGTTTGGAACAAAAACAAACAGGATTTCGACACCACGATCAATGCAGCCGGATTCATGGAAGCCTTTTTTCCCTCTTCCAAGACGGATCAGTCCAAAAATGATCTTCATTTCATTGCAACGATTGATTACAGTACCGGGGTTTACCTTAAAATAGAAGTTTCCAATGGCAAAGAAGTTCTATTACACAAGGCACAGCAATACAACAAAGAAACCTCCGAAGCCATACAAACAGTAAAATACCCCCCTTACAGTGCAACGATCAAAATGGAGATAAATGATGATGACATTATCTCCCGCTTTATCATGAGGAGAATGCCCAAAGAGGTCACACTACAGAAAGAAGGAGGAGACCATTATTATATTTCGCTAAACGAGGAAAATGGTAATTTACATTGGGTGACAGATTTCAACAACATCCGGGTTCGCACAACGATTGGACAATACAAGAATATCCAACCGTTAATAGAGGAAATACACTACACTAACGAAGGACGTTATAACGAATTGGCTACAGAACTTATCCAAAAAAATATGCGAGAAAGCGTTATTGTTTTCACGGATAAAGACGAGAAAATCGGTGAATGGGAATTCGTAAATTTAATGCGAAACGAAGAAAATCCTTTCCCTCTTTGCAAATGCACATTCCAAGACGGAACAGAATTACCTTTCACGCTATATATGTTGCTTTACCTTAAGTAAAGATTTCTTGGAACTGTCTAACAAATCTTATCCAGTATCTATAAGCTACCTCCTCCAGCCCCTTGCACAGGAAAAGCTGATTATCAAGCGATTCCCCGAGGGACTGGAGAGAGCAGTCGTTTCAAAATAAACTTAGAATTCTGCTCCAATTTCTGTTTAATGAATCCCCGTACGTCCCAATTTCTCGTTTAATTTACGACGAATGACATTGATGGCATTTTTGCGCTTGAGAAGTTCCATGATTTGAGAAGGATCTTTACTATTCTGTGATTCAAGGATGCGATTGTCTATATCCCGAGAAAGCATTTCTACTCTTCGCATCTTGTAATTGTCCAGTATTTTGGGTAAAAGTTCACCGAGTTTCATTTGTTCCGTCTCGACAAAACTATCCATCTTATACCAAATCTTACTTAACTCGTAAGGTTCGCTCAGGATATTGGCAGCCATAGTACTAACTTTTATATCCGGATAAGAAATAAAATAACGAGCCGGGATAAATGACGGCGATTCATATTGACGCTGATATTCCTGTTGCATCGTACGGAACACGGGATTTAATAATTCCAAATCATCTTCCCCAAGTTCCCGGATAATGAATTCCCCGACACTCACGCTCCGCATATACCCGTTACGTTCCTCCTCGTACAACTCGCTATCCCCAAATAAAAGCAGGTAACGAATTAACACACTTTCCTCGATGTCACAAGGAGTCGCTCCTCGTGTCTGGGTTGTTACCTACAATTCCGGAGTCGTAACAGAAGTCTTGGAAGGTTGTTCTTCGTTTTTCAAGCGAACCTTGGCAATTTCGGTATATAAAACCCGTTCCTCGACATCCAACTGGTGAGCAGTTTCCCGCACATAGACTGAACGCACTATGTTATCCGGAATCTTGGCAATACTTCGCACGATGTCCGTGATCAAGCGAGCCCGTTCAACCGGATCATCCCCTGCCGTACCTAATAACAATTTTGTCTTGAAATTTATAAAATCCGTCTCGTTATTCGCAATAAAGTCCGCCAAATCTTGCGGTGTGTGACTTCGAGCAAAAGAATCCGGATCCTCCCCATCCGGCAGTAAAAGCACTCTCACGTTCAGTCCCTCTTCCAGCACGAGATCGATTCCCCGCAAAGAAGCCTTGATCCCAGCAGCATCCCCGTCATAAATGATCGTCACGTTCGGGGTCAGCCGACGAATCAACCGGATCTGTTCGATCGTCAAAGAGGTTCCCGAAGAAGCCACCACATTCTCAATTCCTTTCGCATGAAAAGAGATCACGTCCGTGTAGCCTTCCACCAAAATACAGCGATCCTGCTGCACGATAGATTTTTTGGCAAGGAAAATCCCGTAAAGGGTCTTACTTTTGTGATATATCTCGGACTCCGGGGAATTCAGGTATTTTGAAATCTTTTTATCAGTTGTCATCGTTCGTCCCCCGAAGGCAATCACCTTACCCGCCAGATCAAACACGGGAAACATCACACGGGCCCGAAATCGGTCGAAAAATCCTTTCTCGTTCTCGATGGTCAATCCCGTCTTCACGAGGAACTCTTTCTTGTAGCCCTTTTCCTGAGCCGCTTTCGTGAAGGCTCCCCAACCTTCCGGATTATACCCCAAACCGAATTTACGAATCATCTCGTCGCTGATACCTCGTTGGCGCAAGTAACCCAGTCCCACCGAACGTCCCTCGTCCGTGTTCCACAGTTGATATTGGAAATATTCATTCGCATACGAAGAGACAATCAACATACTCTCCCGTTCCGTCTTCTCTTTCCTCTGTTCCTCTGTTAATTCTTTTTCTTCAACCGGGATATGATATTTTTCGGCCAGGTATTTCAATGCCTCCACGTAAGACATCTGCTCGTGTTCCATGATAAAATTCACGGCATTTCCCCCTTTCCCGCAACCGAAACATTTATATATGCCTTTTGCCGGGGAAACGGTGAACGAACCTGTCTTCTCGTTATGAAACGGACACAACCCAAGATAGTTCACGCCTCGCTTTTTTAAACTCACGAAATCGGAAACTACCTCGTATATATCCGCCGCATCAAAAATTTTCTGTATGGTAGCCTGATCAATCATGACACAAAGATAGGATAATGGAATTGAAAATGGAGAATTGAAAATTGAAAATGATGTAATAAGATTA
>DYVS01000121.1:0-20484 GCA_020743075.1 Butyricimonas virosa | reverse complement strand
AATTTCATGAAAGGTGATCATCCTGTTGTTGTTGATAATAGTTATAACGTGATTCAGATTCCGCGGGGAGGGGAGTATATCGTGCGTTTGGAAGATGGAACAACTGTTTATTTGAATTCGGAGTCCGAATTGAGAATTCCGGTACATTTTGGGAAAGACGAGAGATTGGTTTGGTTAACCGGAGAGGCTTATTTCAGCGTGAAACATGAGAAAGATCGAAAGTTTGTTGTAAGAACGAACAAGGCGGATATAGCCGTGTTGGGTACAGAATTCGGGGTGAGAGTTTATTCGGGGGAAGATGAATTGCTGACCACGTTGGTGAAAGGTTCCGTTGAGGTAAAGAGTGATCATGATATACACCGAATTGTTCCCGGTGAGCAGGCTACAGTGGATAACATGGGGAAAATAGAGGTCCGAGAGGTGAATGTGGATGAGTTTGTGGCTTGGAAATCGGGACGAGTTGTATTCGTGAATGCTCGTTTGGAGGATATTATGGATGAATTACAGCGGTGGTATGATTTTAATGTTTTCTATTCGTCTCCGGAATTGAAAGAGTTACGTTTCACGATGGATATTATGAAATATAAGGAGGTTTCAGAGATATTCGAGTTGATGGAGAAGATTAAAAAAGTATCATTTAGCGTGAATGGAAATAATGTAATATTAAAATAGAAAGAGAGTGATACCGCAAATATCACCCCCTTGTAAGTCTTTAACAGACTAATGTAAAATCTAAGTACAAAGTTATGGAATTTAATTAAAAGAAAAAAGGAAAAGCTAAGCATTTCTGCCGCAAACAGAAAGACACGAAAAAGAGAAAAACAGACTAATGTAAAATCAAACAAATTACCTTTATGAAAAAAGAACGCAAGTGTTTCCGGGTTATTCCCCGGTGGCTATGCCATTTACTACTATCGGTGAAGATTGTACTGGTTTCAGTATCGTTTTCATTCGCACAACAGAACACGGATCGGGTGAATCTTGATATGAAGAATGCTTCGTTGTCGGAAGTATTTGACGAGATCAAGCGCCAGACAAAATTGAGTTTCATGTTCAGTAATGATGACGTGAAACACGTGCAACGGAAAGATTACGTGATTAAGAATGCAACGCTTGATGCAGCTTTGAAACAATGTCTGGAAGGCACCGGGTTGGAGTATGAATTAACCAGTAATCAAGTTGTTATTATTCGCAAAGCAGCAGTGAAGGCTGAGAAGATAGAACGGGTGACGTTATCCGGGGTGGTGAAAGATCAGAAGGGCGAGACTCTACCGGGAGTTACCGTTATGATCAAGGGAACCACGTTGGGAGGAACGACGGATATAGACGGGAAATATGCCTTGACGGTACCCCTCTCGAAAGATATGGTTCTTGTTTTTTCTTTTGTCGGCATGGAGACACAGGAAGTTGCTTATAAGGGACAGAGTAAGATTGACGTGACGTTGGCCCCTTCCGTAACGGAAATGCAGGAGGTTGTGGTTACTGGTATTTTTACTCGAAAAGCAGAAAGTTACACCGGGGCTGCTAGAACCGTAAAGGCCGAGGATTTGGCAAAGGTGGGTAATATGAATGTACTGCAAGCATTGAAAAATATCGATCCCTCTTTTCAAGTGATTGAAAGTAATCAGTTCGGTTCTGATCCGAATCGGGTTCCGGAGATACAGATGCGTGGTGCTTCTAGTTTTACGGATATGAAGGATAAGTATCAGACAAATCCTAATCAACCGCTTTTTATCGTGGACGGGTTTGAGCAGACAATCGAAAAAGTGATGGATATGGACATGAATCGAGTGGAATCAATCACTACATTGAAAGATGCGACGGCAAAGGCTCTTTACGGTTCTAAAGGAGCGAACGGGGTGGTTGTTATTGAAACGAAACGTCCCGTAATTGGGCAAATGACGGTGAGTTACACGGGTAGTTTGGATATTCAAGCTCCAGATTTGAGTAGTTATAATTTGTGTGATGCTTGGGAAAAATTGGAAGTAGAACGTTTGTCTGGTATATACACGTCTTCAACGAATAATCCTGTCGGGCAGCAACAAAGGGATGAGTTGTATCAAGCATTGAAAAAAGAGGTAGAACGGGGAGTGGATACTTATTGGTTGAGTAAACCGTTAAGGACTGGGGTCGGACAGAAACATTCTTTAAATTTTGAGGGTGGTGATGAGTTTATCCGTTATAATGTTAATGTTAGTTATAACAATGTGGCTGGAGTAATGAAAGGCTCTGACCGAGAGACGTATGGTGGAGGGTTTACTTTTTCTTACCGTTACAAGTCGTTACTTTTTCGGGAACAACTTTCTTTGTTACATAATAAAGCAGAAAATTCTCCATACGGGACATTTTCTGACTATGCCAAATTGAATCCTTATTGGAGAACGCATAATGAGGATGGAACAATTCGTGAAATATTGAATCCGATTGAGGTTAGTTTTGGGGATGATCCTATTTATAACCCATTAATAAATAAAACTTTAAATACAAAAGATGTTAGTAAATACACGGATATTACTAATAATTTTTATATCGAGTGGAATGTATTTAAGGATTTGAAGGCTACCGGACGTATTGGTTTTACTTCTCGTACGGATGAATCTGATATTTTTTATCCAAGAGATCACACCATGTTTCGCAAAGAGAATATGACTGATGAAGAATATTTCAAGAGAGGACAATATACCAAACAAAATGGTAAGATGACGACTTTGACAACGGATGTTGCATTGAATTATTCTAAAACATGGAATGAGAAACACGTGTTATTTGCTAATACCCAATGGAGTCTTGGGGAGACAAAATCGGAGTCAGTGACTTTTCAAGCAGAGGGATTTGCTAATGACAAGCTGGATTATATCACTCATGCACAACAATATCTTGAAGGAGGTAAACCGAGTGGGAGTGAGTCTGTTTCCCGGGAGACGAGTATTTTGGCTTCAGTGAACTATTCGTATGATTCTCGTTATTTGTTTGACGGAAACTATCGGGCGAATGCTTCTTCTTTGTTTGGAGCGGACAAGCGTTGGGGACATTTTTGGTCCTTAGGTATTGGTTGGAATATTCATAACGAGAGTTTTATGCAGGACTTCGGGTGGTTACAACGTTTAAAATTAAGGGCTTCTACCGGGTACACTGGATCTCAAAATTTTAATTCTTATCAAGCCATTTCGACATATAAATATTACTCTGATGAGGTGTATGACAACATTATTGGTTCTTACTTGATGAGTTTGGCTAATCCGGATTTGCAATGGCAAAAAACACAGGATAATAATGTCGGTTTGGATTTGTCGATCTTTGGGCGTGTTGATTTGACTTTTGATTACTATATCAAAAATACAAGTAATTTGTTGACCCCCGTAACGCTTCCGCCTTCTGCCGGATTTTCTTCTTACACGGAGAATTTGGGAAAATCACAGAATAAGGGTTTTGAGTTACAGGCAAGTGTTCGGGCAATTAATAACTCTGATCAGGATTTACATTTGAATGTGTTTGCTTCTTTGATGCATAACACAAATAAGATTAAAGAGATTAACGAAGCATTGTCTAGTATGAATGATAGTAAGGATTCCGACAAGGGATTAAATTATGATCAAAATACGAAAGAAAAGACTACAAAACCTTCCGTGAGATATGCCGAAGGACAATCCATGAGTGCTATCTGGGCTGTTCGGTCGTTAGGTATTGACCCGGGAACCGGAAATGAACTTTTTTTGACGAAAGATGGTTATCTCACTTATACCTGGGATTCGGATGATCAGATTGTGTGTGGAGATGAGTTGCCAAAATACACGGGAACATTCGGATTTAATTTAGACTGGAAGGGATTTTCTGTTAATACTTCGTTCTATTATCGTTTGGGAGGGCAGATGTATAACCAGACGTTGGTTGATAAAGTAGAGAACTGTGATATGAATTATAATGTAGATCATCGGGTATATACAGGAAGATGGACGACTCCCGGACAAAAGGCCGAATTTAAGAAAATGACAGATCCGAATTATTTTACTCGTCCGACTTCTCGTTTTGTTCAAGATTTGAGTGAGTTGCAGATGACGTCGTTGAATATCGGTTATGATTTCAGAAATTGTAAGTTTATGCAGAAGGGGATTATCGAGCGATTGAAGTTATCTTTCTACATGAATGACGTGTTCCGGCTGTCCACGGTGAAGACTGAAAGAGGTACGGATTATCCGTTTGCCCGTTCTTTCTCTTTCCAGTTACAAGCGACATTCTAATTATTGGAGATTATGAATATAAATAATTGTTCTACCAAGTTATGAAGAAAGAGTTTATAAAATATAGTTTATTGGTTTTGGTTTGTTTCAGCATGATGGCATGTAATGACTGGCTGAGCGTGAAACCTAAAACTGAGATGGAAGCAGAAGATTTGTTTTCCACGGAAGCCGGATTTAAAGATGCTTTGGCCGGGGTTTACACGGCAATGACAAAATCTTCCTTGTATGGCCGGGAAATGACATATGGAATTGTTGATGTTGTTGCCCAGCAATGGGGTAGTATAGGTACGAATCATCGTTATGCAAATGCTCTTAAATATGAATACGAAGCTACAAATACAAAACCGATAATTGACACGTTGTGGAGTGGTTTGTACAATGCAATTGCTAATGCGAATAGTGTTTTAGCTTATATCGATAAATCATCGGTGATTTTTACGGGAGATAACAAACAGATAATAAAGGGAGAGGCTCTAGCATTAAGGGCATTTCTGCATTTTGATTTGTTACGTCTATTCTGCGAGAATGCGAAGAGTACTTCTGATGAAGATGGAATTCCCTATGTAGATGAATTGACCAAACAGGTGACAGTTTCTGTTTCTCCCGCAAAGGTGGTTGAACGGGTTATTCAAGATTTGACAGATGCGGCAACTTGCTTGGCTAATGATCCGGTTTTGACTGGCCGTGAAGTCTCAACGAGTGAGGATGATGGTTATCTGGTAAATAGGAATTATCATTTGAATTATTATGCCGTGATGGGATTGATGGCTCGTGTTTATATGTATGCTGAAAATACAACAGAGGCTCGTCGATGTGCAATGGTTGTTATTGATGCTCATAAAAATAGAAATGTGTTTCCTTGGGCAGATAAGAATGATGTGTTGAATGAGAAAAAAGAAATTCGGGATAGAACTTTCTCTAGTGAACATCTTTTTGCTTTGAATATTAAAAAATTGACAGATTATATCGAAGGATATTTTATGTCAACAAGCGTACCTTTGTTGACACGTGTTTCTCCGGGAACTTTATTTGTAGCTGGTAATGATTTCCGTAGTTTCTTCTTTGAAACGATGAATTATGTAGGGGATGTACCTTCTAAATTGTGGCAAATGGATGGAGTTACGGTGGATGGTCAATTACTTACTCCTAAACGAGATCGGATGCCGATGATTCGTTTGAGCGAGATGTATTATATCGTGGCAGAGTGTGATAAAGCTATTCCTGCTACTGCTGTGGCTCGTTTGAATGAAGTACTTGCTAGTAGGGGGTATGATGATTCAGAGTTGCTGGATCCTATTTCAGTGAATAGTGCGGATGCTGTGCAAGCAGAAATTTTGAACGAATATCGACGAGAGTTTATTGCGGAGGGACAGCTTTTCTTTTATCATAAGCGGATGAAGGACGAGAAGTTGAATGGTTACACGGTGAATTACGTATTCCCGAAACCGGATACAGAGATTGAGTTTGGAAAATAAAAATTAAGAATTATGAAATCGATAATAAAATATGTTTTACCGGTTTTGACAGGTTTGTTTTTCGTGTTAGCGGCCTGTGAAAAAGAAGACATCCCTTATTACAGCGATGTGGAACGGATAAATTTTGATTACACGTCAATGGGATTATCAAAGGATACAGTTAATATCGCTTATGGTTTTGTGACAGACCAGTATACGAATATTGATTTGGAGTTATTGTTGACAGGATATGCTAAAGATTATGATCGGGTGATCGGTTTGACGATAACGAGCGAAGACGGGGCCGTGGCAGGAACGAATTATGAAATTGCAGATAATGTCATTATGCCAAAAGGTGAGGTTTCAATATCGGTACCCTTGAAAGTATTGCGTTCGGAAGACTTGATGACCACGGGTGCTAAATCTTTCTTGGTGAAATTAGTTGATTCTGACGATTTGGTGGCTGGGTTAAGAACAACTCTTTTCGTGACAGTTTCGGATGATATTCCAGATAAATGGATTGGAGATGAAGGATGGTTTATGAATCCGATTAGTCAGTATTTTGGGGAATGTAGTAAAACAAAGTACTTGTTTGTATATGAACAATTAGGTGTTTGGGATTTTTCCAGTTGGAGTTATTGGGGGATGATGGGTGATGCAGCAAAATTTACCCCGGCCAAGAGGATCTTGAAGGAAAAATTGGCTGAATACGAGGCTGAGAATGGTCCTCTTGTAGACCCTAAAGAAGGTAGAGTAACTTTCCCTGATTAATTTTTAAATGATAATGTTATGAATAAAAGATTTATAATAGAGATAATGTTATTGCTGGCTGTCGTTGCCGGATTGTGGAGTTGTTATGATGACAAAGGTAATTACGATTACAAGAATTTGATTTCTCTACAAATTGATACGTTAGGAATTAAAGCGGAACAAACAGCTTATCAGTTTGAGAATTTCAATGTCCCGGTAGAAGTGAAGTACGCGGGTGATGAGAAAAATTTGTCTTACGAATGGAAAATATATCCGCAGGACCCTAAAAAAGATGATGATGTGCAGAAATATGACTCCGCCGTGGTTTTATACACGAAAGCAGTTTTCGATACGATCATATATGAAGTTCCGGGTGCCTATTATTTGACATTGACGGTTACAGATAACGTTCAGGATTTGAAGGAATATTTCACAATGAAGTTGAATGTAGAGACGTTAGTTTCCAGGGGACTATGTGTGATGGATGAGAAAAACGGACTTTATGATTTGAATATAATCAAGAGTGCTAAACTATTGACCGATATAACAGCATCAGAAGAACAAGTTTATTATCACGTGTATTCCGGGGTTAATGATACGGAAGTGACAAATGGTAAATTCTTAGGCCGGGGAACGTATTCTGATAATAATGTACTTTATTTTTTTACTGAAAACGGTGGTTTGAAACTGGATGTAAATACATACGAGATCATGTCTAATGATTTTACTTCTTGGTTCTCTTTCCCGATGAGTGTTACTGCAGCTCCGGAGGCTTATGTGATAACAAGTCGCCCGCTTGAGATGATTGTGACGAATGGTTTAGTTTATGTTTGGGATCATAGGTCAATGGGAGTTACTACTTTTGGCGATCGTTTGGATGGGGATTATAAAGCAGCTCCTTATTTACCGAATATTTCGACAAGTTCTTTTTCATCCGTGATTTTTGACATGAAGAATAAACGTTTTGCTCCTATTAATCAATTTGGTTCAAACGTGGGGACTTTTGAGTCTACTTCAACGGGCGAATTCGATTTGAATGATATCGGTTCAACGAAAGAATTGAAATTTATGGAGAATGGTTTTAATTCTTACACGTATGCTGTTTTCTATGACACGGAGACTTCAGGTTATTCTTTATACGTGATGGATTTTTCAGGAGCGACAGCAACGCCTGTTAAGAAATATTCTATGGCGGATTGTGAAGGTTTAACAGAGAGTTCCCTTTACACTTTCGGAAACCAAGGGAATGTTTGTTTTTATGCATCCGGTAGTGATTTATATCAATACAAATATGCGTCGACGAATAAGGGTGCTGTGGTTCACTCATTCAGTGGTGAGACAATAACAGGCGTTGAAGTATTTAAGAATTCGGGACATGCTAAAGATGGTAAATTATTGATAGTTTCTACCGAGTCTGGAGGTGAGGGAAAGGTTTATTTGATTGACTTTAATGAGTTAACCGGAGCCATTACCGGGGGAACAGCTGATCCGTATACCGGGTTTGGTAGAATCGTTGATGTGTTGTATAAAGAATAAAGCTTAAAAACTCCCCGATAAACATCGGGGAGTAAAAATGTATGAATCCGTATGGAAAAGATTAGATTATTAGGAACCGGGATCATTATTTGTTTATTGATGATGTTTGTTTCATCGGTGAACGCACAGAAGTACAAATCCGTGTTTAAAAACCTGACTTGGGAACAAGCGGCAGAGTTGGCACAAAAAGAAGGAAAAATCGTGTTCGTGGATGCCATGCGAAAAGCTCGAACCCCGGAGGATCAGAAGAAGCTGGATGTCGCAGAACGGAAATTGTTTTCAATTTCGGAAATTATGGATTTTTGTGATCAGCACGTGATTGCTATTCAGATTGATATGGGGTCTGAGGCTGGTCAGGCATTTGCACCTAAATTAATGATGAATATGTACCCGACATATGGTTTTTTCATGCCTAACGGGGATATCCTTGGGGTAGTGAGTCCTTATCTTCTGGCACAAAAACCGGAAAAATTCGTGGAGGTAGGGAACAAAGCGTTGGAAGATGCTGAAGTGAAGAGAAATAATACACGTTCGATTCTGTTTGAAGAAATTAGCTTGAAGGATGCAATGGCGAAAGCGAAGAAAGAAAATCGATTGATTTTTATTGATGCTTATACGGATTATTGCCAACCTTGCATGTTGATGGTGAAGAATGTATTTTCATTGAATGATGTGGCTGATTTTTATAACCGGAATTTTATAAACTTGAAAATACATTTTGGGAAAGAAAAGGAGCTTGCTGAAAAATATGGTACGAGTGGTTATCCGGCATTCCTGTTTATCAATGGTGATGGAAAATTGGTTTATATGGAGGGTGGATACACGGAAGGAGATGAGTTTATCGGTTTCGGTAAGACGGCATTAGAGAAAGCCAAAGGGATAGAGTTTATCGAGGGAGATTGGAACCGGGCGTTAGAGCAAGCTCGACAAGAAAATAAACTTATTTTCATGGATTGTTATACTTCTTGGTGCGGGCCTTGTAAACAGCTTGCGAGAACCGTATTTACCGATCCTGATGCGGCAAACTTTTTCAACGAGCATTTCGTGAATTTGAAAATGGATATGGAAAAGGGGGAAGGGATAAATTTGAAAGATCGTTTTGGAGTGAAGGCATATCCGACATTACTTTTTATTAATGGGCAGGGTGAAGTTGTACATAGCTTGGTAGGAGCGCCAGGATTGAAGGAATTGCTGGAGCAGGCTCAGATTGCTTTTGAAGGGAAAGGGTTAGCTTATGCAAATGCTGAATATCAAAAGGGTAACCGGAAACCGGAATTCATTCAGGCATATCTTACTTATTTGGGAAATGCATCCTTAAGTAAAAAGGCTGAGGAAGTTTGTTTGGATTATTTTGCGACATTAGATAAGAATAATTTAAAAGAGAGAAAGTATTGGGATATATTTGTTAAGTATATAAATGATGTTGATTCAGATTTGTTTCAATACGTGTATGAACATCGGGATGAATTCTACTCTATTTATGGAGAGCGAGATGTGAAACGGAAAATTCAGAACGTGTGGGGAGGTGGTGCTAACCAGTTTGTGAATAAAGAAGGAGATCAGCTGGTGTTGGATAAGAAAGGCTTTAAACGTTACGTGAAACGGATGGAAAAAGCGAACGTGGATGGTTGGGAAGATATTGCTTCAGGTGCGGAAATGATGAACGCGGAGAAACTTGGTGATTGGAAAACTTACATCGCTTTAGGAACGGAACGTATTAAACAAGGTAAAGTTTCTGATTTACTGCTTTATAATTGGGGATTACGGGTAAATAAGCAATGTAAAGATAAGGCGTTAAGATTGTTAGCGGCTCAATGGTTTGATGATGCGGCAGTCAAAGCGGCAAAAAATGAGGTAGAAGGAAAGGGTAATATGATGTCTTATCGGACATTTTTCGAGAAACTGGCAAAAGATTTAAAGGCCGACGTGCAATAGACAAAGAAATTTTAATGAACTAAAATGATATTTATGGGAAAGATTTTAAGATTATTGTTATTCGCTTGTATGCTAATTAGTACAAGTAGTGTTTTTGCTCAAAAAACGATCACGATCAAAGGAAAAGTGAAGTTTCCTTATAACCGATTCAATATGGAAATTATTGAACGGCAGGGATTTGACAAGACGATTATCGATTCATGTAAGGTGAAAGATGATGGAACATACGAGTTTAAAATGAAGGTGGACAAACCGGGTGTTTACACGTTGGATTGTCAAAAGTGGCAATCCGTAAATTTTTGGGCAGAGGATGAGGATTTGGAGATTAATTTCAGGGGAGAGGACACGGCTAAGATAAAAATAAAGAATCCGCCTTACGTGTACATTAATGGTGGGCCAAGCAATGAGGTTATGAATCTGATGAATTGGGATGGATACCGGGGATACCAGTTGATGATCGGCGTTTCTCAAGGAGTATACCGTATTCCGGGGATTGATGATCAGGCAAAGCAGGAAGTTTCCGGTAAATTTTACGATATGTTGGGGAATGAATCGAGAGCGAGAATGAGATTCTTGGCCGAACATTATGCCGATCGGAATAGCGTGTTGGCCGTGTTACCGTCTTTGAGGGGAGAGGAAAACGAAGAGTTAGTACAACAAGTATTGGCTCGTTTGGAAAGTAAGAACCCCAATTATGCTCCCTTGTTGAAATATAAAGCAGAGATGGCTGAGGCGAAAGCTCAAAAAGAGCGTTTAGCTGAAGGAAAAGTTGCCCCGGAATTTTCATTCCCTACTCCTGATGGAAAGAAAAAATTAGGACCACAGGATTTTAAGGGGAAGATCCTCGTGTTGGATTTTTGGGCTTCTTGGTGTGGACCTTGTCGGGCTGAAATTCCTCACTTGAAGGAGGCTTATAAGGAATATAGCACCAAGGGGGTGGCATTCTTTAGTGTTTCAATTGATAAAGATAATGCTGCTTGGAGAAAAGCCATGAAGGAAGAGAATATGCCTTGGGCGCAAGCACAGGCTCCGAAGGCTGGTAAAGACGTGATGAAACAATACCAGTTCTCGGGAATCCCTTATATTTTGGTTTTGGACGAGGAGGGGAAAATCGTGGCAAAGAATTTGCGGGGAAAGGCATTGACGGATAAGCTAGAGGAATTACTTAGTGGTAAAAAGAAGAGCGTGGCGATGCCCGCGATGGGAATGTAGTAGAAAAGGGGCAGGGGGATGGCGTGTAAGGTTGGGAGTAAATGCTTCTTCTTATCACACAGTTCTTTGCATGCATCTCCCTATTTCTTTTAGAATATATAACGGTAAAGGAAATGAGAATATTACTTTGTTTGGTATTGATGTGTTGCATGTCCGGGTTGGTTTCGGCACAAATGACGGCAGCGAAAAAAATACCGCCTGCTATCGAGAAAAAGATTGTGTTGAAAGCATCTGCTCAAAAAGTGTGGGATTACATCTCGGAACCGGCAAATTACAAGAAGTTTTCGGGCGTGAAGGAATTTACTTGCGAGGAGAAGGCTTTGAATGCTAAAATCGAGTTGACCGGGAAAGATGGTAAAAAAAGGAGTCAGTATATCAGCGTGATTGATTATGATGTCTTCAAGATTTGTTATTTTGTTATCCGATCGGATTACACGAACGATAAACAGTGGGTTTATGCTTTTGAAGTTCATCCCAAAGGAGACAAAAAATGTGAGGTCGTGTTGTCTGTTTACAATGGGTTTGACGAACTTTCGCCTGAATTCAAAAAAGGAATGAGCGAGGAATTCGACACGATTATTGCCAATTTGCAGAAGAAATTTAAATAATGATATTACGAGAGGATGTTCAATTAAAGTTTTATGTAATGAAGAAATTATTTGTATTAATCGTTTTGATTGCCGGAATTGTTTGGGGTGCAGAGGCTCAAAGCAAGGAAATTACTTTCGAACAGACGAAAGAATGGAAGAAAGTTTTGAAAAAGGCTAAGAAAGAGAAGAAATTGATCTTTATCGATTGCTACACTTCTTGGTGTGGACCTTGCAAGATGTTGTCATCGCAAGTGTTTACCCGTGAGGACGTGGGAAATCAATTTAATGCGGATTTCGTGAACGTGAAGTATGATATGGAAAAGGATGCGGATGGTGTGATGTTGAAAGATAAATTCGAAGTGAAAGCCTTCCCGACGTTGGTTTTTGTGGACCCGAACACGCAACAGGTGGTTCATAAAATGGTTGGAGCGGGTTCTGCCGAATGGTTAATGGAAGGAGGAAAGATGGCAAAAGATCCACAAAACAATTTGAGTGGTCTAACAAAGCGGTACGAGGCCGGGGAGCGGACTACGGATTTATTAAGTCGTTATTTGACTGCGTTATCCTCGGCTTACATGCAGGAGAAGCAAGGGGCTGTTGCTGCTGAATATTTGAATGCTTTGTCGGATGACGAGATTGTGACCAAGGATAATTGGGAGTTGATTAAAAAGAACGTGAGCGATCCGTTATCAAAGCCTATACGTCAAGTGATTGCAAATATCGGGCGTTTCTATGAAGTGGCCGGTAAAGAAGTGGTTGATTATAAATTGGAAAATTCGATAAAGGGAGCCGTGGCTGAAATCACGTATTGGCGTTCGGGAAACGGGGAGTTTGATGAGGCTAGAAATGCCGAGTTAATTAAATTACTTCAATCTTTGGATTATGCCTTTATCCCGGGAGCTTTGGCTAGTTTATACACGGCCGAATATGTCCGAAAGGGGGATTATAAAGGAATGTTGAATAGTATGCGTGAGGCGTTCAAGTATAATGTGTTCAGAAATGGTGAAGAGCAAATGTATTTCCAGAATAATATCGAGGCGTTGGCCGGTTGTGACGACAAGGCCCTCGTTCAGGAAGGAGTCGATTGGATCGATACTAGATGTGCTCAGACAAAAGATTTTTTTGCGAAAGCTAATTTGATGAATTCTAAAGCTCGCTTGTTGACCAAAAATGGGGATACGCTTGGAGCGGATAAGGCGAAAATGGAAGAAGAGAAATATAACGCAGAGGGAGAGAAAAGAAGTGGGGGAAAAGCAGTTAGAGCTATTCGAATGAATTAATAATGTTTTCTTTGTGTGATGAAGGCCGCCTGCGCACAGGCGGCCTTTTTTTTATTTATTCTTAGTAATTTTCGTGATAAACAGAACGAAAAGACCGATTCCCACGATCGCTCCTATCGGGTAACTGATAGAAGGGGAAAGATACAGGCCACCTACTTTATAAGGGGCTATCAGGAAATAGGTCGTACATACGATACTTAAAAACGTGGCGGGGATAGACATCATCCAATGAGCTTTTCCTTTTTTAGCCAAATAGGTGGCTGCGGTCCATAGCGTGATGGTTGCTAATACTTGGTTCCCGATGCCCACGTATTTCCATATCGTGGAAAAATCCACGTTACAAAGTAAATAAGCGATGATGAATATCGGGATAGAAACGATAAGACGATTCTTGATCGGTTTCTGGTTGAATTTTAAAGCGTCGGCAATGATCAACCGCATACTACGGAATGCCGTATCTCCGGATGTAATCGGGCAAACAACAACCCCGATAATGGCGATAATCGCTCCAAAACGTCCTAACCATGAATTGCAGATCGCATCCACGATTATAGCGGGAGTTTTTCCTGCCGTGGCGGCGGCATTCAGGCCTTCTGCACCCCCGAAATATGCCATGGCTGCGGTAGCCCAGATCATGGCCACGATCCCCTCTGAAATCATGGCTCCGTAAAAGATGGGACGCCCGTATTTTTCATCTGTCATACAACGTGCCATCATGGGGGATTGCGTGGCATGGAACCCGGAAATGGCACCGCAGGAGATCACGATGAATAACATCGGGAAAAGAATATTGTTTGCCGGGTCTGCGTGCATATTTTTCATCGTGTCGAAGGTTAATTCTTCAATATAAAGTTTCCCGGAAAATCCCCCGTAAAGTAGATAACTTCCCACGGCCACGGCCATGAATATTAAGGCCAATCCCATAAAAGGGTAGATTTTACCGATAATTTTATCAATGGGGAGTAACGTGGCTAGAATATAGTAGGCAAAGATAACATATAGCCAGGGCGTCATACTCATGTTTGTCAGGTTACCGAGTAAATCTGCCGGTCCGTTCACGAAAGAAACTCCCACGGCCAGTAATAAAAATCCCGTGAAAAACGTCATGAATTTGCGCACATTGTTCCCGAGATATTTCCCGACAATATCAGGTAGGCTTGTTCCGTCGTGGCGGATAGAAAGCATGCCGGAAAAATAGTCGTGAGTCGCTCCCATGAAAATACAACCGATTACGATCCATATGTAAGCCATCGGACCGTAAGCCGCTCCTAGTATAGCCCCGAAAATAGGTCCTAGGCCAGCGATGTTTAAAAACTGGATAACGAAAATACGCCAAGGTTTAAGCTCGTGATAATCCACCCCGTCTGCCAGGCGTTTCACCGGAGTCGCAATTGTGGATGAGGCTCCGAAAAATCGTTCAACAAATTTACCGTAGGTAAAATAAGCGACGATTAATAGACCGATAGAGATAATAAATGTTAGCATTTGCTTGGAATTTTTGCATGATCACAAAGTTATAAAAAATGTAGTATATTATAATTCCTGAAAATGAAAAAAGAAATGGCGATCAGTCAGGCTGTGTGTAGGTGTTGAGGTTGCTCTGGAGCTGATCGCCCGGCCAGGGACACGATATTGGTATAATCCGTTTTACAGGGAAAATAGGAACAGATTCCCTGTCTGACATTCCGGATTATTTCTGGATGTGGAATTGGATGTGGCCGTAGATGATATAACTAATCATTGTTATGTAAATTAATGTGTTTTTCGTTAGACGTTTGTTTGTAACAAAATTAGATAGAGGATTGTGAATTCGAATAGAAATCCGGGTTGATTTTTATCTGTAACGTTTCTAAATAGATATGGTCGGGATGTTTTTGTATCTAATTTTGAAAATATTGAATTCTATGGGTTTGCGTTAATTCGATTTTTGAAACAAAATGCGATGAGAGCTTTGTTAAGTGAAAAAACTTCTTGTTTTTATAAAATTATTTTGAAGGTTATTTTGTATAAAATCATTTTTTTTATTTCGTGGGAGGGAAAATGTATTTGCATTTATTTAGAAAAAAATATATCTTAGTCGAGGCAATAAGAAAACATTTCTATACGTTTTCGTCCGAAATGTCTATCCAGAGAGGAGTGTATACTAATCGGCAAAAATCCTGAACGTTTTTTGATAACATGGTGGAGATTTGATTGCTTTACGATTATAATGATGATTAAAAAGCGACATGAAATGAAACAGGAAGTTTTACATGATAATTTATTGAAAGCAATCCGGGAGAAACTCCCTTATGAAGAGAATTTGGCAAGTGTATTGGGGAATTTGTTGTGTATCGGTAAAGAGGCTATTTATCGGCGTTTGCGTGGGGATGTCCCATTTACCTTGTTGGAGACAGCCCAAATTTCTAAAGAGATGAATATTTCGATTGATGGATTATTGGAGTCGGTTTCGCCTAAAAGTCGGCCTTTCCAGTTGAAATTGACAGAATTTATCAATCCGTTGGAAATAGATCTTGACATGATGGATAATTTTGTAGATGTTTTCCGTTCGATAGAACCGAATACGTATTCGGAGGCGGCTTCGTCTACCAATATTCTCCCACAGGCACTCTATTTGAAATATAAATACCTAACACGGTTTTATTTGTTCAAGTGGAAAGCCCAACATGATGGTCTGGATTCCGTGCAGCCATTACATGAGATTGTTATTCCGGATCGCATGGTACAAATTCAAAGAAATTTTATCACGGAAACCCAGCGGATAAAAGATTCCTGTTTTATCTTCGATAACATGATCTTCATGTATTTAATCAATGACATTAAATATTTTTCGAGCGTGAACTTGATTTCTGATAATGATGTGCATGAGTTAAAGGAGGAATTGTATCGCCTTTTGGATTACACGGAACGGCTTGCAGCTCGGGGAAAATTTGATAACGGGCACAGGATAAATTTCTACATATCCAATATTAATTTTGACACGACCTACTCGTATATTTTAACTCAGAAATGTAAACTTTCATTGATCAAAGCTTTTACCTTGAATTCCGTGGCATCTTTAGATGACAAGACGTTTGATAGCGTGAAGAATTGGATTTCGTCGTTGAAACGTTTTTCTACTTTAATCTCGGAAAGTGGTGATTTGCAGCGTATTCATTTCTTTCGAAAACAACGTGAATTGGTTTCGATGTTATAAATTATTGAGAAATAATTCATAACTTTGGGTGTAGATCGGACGTAAGTTTACGATCTGATGGTTGTTACCATTAAAATCATCTTGATTACCTGCGAACATGGCGATCATCTGGATCCAAAAGCCATTTCGGTGGTAGAAAAAGAAGGGATGCTCTTGATCACGAATGCCTCTTCCCGGGAGAAACTGGGCAAGGGACAAGTCATGAAAAACGGGGATCGTCTCAAACCTCATGGACTTTATCAAATCAGATCATTCCTTTTATATCACTTCGAACAGGAATTTGAACGAGGGGCTGTTTACCATATCCTTGGCCGCATTTCCTGCGTAAGTTTCTCCGTTTGCAAGGTTTAGTTTCTTGACAGATGCACCCTCTGAAAAGTCTAGGTCTTTCATGTTAATCCAGAATACATTGGGTGTCATCGTGGATTCAAAGAAATATACTTTATTCTTTTGGTCAGCGACCGTTCTCCATCGGGTGGAAGAGATGTTAGGCTGTGCCGGGGTAGAAATCCCAAGAGGAACCGATACATTGCGTATAACGCTAAAAACTCCAGCTACTGCTTCTCGTTGATTGTCTGTCTGTGGGATAACATTGATGTAAAATGATGCCCTGACAAAACGGTCTGCTGCCCGGTTGGTTCCAGGTAACATTACCAGGCCACCGATTTGTTGCCAGTAATTATTTAGCGTGATTTGTTGTTCGTAAGAAGGAGAGTTTGTCATGACTTGATACTCTTTCCCCTCGTGTATGATGAGTTTTCCCTTGATATATTCAAATATGGCGCTATTCCCTGATGCGTCAGAAATGGCCAAGTGTAAAGTTGATTTCGCCCCGTTCGGCATATCTGGTGCGTCTATCCGGAATGTCTCTTTGCTTAACTCCTTTACGGCCTCATCCACGGTTGCAAAATTATCAAGTACATACTGGGTCCAAATACTGATTCCCATAGCCGGACGAGTGTCGTTCGGACGGTAATAATCGGATTCTGTCAGGTATAGGAGATTGGCCACCAAACCTTTTTCATTCATCCCGTCGGAAGTACCGATGTCGTATCCCGCCGTAATGACACTTCCATATTTGGATTTCCAATGAATCGTGTTCCCCTTGTCCGCCCCCGCTCTCTCGATTCCTCTGGGGAACACGTAAATATTAGATTTTAAATCTTCTTTCCAGTCCATGGTTCGACCTGTTACTACCATTCCATTTTTACCGAGGTATACCACACGGGTACAAGCCTGGGTGTATGTTGTCAGCATTCCTGCTATTAATAACGTTGCAATAAATAATATTTTCATTTCTATTTTTTTGATTTATGTATTAAACGGATGGTAAGTGTAATAAGTTTCCCAAAAGTTATACGAAATGATAAATTTATATATTTGATACCGTCTAAAATTGAAATTGTGAATATTATCCGGACGTTGCCAGATTATTAGACAAATAGTCAAGAAGGATTTGGACTTGGTTGCGACGAGAGTATTGTTTTATTTTGTCCCAATCTCGTGGAAGTATCTCCTTATTTTTCCATATCTGATAACATTTCATGATCATATTTTTAATCCCCTCTTTGTCAGCATCGTCAACGATAAATCTAATGGGGCAACCACATCATTGGGATCGTATAAAGCTAAAATAGGTTTATTCGTGGCAAGATAATCGAACAATTTACCAGAATGCACTCCTTTTCGTCCGGATTGATACACCATTAGAAGGGTATCAATTCATTGCGCATATCAGCGACCCAAAAGAATTTGTATCTCTTTTTTAACAACCTCATCACAAGCACGTGAGGTGTTAAAGGTTCGTAAGAACTCAATACTACGTCAAAATTATTCTTTAGGAATAATTCCTCTACCTTTTTACAAGCTTTGGCACGCCAAATACATGGTCCTCCCGGGAATATTCTCTATTCTAATGCCCTAATAATACGTCTTAGAACCCATCTTTTATTCTTTTGCTCCAATTTATAAAAATGCATTGGGGTCATTATCGGGTCTTTGATGTAATGTATATCACAACCATTCCAGGTGATAGCCTCATCTCGTTCACCTTCTGCCACGACCGTTACAGAATTCCCTGCCTTTCGAAAATATTTAGCGAACGAGTTAATACGAAAAGAGCCAATATTATTGTAAGGATAAAAATTCCGAGTAATAATTAGAACGTTCATAGTCAATTTCATTTTCGTTGATTTGTTGACACCAATGGTTTCAACAGCCTCGCATAATTAATCCCTGCGATATATGAAAGAGGTAGATAGATAACAATCGATATTAAAAATCCCGAGAGGAGAGCCGGAAAATCACGGGTAACTCCTATTAAATTTACCACACAACTCCCTAAAAAGCATGAGAAGGTTGACACGGACAGAATTTTGAACATGGACTTCCATGGCATTAATCTCGAGAGCCCGGTGTTCAGGAGTCGTGCCGTACTTACCATTAAAACCACAAGACAAAAGACAGTGGTTGTCGTTGCAATGATAGCGATTGCGGATAAAGACGGGAAAAAGGTAACGCAAAGAAAATCAAGTCCAAGCAATAGTAGCGCCGTGACCAAATGGGCCTTGGCAAATATTTTGCCTTTGCCTAATGCGAACATTATCGGTCCGTACGGCACGATACGCACCAAATTTATTATCGTGACTATTCGGAATAAATCAGCAGCTTCTCGATAAACGGTTCCATATAACACTCCCATTATTTCCGGGGCAAAAATGCAACAATACAAGGAAAATGGATATATCACCGCTGCGGACTTGAGTACTACGTTTTTCCAAAGAACTAGATATTGCTTACTATCGGAACCTCCCTTTGTCATCCGGGAAAATTCCGGTAGTAGAATACCGGCAACGGCACCAATCACGATGCCAGCAATCGGAAGTTCCCTATAACCGTTTGCGAACATGGCGAAATTTTCAACCCCAAGATAACGGCTCACGAAAAATTGGCTTGCAGATCCAATGACAAATCCATACAAACTCGAAGAAAACACAGGCATCGAGAATCGCAATATATCTGCGGTTGTCAAATCCGTTTTTCTTCGTGTTACATCTTTAAAGGGTAATGTCAAGAGGCGCATACCAACGAGAAATGAGCCGAAAGAAGCGAGTGTCAGTCCGATTATGGCTCCGGGAACCCCGGTATTGAAAAAAATCACGGGAATTACAGAACAAAGTACGCTGAGAATGCGACTTAATAATGCGTACACTAGCACAACATGTGTCATCCCGTACACGGTCAATACGTGTTCGACACACAATACCTGCATCAACAGCAAAGGTGTCATTGCAAAATATTTCAAATTATCGGTTAGCAACGGGTTACCGAGTAATTCAGCTATCCATGATGCTCCTACGAACAGAGTGACTGAAAAGACGGAAGAAAGTCCCCAGAATAACACGCTGAATTTGCGAATCACCGCCTGCCCTTCTTCTACCGGGACACGTGCAAGAAAGTAGGAATATGCGCCTGGAAGCCCAAAAGAAAAGATCATCAAAAGAGTCGAGTAAATATAAATGACCTGGCGATATGTGCCATACTCGACAGTAGTCATATATCGGCTAAGAATAGCTGATATTACCAATGTCATGCACAATGACGAGATATTAGCTAACACTAGCCATAACGCTTGTACCGTCCTACTGTTATCCGCTACGAAACTCCCACACATCATAGTTCAATTCACAAGTATGTATACAGTTATTAACTACAGTGTTTAAATATTTTACAATATCTTCTCATATACAAACACAATAAAGTTGCATGGTTGAAGGATGAAAATACAAATGTAATAAATTGTCTGAGATATACAAAAATATGGCGTATGTACCGATGTTTTTCGTATATTTGCTATAATATAAAACTTGGATTATGGAAAATAAATTTTGTCAAAGTTGCGGGATGCCGATAACATCAGAAGAACAATTCGGGCGTAATGCGGATGGCTCCAAGAATGAAGAATACTGTTCTTATTGCTATCGTGACGGGGCTTTTACTGAAAATTGCACGATGGACGAGATGATTGACCACTGTTTGCAATTCCTTGATGAATTCAATAAAGACATGGAACATCCTTACACGAAAGAAGAGGCTCGTGCCGAGATGCAAAAATTCTTTCCAATGTTGAAACGTTGGAGAAGTTGATAATTTGGCAATAGAAAGCAACGTACGATAAGTTAATTAACGTGAGTTCGATATAAGGATTAAAATTATTTATTTGAATATTAGGAACATAGCGATAAAAGTTGTAAATTTATAGTATCAAAAATAAAATAAAACGATTATCACTAT
>DYVS01000120.1:0-2710 GCA_020743075.1 Butyricimonas virosa | reverse complement strand
CTCCAAACGCCACCCAACTGATTCTCAAACAAAGCCTCGTCATTTCTTTTCTTGTACAATTTCTTGTAAATATACTCCCCCCGCAAAAACATATTACTGGTAACCACCAGTACTTCCGGCCCTACCGTGATCGTGTTCTTCGCCCAAGGCACCTGCGCATTTAGGAATTCCGTCGTACCGTCCACGTAAGTCTGCATATTCGATTCCAACTCGACATTTGTCTTGAACACGTTGTTCACCACCTCGCCCGTGTTAATCCGAGAGTAACGGAAAGAAGCTCCCACGTGCAAAGTTATGAACTCATTATTAAGCGGCTTGTACAACCAGCGTCCGCTCAGGCTTACTCCTTGAAAACCGGAAATCTGGTCATTGTACTTGTTCTCCGCAAAAATCCCTTGATCCGCAAAGAATGTGGCATCATAATACTTGTAGGTAATTCCCAAGCCTCGCCCGGCAGACAAAGCCATGGCCGGAGCCGCACGGGAAATAAAATGGTAATTATACAAACTCGCATTCAGACTCATACTCGATGGTTCGTTGAAATAACCTGCCTTCACGCTATGAATCCCATACGTCGATTCGTGGAAATTATATCGCACGAAAATATTCTTCTGCTTGAAAGTTCCTTTCGAAAAATCGAAATCAGCGTAAAAATACAACGGGCCATACGTCAACGACGTACGTATACGGGCATCCGTGATCGCAGCCCCCGACTTCATCGGCGTGTACTCCGAATGATAGTAAGCCACGTCGGCAAACAAACGGGCGCCTGCCGTGAAACGAATTCCTTTATCTTTATTGATATATTGCAAAAGAGGATTGGCAACATCCTCGGCCTGAGCTTTCACCATATTAGACGACAACACAAGAGCGACTAATACAACATGGAATAATATATATTTTTTCATACTGGTCTGCATTTAAACAATTATTTAGTAACCTAATCTCTCCAACACCACCTTCGCATCAACCAACGTCTCGGAAGCCGGACTCTTTCGCCAACCTTGAGTAATCATGTAGTTGATACTCATATCAGAATGGTTCGTAAACAATGCATCCAGATAAGGTGCTTTATATTTCCCGTCAATCTCGACACCGAAATTATATTGTCCGAAATACTTGGCCATCTGGTCATACGTGTCAAACGTGTAGGGATGATTCTTCATTCCCGCCTTGTGAATCAAGTAATCCTGCCACGGCTGATTCAATTCCGGGTAATCATTCGGAGCTCCGGCAATACACGGTCCGATAAAATGGGCCTTATACTTCACGCCCAGATTAATAAACGAAGCATACCCCACCGGATCGTCATAGGTAATATCCGTCGCTCCCGTACCTTTCCACAACAGGAAACACATCGGGACTTTGCCTTCAAAATGTTCGGCAACCCGCACCAAGCTCTCCAGCGAGAACGTCTGCAGGATCACCTTACCATTCGTATTCCCCGTATTCACCTTGCCATTCACGTAGAATGGGTTGCTTTCCGGTTCCGGTTGCGTGATAATATTCATGCCCAAACGATCCAGTTCCTTGTAAACCATTTCCTCGAACCCGGTAGGATTCAGCCACGGCTCCTTGAACTCGATATAAATTCCCGGACGATTACCCGTGTCTTCCGGATCATCCACGTAACCAAACGTGTACTTGATCACGTCGGCCGTACCGCTTAAACTCTTGATCTTCTCCCCGGTCTTCTGTCCCATCGTGAACACTCGTTTTCCCTGCGCATCCCGTTCCAGCATTTTCCCCTTGGAATAAGCCACGAGATCCTCCAATGTAGAAATGTATTGATGTTGTGAGGCAAAACTCGGGCGAGCCTGTTCGATACTCGTTTCATTAAACCACGTTCCAGCATCCAGCATCATCAACTCCTCGTAGGTATAATAAGCCGGAAGATTCGGTACAAAATTCTTGGCATCCTCTTTCACCAACGCCTCTGCTTCTGCCTCCGAGTAACCTATCTTCTGGTAATACGCCTTTCTGATCTCGTAAGGGATGGTCTCCCCAAACACGTTCTCGATATTCGTGGTTCGCTTCAAATTGTCATCATGCAATGCCAACACTACCCCATCTTTCGAAACCTGCATATCACATTCCAGATAGTCAGCCCCGATTTCTCTCGCCCAACGATACGCTGCTTCCGTCTCTTCAGGGGTCCAGAACGTCGATCCCCGGTGAGCCACAACAGCATACTCCGGCACGTAATCCCGCACTTCAATCATATCGGGAGTCAAATGATCCAATTCAACCTTGTCAACATCGACGTTTATGTTGTTGAATTTTTGATCTTCACACGACATGACCAAGGCTATCAACCCGCATGCCATCACTGCATGAAAAAACTTTTTAATCATAATTTTGAATTTTAGAGCGTTTAATGTTTGTTAGTACTCTCTTTTACCAGATATTGTTCTTCTTTAACTGTAAATGCCGTAAAAACAAATGCCAGAGCGCAAGCCACCAGCAGGATAATGAAACTCCAGTCCCATCCGAGGTGATCCACCACGTACCCCAACATGATATTTGCCAACAAAGCCGTTCCAAAGAAATAACCGAAAAAACCGGTCAGTCCGGCAGCCGTTCCAGCCGCTTTTTTGGGAGCCAAATCCAAGGCGTGTACCCCGATCAACATCACCGGCCCGTAAATTAAGAACCCGATAGCGATCAGACATATACTATCCATCACCAGATTATGTTCCGTCTGCCAGTA
>DYVS01000119.1:0-8999 GCA_020743075.1 Butyricimonas virosa | reverse complement strand
CTGTAAGTTTTTCTATACCTTGACGACTGGAAACAATAGCTGCAATATGCGTGTGCATCGGCCTTCCTCCCTGTTTCAATAACTCGTGATAAGCCACCACGATAGAGCCTCCCGTGGCCAACATAGGATCTACCAGCAATAACTGTTTCCCTTCCAAACTTGGCGTGTAAATCGAGTCAAAACGAATTTCAAAATCAATATGATTTTCCTTATATTTTCTTCTTGCCGAAATAAAAGCACTCCCGGAACGATCAAAATAGTTTAAAAAGCCTTGATGAAAAGGTAATCCTGCACGCAACACGGACGCCACTACCACTTCTTCGTCTGCCAATCTGACATCAGCCACGTTAATCGGTGTCTGTACTTGTCGCGTTGAATAATGAAACGTCTTACTGATCTCGTAAGCCATCACCTCACCAACCCGTTCCAAATTCCGGCGAAAACGCAACGGATCTTTTTGAATCTCTTTATCTCTAAGTTCTGCTAAAAAACGATTATAAACCGAATCCTCCTTATTAATAATATGTACCATTTAATCTATTCTTTTCTTAAACCTTTCCTATCACACGCACATCCTCCAATTCACAATTCTGCAATCATAAATCACAAATCGTAAATCATAAATCTATTTTATTCTATTTCTTCATACTCCGCATCCTCAATCTCTCCGCCTCCCATCTTCTGCTGTTGTTCGGTCTCATGTGTCTCCTTACGCAACTGATTAACCTTATAATGATTAATCAAATCAGTTATTCCATAAAAGATAGTAACAGCACCGAAAAACTGAATAATACTAGTCTTTGCCTCAAAAGGATTTGCAAAAACAACTAATCCGGCCAACAAAATGATAACCGGGTACACGTAACTCAAAGAAGCAATATGCCCGAATTTTCTAGCAGAAGTTAACATCACCAACTGACCGATACCTGCAACGATCAAAATAAACCCTAACAGGTACATCAACATATTGGTAAAAAAATCAGCCATAGACCACAACAGAATACCCAAAACAATACTCCCGATCCCGTTAAAAGAGGTCAATCCCCTTGCAGAACGTTCATCCTGATCCCGCATGGATACCAGAAAAGAAATAATCCCGGTAACACAAAATACGGCACCGATAATCTTTACCGTGTAATTCAACACTTCTGTCGGCCACAGCACGAGTACAAGACCTAAAACAATCGCTACGATCGATTTTACGACAGTCCTTTTGTAATTTCCGGAAGTATAAATAATCTGCATAACTTCTATTTTTTAATTTATACGAAATTCGTCAACGAAAGTAGTGATTATTTTTGAAAAAATTAAGCCGGACGACTTGTCCGGCTTAATTTTTTATTTAATCAGTTCAACACTTCGCTTCACAAACCTATTCAAAGCCTCACCTTTCAGTAGCCCATTCGCTAACAATGCTAAGTCAATCAGCTGACCAACAACCTTGTTACCTTTTCCGTACTCCTCCAGCAACGAGTTCTTCTGCTTGTTCAGATCGGCAATCGTCTTACTGTACTCACTCTTCCGATCTTTATCCACCTGAGGAATTTCCTCGTCTTTCTTACCCTTATTTAACTCGTCCAGCTCTGCCTGTTTCTTTTCAGTCTCCTTGATCTCGAAATTAATCGGCTCCAACTGGGCGCTCATCTCTTTTTTCTCGTTCTCCAAGATCGTATTCACCAACTTATGATCCGTGTTCACCACCAAAGTATACTGATCGCCCATTGCCCCGTAAAATCCCATACCCGGATTCATAGCTGCCATCTCTTTCATACGACGCATGAACTCGGAACGCGTCACGATCACCGGATCACCATTCTCTCCCATCGCCTCAAAATTAACCATAAACATCCCTTCTTCCTTCGGCAACTGGGAAGTAAATACGGCACGCAATTCCTCTTGTTCCTCGTGACTCAAGGCAACCTCTTTCGTCTCTTCCTTCGGGATCAACTTGTCAATAACATCCGAATCCACCCGAACAAACCGATGATCGGAATTCTTTTGTTCCAAATGGTTGATAAAATGTGTATCCAACTGTCCATCCATCAACAGCACATCATATCCCTTGCCCTTGGCCGTCTCGATATACGTGTACTGCTCTTTCACATCCGTAGCATACAGGAACACCACCTTATTATCTTTATCCGTTTGGTTGGCTTTAATCAAGTTCTCGTACTCTTCATACGTGAAATATTTTCCTTCCGTATTCTTGAATAAGAAGATGCTCTTGGCTCTCTCGGCAAATTTTTCATCCGTCAACATACCATACTGGATGAAAATCTTCAAATCATCCCACTTCTTCTCGTAATCTTCCCGTTTATTCGTGAAAATATCACTCAAACTGTCAGCCACTTTCTTCGTGATATGACTTGAAATCTTCTTCACGTTACGATCGCTCTGTAAATAAGAACGGGACACGTTCAGCGGAATATCCGGAGAATCGATCACACCATGCAACAACGTCAAGTATTCCGGCACGATTCCTTCCACGGAATCCGTCACGTACACCTGATTGCTATATAATTGAATCTTGTTCTTCTGAATCTCGAACTTGTTATCGATCTTCGGGAAATACAATATACCCGTCAAGTTAAAAGGATAATCCACGTTCAAATGAATATGGAACAACGGATCCTGAGCCATTGGGTACAACTCATGATAGAATTTCTCGTAATCCTCCTCCGTCAGATCGGTCGGTTTACGAGTCCATGCCGGATTCGTGTCATTGATCACGTTATCTTCCGTCGTATCCTTGTATTCCCCGTCCTTCCACTCTTTTTTCTTTCCGGAAATAATCTCTATCGGCAAAAACTTGCAATATTTGGTCAGCAACTCGTTCACCTTAGAATCTTCCAAGAAATCTTTCTCTTCCTCGCTGATATACATGATAATATCCGTACCTCTCTCGGCCTTTTCCGTCTCCTCCAAAGTGTATTCCGGATTTCCCTCACATGACCATTTTACAGCCTTCGCCCCCTCTTTATAAGATTTAGTCACGATCTCTACCCGATCACTCACCATGAACGAAGAATAGAAACCCAACCCGAAATGCCCGATAATGGCAGCGGCATTATCCTTGTATTTGTTCATAAACTCCTCCGCTCCGGAAAAAGCGATCTGGTTGATATACTTCTCCACTTCCTCCTCCGTCATACCGATACCATTATCCGATACCGTCAGCGTCCCTGCCGCTTTGTCAGCCTTCACCCTTACCTTCAACTCACCAAGTTCACCTTTAAACTCCCCGTTCGAAGCCAACACTTTCATTTTCTGTGAAGCATCCACCGCATTCGAAACAATCTCTCTCAAAAAGATCTCGTGATCCGAGTATAAAAATTTCTTGATTATCGGGAACAAATTCCCTGTTGAAACTCCAATCTTTCCTGTTGACATAACTCTATATTTTTAATTTAATTATACTTCAAATTTTACGACAACTAAATGACAATAGTTATGCCAAAACCTATTACCTGCCGAATTGGCAGTATTACTCTTTACAATTTCGCCATTTCTCCCACAGTATTCAATATTACACCCCAAACGAACATTCACAAAAACAAAATACCCCGGACATTTATCCGAGGTACTATCTTTTCAACAAATAATTATTCAATCACAATTCTGTTGGTTGTAATACAGGAAGCGTCGATAATTTAAAATCTTTTACATTCCGAGTCACGATCGCTTCAATCTTTCTATTTTGCAAAGCTGAAAAATATTGAATCGCATCTTCAAAATCACCAAATCCCGAATCAAGAGATGAACGTATTATTTTTCCGTTAACTGGAAGAATTCCTACATATCTAGATAATTCTTTCAAACTCTCTATTGTTTTCTCATGCCCTAAATATCGCCGAATTATATAATAAATATTTGAATATGACAAAGACGATATATAAACACAAATCTCACCACGTCCCGCAGCATCAAAAAGATTTGAAGCTGCTTCAGCAAATTCACCTCGATCTGCCAACATATCAATAATGACATTTGTATCTATATAATAATGTTTCATTTCTCCAAAGATCTATTTTCCAACTCCTTCTTATAATCAAAATCTTCCGGAAGATTAACAATTCCTCTTAATTTAGAAGAAACCGGTTTACTTTTCACCTCCGTACCAAGTAGATTTTTCAACTCTTTTTCAACAACTTCCGTAATCGTTCTCCCTTTAGATTTGGCATACCTTTTCAATTGCTCAAAAAGACTTAAATCAACTTCTATTGTTGCTTTTGTATTCATAACATAAACATTTTTACAAATATAGAGAACAATCATACAAAAACAAAATTTACTCAAAACAAAATACCCCGGACATTTATCCGAGGTACTATCTTCTCCTCCATGAAAAACTTCGTCATAAATCATCCATTCAGCACGCTATTTCACGATTTTCATCAACGTCAAAAATATAATTTTAAAATACTCTTTCAAACATCGATTATTTATATACTTCATGTTATATCGTATCTTATCCGGCATAATTTGCTCCACGTAAGCCCGGTCCGGATCACTTGCCTGTCCCAAGATTGTATTTTCATCCGCATACTCGATAGAAGCATAATCCGTTATACCCGGAGCAACAGCCAACACTTTACGCTGCTCAACAGTATACATATCCACGTACTTTCTTACCTCCGGCCTTGGTCCCACCAAACTCATCTCCCCTCGCACCACGTTCAGCAACTGCGGTAACTCGTCCAGTTTATACCTTCTCAGGAAATACCCGACCCGTGTTACCCGTGAATCCTTTGCCCCCACGGTTATCAATCCCTTCTTATCCGCCCCGCTCGCCATAGACCGAAACTTAAACAATCGGAAATCCTTACCATCCCGCCCCACTCGCACCTGCCGATAAAACACACCTCCCCGACTATCCAACACAATACATAAAGCTATGATCACAAAAATGGGTGATAGAACTATCAAGCCCAATAAAGAAAAGAAAACATCACAAAAGCGTATCACGCCAAAACCTCTTCTACAGAACAAATAACAGCATCAATAACCGTTTTCACCATCTCCTCACTCAACCCATACCACACAGGTAAAGAAATTTCCCGGCAATAGTTATCGTATGCAACCGGATAATCTTCAATCTTATACCCCTTATTTTTAAACGCACTTAACAAAGGCAAGGGTTGAAAATGCACGTTCACCGAGACGTCCTTGTCAAAAATTCGCTGAATAATCTCGTCCCGTTGTTGTTCCGTGATTCCCTTCACCCGTAAACAATACACGTGATAAGAACTTTTCCGGTCTTCCGTCTCGTAAATTGGCAATTGTGCCCACTCATATCGAGAAAAAGCATCAGTATATTGATCATATATACACTTCCGGTAGTGTAAAGTATCGTCCTCGTAACGAGACAACTCCACCAAACCGATAGAAGCCATGATATCCGTCATATTCCCCTTAAAACCGGACACGAGTACGTCATAACGCCATGCCCCCTTTTTCGTCTTGGCTAACGCATCTTTATTTTGTCCATGCAAAGTATATGTACACAAATACCTATACACTTCCTCGTTATCAAAAGGTTCCGGCAAATTCAACATGATCGCACCACCTTCCGCCGTGGTCAGATTCTTCACCGCATGAAAAGAAAACACCGAAATATCAGCCAGACTCCCCGCTTTCCGCCTCTTGTACTCCGCCCCAATCGAATGAGCAGAGTCAGATAAAATCAAAATCCTTCCCAATTTCTTCTGCTCTTCCGTCTTCGCCTGAAACAACGCTTTCACCCCTTCTGCCTCCACCAATTCAAACAGTTCATCATACGCACACGGCATACCTCCCAAATCAACAGGCATAATCACCTTTGTCTTATCCGTGATTGCCACCCTCACTTTCTCCAAACACACGTCAAAATCATCCGCATTCACATCCACCATCACCGGTTTCGCCCCACAATGCACGATCACATTCGCCGTGGCACAATACGTGTACGCCGGCACAATCACCTCATCCCCCTCCTGCACTCCAAACCACCGTAGCACAACTTCAAGCCCCACAGTATTCGAGTTCACAGCCAACGTCGCCCTGTTTCCACAATACGCTGTCAATCTCCGTTCAAACTCCTTCGTCTTCGGTCCCGTCGTAATCCAACCGGACTTCAAGGTATCAACAACCTCATCAATGACCTTCTGGTCTATTCTTGGTGGTGAAAATGGTATCATAATCAAACTTTTAAATCTTAAACACTCAATAATGTATCCAATATCTTCTCGCCTGCATCTCCATTACCATAGAGTCGATTTTCAAAACCCTCTTTATTTTTAGAGATCATAACATTAACACTACTGATAATCCTAGTAGGTTCACTTCCAGCAAGTATATTAAAACCTTTCTCGACTAATTCAACCCACTCAGTTTCATCTCGCATTGTCACACAATATTTTTCAAAAAAATATGCCTCTTTCTGCAATCCTCCACTATCAGTCATCACTAACTCACAGTTTTTCAACAGCCAAACCATCTCCAAATAGCCAACAGGATCGATAAAACAAATCTTACTTTTAGCAAAATCATAGTTAATCGTTAATAATTTCCCCTTTGTTCTTGGGTGTAAAGGCAATACAACAGGACATTGCTCAGAAATCGTTTCTAAGGCATAAAATATATTTTTCAACCGAACCTCATCATCTGTATTTTCTGCTCGATGTACAGTACACAATACAAATTTTGATGGAATAATATCTTGAGGCATTCTTGCTCTATTTAAATAAAATAAAGCAGCATCCTGCATAACATCACCATTTTTCACGACATGACAATCAATATTATCATATCCCTCTAACTTCAAATTTTCAATTGCTTTGCCTGTCGGACAAAACAACACATCACTAATTCGATCTGTTAATATCCTATTAATTTCTTCCGGCATAGCCATATTAAACGATCGCAACCCAGCCTCCACATGTGCAACTCTTATGTACAACTTTTTTGCAGCCAATGCACCTGCAAGCGTTGAATTAGTATCCCCATACACAAGAACCCAATCAGGTTTCTTTTCTAATAATACTTTTTCAATCTTTTCCAACATTTGCCCCGTCATGGCCCCATGTCCCAACCCATTTATATTTAAATTATAATGTGGTTTGGGAATACACATTTCCTCAAAGAATACATCACTCATGTTGGAATCAAAATGCTGTCCGGTATGCACTATTATTTCCTCAACATACTGAGATTCTGCAAATAATCGACTAACGACCGCAGCTTTTATAAACTGCGGACGAGCTCCAATTATTGTTACAACTTTCATTTATTAATATTTATCATCACATCTAAAAACTTTTGCCCCAACACGCTATAAGTATGATTGTTCATAACAAACATATACCCATTCTCTCCTAACTGAAGTCGTTGTTCTTCAGACATTTTTTGTAAATCACATATCGCTCTAGATATTTCTACAACATTATCTGGTTCCACATCAATACCACACTTCGCTTCCTGCACTAAATTATTTCCAGCCTCAATAGCCTGAATCACTGGCTTTCTGGCCATCATATAATCAAATATTTTATTTGGGCTAATTCCAAACCGAAACAATGATTGTTTTTGTAATCCAAGATACAAAACATCCATACATTTTAATAGAGAAGGAATCATCAACTTATCAATAGGAGGAAGAAAATAAACATTACTAATCTTTTGTGTTTTCACATAATGTATAAGCCTTTCTTTTTCCTGTCCTGTACCGACCAATACTAAAACAATATTTCTATCAACCAGCATAGATACTGCATCTATCACGACCTGTAAAGAATTAGCTATTCCATGAGCTCCAGTAAATCCAACAATAAATTTATTATCAGTCCGCAATTTCTCTAAAAAGCTCAAATGTTCTCCATGTAAATCTTTAGGATTTTGCCAATCACTCTCCACAATACCATTAGGAACATAATAGAACTTACTCTCCAACAAGCCATGCTCCATCATATAATCTTTAGCTTTAGGTAACATAGAAACAACTGCATCAACATGTTTATAAGCAAAATTTTCGGCTTTCTGCATCACCCATATAAAAGGATGCTTTTTTGAATATCCACCAAGTTCTATAGGAGACAATGGCCAAAGATCATGAACTTCATAAATAAATTTTGCATGATATTTTCTTGCAATCTTCCTCACCGGATATATATCAAGAGGATAAGTGGAAGAAGCAATAACAATATCTGGATTGAATTTTTTATATATTTTTTGATGAAAAAACATTAATTTGAAAACAAACAAAAACATTGAATATATTCGCCCGACCCCATTTCCTTTATATCTATTTGTTTTTATCCAATAATAATTAATTCCGTCTATATTTTGTTGCCCTCGAATAGTTTGTTTCTTTCTCAAATGAGAATAAGTTGCGCCAATAATTAACACATTATGTCCTTGTTTTATCCATTCTTTGGCCATATAATAAGGACGAAACTCCATTCCTAGTTCAGGAGAACCAGCATAATGATCAACTAATAAAATCTTCATTGATAAAAATTATTTATCTAGTAATCTCTTTTTCCAAATACAAACCATCTCGTTTCCTAGTTTTTAGAACGAAACCATTTTTATTATAAAATGCTATAGCTTTCTTATTATCCTCTTTTACAGATAAAATATATTTAGATACATTTAGAGGTAACGCCAATTCAAATTCTATTAAAAGTTTTTTAGCAACTCCTTTTCCTTGATATTGTTTATCAATACCAATAGATAATAATCCCCACGTTAAAGTTCTATCTAGTTTTGAGTCTCTTTTAATTTTATTTCTAAACAGAATAAGTATTCTTTTTAATGTGTATAGCCATAAAGAAGGTTTCACAATAACCTCTACCAAATACTGGAAAAAAAATTTCCGCATAAATTGATTCATACACTCAGCCAAAATAGAAGATTTTCCCCCCATTACAAAACCAACAACTTTATTATCTTCTGACTCTGCAATCAAGAATATTATATTTCTTGTCAAATAACAAGAATAAAACCGTCTAATAAAATTCAAT
>DYVS01000118.1:0-17555 GCA_020743075.1 Butyricimonas virosa | reverse complement strand
AATGTTGCATCGTTGATTGCGGTTGAGAAATTTAACCGTTTTGTAGATGCGTAATTTTATTTTAAAATATTTTATTATGAATGTAGCAAAAGTGATGGCTAACCTGGAAGCCAAACACCAAGGTGAAAAAGAATTCCTTCAAGCGGTGCACGAAGTGTTGGAATCAATCGAAGAGATTTACAACCAACACCCTGAATTCGAGAATGCAAAAATCGTTGAACGTATGGTAGAACCGGATCGTATCTTTACTTTCCGCGTGGCATGGGTAGACGATAAGGGTGAAGTTCAGACTAACTTGGGTTACCGCGTACAATTCAACAGTGCTATTGGACCGTACAAAGGTGGACTTCGTTTCCACAAGGCAGTTAACCTTTCTATGTTGAAATTCCTCGGTTTCGAGCAGACTTTCAAAAACGCATTGACTACTCTTCCGATGGGTGGTGGTAAAGGTGGTTCTGACTTCGATCCGGTTGGAAAATCAGATGCTGAAATCATGCGTTTTTGTCAAGCTTTCATGTATGAATTGTGGCAAAATATAGGTCCTGATACTGATGTCCCTGCTGGTGACGTTGGTGTTGGCGGTCGTGAAATCGGTTATATGTACGGAATGTACAAAAAACTTGCTCGCGAATACAATACTGGAGTATTGACCGGTAAGGGTGCAACTTGGGGAGGTTCTATCCTCCGTCCGGAAGCTACTGGTTTCGGTGCTCTTTACTTCACGCAACACGTTTTGCATACTGCAGGTAAAGACATCAAGGGTAAGACTGTAGCTCTTTCCGGTTTCGGTAACGTGGCTTGGGGAGCTGCAACCAAAGCTGTCGAACTTGGTGCTAAAGTTGTCGCTATTTCCGGTCCTGATGGAGTTTGCGAAATCGCTAACGGTATCACCAAAGAGATGATTGACTATATGCTCGTTATGCGTGCTTCTAACCAGAACCGCGTTGAGATGATGGCTGAGAAGTTCCCGGGACAGGCTAAATTTACTGCCGGCAAGAAAGCTTGGTCTGTAAAATGTGATATCGCATTGCCTTGCGCTTTCCAGAACGAGTTGAACGGTGACGATGCTAAGGAATTGATCGCTAACGGAACATGGTGCTGCTGCGAGGTTTCCAACATGGGTTGTACCCCGGAAGCTATCCACACATTCCAATCTAACGGTATCCTCTTTGCACCGGGTAAGGCAGTTAACGCTGGTGGTGTTGCTACCTCTGGTCTTGAAATGACTCAAAACGCTGCTCACCTTGGTTGGTCAGGTGAAGAAGTAGATGCTAAACTTCACTTCATCATGACTTCTATTCACGAGGCTTGCGTTAAATATGGTAAGCAAGCTGACGGTCATATCGACTACGTGAAGGGTGCTAACATCGCAGGATTCATGAAAGTGGCGACTGCTATGCTTGAACAAGGTATCATCTAATCCTATTTCTTGTAAATAGTTTCGATAGAGATATTAAAAACTTGGCTGCAACAAATTTCGGTTTGTTGCAGCTTTTTTGTGTTGATATGCTTGTCAAAAGTTGTTTGACAACTTGGAGTTTATTTGGTGGCTTACAAGAAGGATGTGGCTTCTTATGTGAAATTGATGAATAAATATCTAGCAGCTTTAGGGATAATGCAGGGATGAGTGAGTATGGAGAAATAGCCCGGAATATGTATGTGATGAGCCGGGGAAATTTAAATAATGAGCAGTTAGGGTAGGTGAAAGAATGGTTGGTAAACTTTATTTTTTAGGTATTAACTCGAACCTTTATATATAGCTCCCGTATATATCATAAAATTTGAAATGAAAGAGGAGAGATGATAAGAAATTGTACTTTGGTAGTGACATTGTTGATATTGTTTTTCACGGGATGTGAGGAGGCAACGATAAAAGTAGGGAAGGATTTTTTATCTTACAAGACCAACGAGTTGGGTATTACGATGGCTTATCCGGTGTTTATCTCTCGGAATACAGAGGTGGAGCAAGGATGTAAGGCGGTGAACGGGAAAATCTCCCGGTTGATTGACAGTTTGCAAAATGATTTAAAAACACGGTTGGACGAGTACTTGCAAAAAGCACGGGAAATGAAGGAAGAGCCGATGATCCCGTTTGAGCTGGATATTACTGATAGCGTGTTTATGGCAGATGCTCATTATATCAGTGTTCGCTTTGCGGTTTACACGTTGACAGGAGGGGCTAACGGGTTGACGGAATATTACGCGGTCAATTATAGTTTGCAGGATAGGAAGTTTTTGAACTCGGAGGGTATTCTGAATTATGACAGGAGTGCCGAGATTGACAAACAGATTCAACGGAATTTCAAGAATCCGGAGAATTGTTTTTCGGAAGTTCCCACGCTGGCAAATGTAACCACGGTAAACTTTTCGGGAAGTGATATTTGCTTTACTTATGCCCCGTTGGTTTTAGGGGCTCATTATTGCGGAGCGGCGGAAATAGCTGTACCTCGTATGTTATTGAAAGGTGATTTTTTGTTGAAATAGATAGGGAGAATAGTAGGGAAGGCGAGGGCGATTCGAAAGGATCGCTCTTTTTTTGCATTGATATTTTTGAAAAAAGTCATATCTTGCAGGCTTGAATAGATGGAGTTATATGTTATTGTACCAATTTAACAAGGGTGACGAGCGAGCCTTTAAAAAGTTGTTTGACGATTTTTTTAAATCGTCATGTGCTTTTGTTAAGCGTTATATTCCGGATCATGGGGCGGTGGAAGATGTAGTGCAAGAGACCTTTATAAATCTTTGGGAGAAGCGGGGAATTTACACGGATATGGTGTATTTTAAAGCATATCTTTATAAATCATTGTATAATAATGCTCTTTTTTATTTGCGGCAGCATAAAATAAGTGAAGACGTGGATCCCGGAATTGAAGATAATACGGAGACAGCTTTGGCGGCGATTATAGAAGAAGAAGTCCATCGTGAAATTATAGCGGCGATTGATAGATTACCCTCGGAACGAAGACGAATTGTGGAATTGAGTATGGCAGGCCACACTCAAGAAGAGATTGCTGAAAAATTGAAGATTTCAGTGAATACGGTCAAAACACAAAAAAGGAAGGCGTTTGCCTTTTTACGGGCAGAATTGCAGCATTTATTTGTTTTTTTCTTAGTTCTGTTGCATCTTTAATGTTGTTGATTGATAGAGACTTGTTGTTAGAAGGAGGTTAAAGCTAAAAAATAATTGCTTTTCGAATCACCCCTAAATTCGTTTTTTGCATATTAGAGATGTAAAAGATGATGAATTGATGGAAAAATATAAAAAGTCAATAAAATTAGCGGAACGAATTACTCGATACTTGAAAGGAGATCTTTCGGAAGCGGAGATGTTAGTGTTGAAAAAGAGCTTGAAGGAATCTTCGGACGGGGAACAACTTTTGACAAAAATCAGAGATCAAAAGAACATAGCGGCTAAACAAGTCCTTTACGACTCGTTTGATGCGAAAAAAAATTGGGAGCAAATTCGAAAGGCAACCGGAAGAAAAGTCCACAGGCGAATTTACCGTATGTCTTGGTATGCGGCAATACTGATATTGCCTTTGATGGTGGCTATTCCTGTTTGGTATGTTGATCGAGTGAAGGAGATGGAGCGTCCGCAATATATCGTGGATGCTTATTTTGAACGTCACAAAACGATATTGGAATTACCTGGAGGTCAGATCGTAGATTTGGATACTGTTAAAAATATTGCAAAAGAATTGAATGAATTTGGGGTGATATTGGAAGAGGGAAAGGGGTTAAATTATTCCGGAATAGACAGTATCGTTGATAATAAAGTAGAGTATCACCGGATCGTTGTTCCGAGGGGTGGAGAGTATAATCTGAAATTAGCAGATGGAACTGATGTTTGGATGTTTGCTGATTCTGAAATTCGTTTCCCGACACGCTTTAAAGGAAATAAGCGGGAAGTATATTTGGAGGGAGAGGCTTATTTTGACGTGCATCATGACCCGGTCCATCCTTTTTATGTGAAAACAAAATCTCTTGACGTGAAGGTGTTGGGTACGAGCTTTAACGTGAAAGCGTATCGGAATGCGAGTATCGTAGAGACCTCGTTGGTTGAGGGAGTGGTGAGCGTGAAAGATAACGTGCTGCGTCCCGATATGCAGGCTACTTATCATGAAGAATCGGGAGATTTTTCTTATCGTAAGATTAAAGGAGAGAATTATCGTTTGAGGAAAGAACAGATGTTCGTGTTCGAGGAAGAGCGTCTGGATGATATTTTACAGGAGATGGCCCGTTGGTATGATTTCGAGGTGTTCTACCGGAATCCGGAGATGGCTGAAAAACGATTTGGTTTTAAATTGGAGAAGTACGAGCATGTTGATTCTCTATTGAAGATATTGGAGTTGACGGGAGAGGTGAAATTCGAGATGAATGGAAAAACGTTGATTGTGAAAGGTGTTGGTTGATAGTGTGTTACTATAAATAAAAATGGGGGTCAGAGATTTTGTGGTGATTATTTCTGACAACCCATTTCATTAAATTCAATATCAATTTAATTTCTCAAAGTTATGAAAAAAAACTTTTGGACGTGGCTCCTGCACGATAAAAAAAGGAGAAAAAGTTCTATATGCATGAAGGTTTGCTTGTGTATAGCAGTTTTTCTAGCTTGTGGAGCATTTCGAAGTGTGTATGCACAAACGGAAAAATTGACGCTGAAAAGGGAAAATGCTTCGATGCTAGACATCATTTTTGCTGTGGAGAAACAAAGCAAAATGACATTCGTGTATAGTATGGATGCCGTGAACAAAATTGGTAAGATCACGATTGACGTAAAGGACGTGTTGATTGATAGCGTGATGAATATTTGTTTACGGAAGACGGATTACACGTACACTTTCGAAAAGAATGTGGTGGTCATTAAGAAAAAAGCCGCAGAGGAAGTAAAAGGTTCTACGGCTGTGACTCCGAAAAAGAGAGTGATCACGGGAACGATCACGGATAAGCAAAAGGGAAAGCTTCCCGGGGTGTCGGTTTACGTGAAGGGAACTACTGTCGGTGTCGTGACCGACGTGAATGGCGTGTATAAATTGGAGCTTCCTGCAACAGCCAAAGCGTTGTTGTTTTCTTTCGTGGGGATGAAAACGAAAGAGGTTGAATTGAAGGATCAGACGACGATCAATGTCGTTCTGGAAGAGGAAATCTCCGATTTGGATGAGGTGACCGTGGTGGCTTACGGGGAACGAAAAAAAAGAGAATTGATTGGGGCTGTTTCATACGTGAAAGCTAAGGATCTGGAAGAGGTCCCTTCTGCCAGTCTTGAGAATTTGTTACAAGGACACATGGCTGGAGTCGAGGTATCAAATATTTCCGGTTCTCCCGGTGGTGGTGGAACCCGTATCAATATTCGCGGTTATAATTCCTTGTTGTCAGAATCGCAGACGGATGGAACTCCTTTGTACGTGATTGACGGTGTACCCGTTCATTCATTTACTTCTCCGGTGACAGGAACGAACACGTTGGCCGAGATCGATCCCTCTACCATTGAATCTGTTGAGGTGCTGAAAGATGCAGCATCGGCAGCGTTGTATGGCTCAAGGGCAAGTAATGGAGTAATCCTAATCACCACGAAACAAGGGAAAACCGGTCGAGGTAAATTCTCTGCGAATGTTTCTTATTCGTATTCTATTTTACCTGAAACTCCGACTCAGACGGGAGGACATTTGGAAAGGATTGCAAATCTTAATAAATTTAGGAATTTGCGTGCAGCTTACGGAAGTTGGCAAACGGGAATATATAAGATGCCTGAATCTTACCGTGATGCCTATCACCAAAATGGAGCGTATGATTATTTTTGGAATAACGGTTATCCTTTAACGGAATATCATATTGCTACTGCGAAACCTTTGCAGGATAGTTTGAATCCATTTTACAACAACTCGACGAATTGGTGGAAATATTGTTTCGATGCGGGGAAGATCTTGAATGCGAATCTTCAGGCTTCCGGGGGAACGGAAACGATAAAGTATATGGTAGGGGCAGGATGGTATGACGAAACAGGAATCATGTTGGGAAGTAATTTTAAGAGAGCCAATATCTTGACGAACCTGAATGTTGTTCCTCGTGCAAATTTGAATATTGATGCCCGTTTGTATCTAGCTTATACGGATCGAAGCCGGGGGGCTGCAAATACTTCTTTTACAAATGCAAGTAAGATAGAGGGGTTGACTGTCGATCCGAAATCAAATTTATCTATTTTGCCGGGTTCCGGGGAAATTGAGAAGGAGACCTTGAAACAGTTGAATGAGTCTTCCGAGAAAAATATTACTTACCGGATCCGGGCGAGTCTGGCCGTTGCGTACGAGTTCGTGAAAGGATTGAAATTGTCTTCTAGTTTATCCATGGATTTCTCTGAAGGGAAACGAAACTCATTTATTCCCAGTTATCTAGATGCGGTGAATAATTTGAGTATATCAACGGGAAGCATTAGTAGTGGAACGCTATTCTCCAATGAGAACCTACTTGTTTATAATAAGTCGATTCGGAATAATCATAACATGGAAATTCTGTTGGGTTTGTCTTATCTGCGAGAGGCAAAAGACCAGTTTAGTGGAAGTGGAAAGGGATCTCCGAGTGATAAGATTCATTATGTGTTGGATGGATTCCCGACGACGTATGAGGAATATGGAAGTGTTAAATCCTTACAGGCCTATCGTTCCAATTTTGAAGAGAAGATCATGTTAAGCTATTTTGGACGTGCTGTTTATAACTATAAAAAGAAGTACTTGTTCGAGTTCACGTTGAGAAGAGACGGGTCGTCCGTGTTCGGGGAAGATGTGCGTTGGGCCACGTTTCCATCGGTCGCTGTCGGTTGGGCTTTCTCTGAGGAACCGTTTTTCAAGAAATGGTGGTTAAGCTATGCAAAAATACGGGCATCGTGGGGAACTTCCGGACAACAATTCCGAGATGCCTATCTGGCACATGGAACCTTGGAATTTGCAAATACCTTCTTGGGAAATGCAGGGGTACTACCTTCTCAGATTGTTAATAAAAATTTGACTTGGGAGGAATCAGACCAGTATGATATTGGTTTGGATGTTGATCTTTTTGATTATCGTTTGAAATTCAAGTTGGATTACTATTATAAATATTCGAAGTCTCTGTTATTCAATATTTCCTTGCCGGGTAATTATTATTATCATGAAACCGCATGGCAGAACGCTATGGAGATTTCTAATGAAGGAATCGAATTGGAGTTAAACTATGATATTTTGCGTAATACGGAAGTGAAGTGGCGGGGGAAATTTAATATTTCAAGGAACTGGAACCGTTTTGAGAAGTCGTACACGGATATGGATATGGTGAACGGAAACGGACAGTTGGTTCTTGGGCGTCCTATCTACGGGCTTTATATTTATAAAGATTTGGGAATAATTGAGTCTGAAAAGGATATCCCGGCTTATTATGACCAGCAAGGAAATAAGAATACGTTACATTCTATGAATAAGAGTTATCCTTATTCCGTGGGAACCCGGATGATTCAGGATATGAATCAAGATGGAAGAATCGATGATGAGGATCGATATTATGCAGGATCTACCTTGCCGGTTGCTTACGGGGGATGGGCAAACGAGATTATGTGGAACGGTTTCGATTTGAATGTATTGTTTACCTATTCTCTCGGTCGGAAAATTATCAATTTGTACAAGATTTCTTCCTTGCAAGGTAATTCAAGAACAAGTACGATTTTTGTAGATTATGCAAACACGACATTTTGGGAAAAGCCGGGAGATAAGGCGGATTATCCAGTTATCACTTCCAGTGAACGAGGCTACATTGGACAGTTTGACGGAGATGTCTCTTCCAATATAGAGAAGGTGCATTATTTACGTTTGAAACAATTGACTCTTGGGTATAATTTCCCGAAAGAGTGGATGAAGAGAATTAATCTTGAAGGATGTCGTTTGTTTTTTACGGCAGAGAATTTGTTCTTGTTGACGAATTATTCCGGTGTGGACCCGGAAGTTGTGGACCCCTTTACTGGGTATGATAATTTCCTAAATTATCCTCTTGCCCGGAAATTAACGTTAGGATTAACTGTAAGATTTTAGCCATGAGGAAAATAATATATATACTACTTTTCCCATTGTTATGGGGATGCGATAGCATTTTAGATGTGGAGCCGGAGAATGCCATTACTTTCACGAATTTCTTTAAAACAGAGGAGGATTTTAATGCGATGGTTTTTCAGATGGAGGGCTTTTTCCGATATAAGCAATTTGAAAATGAAGTGATGGCTTACCGGGGTTTTTTGGCTGACCAAGTGAATAGTTCTTATTATGAGGATCAACGGATGTTGAATCAAACATCGTTATTGAATTCATTTTCTAATAGCTGGAAAAATCATTACGACTTGATTTACGTGGCAAACGTGATTCTGGATAATTTATATCGGGCAGAGGGTGTTCCGCAAGATAAGTTGGATTTTTATGCGGGACAGGCTTATTTCGTGAAAGGATTCGTTTATTTTGATCTGGCGAGAAAGTGGGGGGATGCCGTTATCACGAAAAATAGTACTGATATGGGAGTGTATGATAAGAGTTCAATGCTGGATGTGTTGGATGAAGCTATAAAAAACACCTCGGAAGGATATAAATTGTTGCCGAAGTACGAGGATATGCCTCTTTTAGGTGTGAATACGTGGGTGTCGAAACAGTATGGTTGTAAGGGTAGTTGTGCGGCTCTCTTGGCTCATTTGTACGCTTGGAAGGGGAGTATGATCGAGTTGTGCGGTATGGAAGGAGATGCGAAAAAATGTTACGAAGAGTCGATAGAATGGTCTACACTTTTGATAGAAAAGAAAGTGGGATTTTATGAACTGGAACGTACTAGCGAGGATGTGTGTACCAAAGCTATGAAGGGAATGGGAGCTAGTCTGGAGAATATTCTAGAGTTTGAGTTAGATCGTTTCAATGATTACCCGATGGCGTACTTCCCGGGAAAGTCATATATGACTTGGCCAGTGAGGGGTACGGAAACTCCGGGATCTGTGGTGACAAAAACTTTTGTAATCAAGGCCGAGACGGTTAAAAATCTTTACGAGAACAGGGATGACCGAAGAGATGAATATTTCTATAAGCTGGATTCAATGTCGCATGATACGATGTATAAAGTGAATCAAGGATATGCTTATGTATATAAATGGCGAGAGGTGGTTTACGAAAATGTGTCGTGGAGTCCTACTCCACAGGTTGCATACGTTGATGCGAATTATAGCTATTGGCGATTAGCAGATATTTATTTGTTGAGAGCTGAATGTTATGCGAAATTGAATGATGATTTGGCAAAAGCGGATTTGAATAGGATTCGTGATCGGGCTAACGCAACACCTTATCCTGCCCCGGGAGAGAGTGATATTCAACTGGCAATCTTTAAAGAACGAGAGCGAGAACTGCTGTTTGAAGGGCATCGATATTTCGATATTATACGGAACGGGTTGGAATATATCCATACTTATATGGATGGTAATTACAAGACATTGGATCAGCAGGATGTGAAAGAGGGAGCATTGTTTTTACCGCTCTATACCGATGCCTTTACTTTAAATGATTTAATACGTCAGAATATTTATTGGTCAAGATTCGAGTAAATTAAAAATGAAGACAATGAAAAACATAGGAATAATCTTGGTTTTGCTCTCGCTTTTTTCTTGCGAGACTAAATACAATTACATCGATTCGGGTTTAGCTAACGGTCGTTTTGACGGAACAATGTATGACTATCTGCATTCCAATTCTTACGATTGGGATAGTACGTTACTCTTGGTGGAACGTGCCGGTCTGGAAGATTTGTTTCAAGGGAAACAGGCCGGGTACGAGAAAATAACCTTTTTCGGACCGACAAATTTGTCGATTCTTCGATGGATGATCGAGCAGGGATATAATGCTGTCCGGGAAATTCCGGAGGCAACGTGTCGGGAGTTGATATTACGGCATATCGTTGCCGGAATTCATTGGCGTGATGATATCCCCCGGGGGGAACAGGTATTGGGAGAGACACAAGGGAAAGGTGGGGAGGTTTTCACCAGTGCTTTCGGGACAAAATTCTGGGTATATTCGTTTCAAGATACTTATCATGATATTCCGGACGTGGGACCCGTGTATTTGTATGTCACTTCGTTTGACACGAGAACGCAGATTGACGTCGCTTCAACTGATATAGAAACGGATAATGGGGTCGTTCATTCTTTGAATTATTCTTATACTTTTGGACAATTATAAAAACGAAATGCTATGATGAAAAAAGTATATTTATTTCTTGTACTGATTATTTCCTGTTGGGGATGCCAGGATATGAAGGTCGGGTATTTGAAGGCGGAGAATGCCGGTTATTTACCGAATGAATTAGAAGTGAGGAAAACATTGGATCCGGAGGAAGATGCTGTTAGGATGGCGAATGAGGCTCCTTGGGTGACTCAGAAAATACAGGGAGTACTGGGAACTTCCCCCCTGTTGTTTGAATTTGTAAGTGTGAAGGCTTCGGAGGGAGGAGATGCGGAAATATTCAAAAAAGAAATTACAGTCCGCGGGGGAGGAGTTATGGAGTTACCGTTATACACGGAATTACCGGAGGGACGTTATGTCGTTACTTTGAAAGTTTCGAATGATGGTTACTCTGAGTTATTATCAGATGTCTATACGTTTGTTGTAAAATAAGTTAATTCAGCTAGAGTTCGATGTCTTGAATTGGACTCTAGCTAAAACAATAGTAAAAATGAAAACAATTCTGGTTATTGTATTAATATTTATAGGAGGAATTCAGGCTTTCGGTCAAGGAATTGAATTCTTTAAAGGAGATTATAATGCGGCTTTAGAAAAAGCCAAGCAAGAGGGAAAGATGCTGTTTGTAGATTTCTATGTGGATTGGTGCGGGCCTTGCAAACGGCTGGCTAAAGATGTTTTCACACTTGAGGCTGTTGGAAATTATTTTAATGAAAAGTTTGTTTCCATACAGATTGATGCGGAGAATCCCGCTAATCGTCAGGTTGTGGAACAGAATAAAGTAAGATCGTATCCTACACTGGCTTTTTTTGATGCGGATGGAAAATTACTGTCTCGCTTGGAAGGAGCTCTTGATGGTGCCGCTCTTATAAAATCGGCCAAGGTTGTCACGGGGGAAGAGATGAGCTTTGAGGAGATTTACACGAAGTTCAAATCTTCTAAAAATGATTTGGTACTAATGCAACAGTTGTTGCTAGGTGCCCCCACTTACGTGAGTACATTGGAAAATATGGAACAGGCAAAATGGATTGCCCGAATCGAAAAGATTTTTAAGAACTATATTGATTTGAAAATGGGACCGGAACTGATAAATGTAGATGATTATCGTATTATCAATACTTTTCATCATGCGGATAAGCCGGGGGACAAGTTGATGGAGTTTATGAATAAAAACATGGAGGCTTATTTGAAACTTGGGGAAGGGCCTGCTTATTTTGTGATGGAGTACAATAATAAAATCATGGAGAATATGGCTCGTGCCGGCAAGGAGGAATATAAAAAATACTTGGAACGCATTGATGGGGATATGAAATTGACATATAGCGTGGTTCCACAGAAAACGATGTCTGCCCGGCAGCGTTTCACCTATTTGTATGATGCCGAGTACTTACTTTTTTATAAGAAAGATGGGGAGGGATACGTGACGTCAATGGATGCTTATTTTAAAGAATTGGGAGAGGATGCCCGTGCCGTTGATTATGGAATGGCAGCCCAGCAAGTTTATACCGCAACAGGAGGAAAGGTGCCTGAAAGTGTTATTTTGAAAACGAAAGAATGGACGGTGAAAGCATTGCAATATACAGATATTTCGTTGATGGATAAAATTAACTTTTTGGCTATGTTAGGGGATACCAATAAGGTTTTGAAAGAATATGTGGAGGCGAAGAAGTGTTATAATCAGGCTTTTATGGAATCCATGCAAATGGAACAGGAAATGACAAAAGCGATGATTCAAATGAGGATCAAGCAGAAATTAGCCGCTTTAGATTTGATAAAATAAAAGTGATGTAATCTGATAACAGTATGTTTTAATTTCATAATTTTGTAATATACACACAAAAACAAAACACACAATGAAGAGTACACTAATTATGGCTGTTATTATGGCATTTGCTTTTATGGGATGCCAGCCGAAGATTCAGGATTTAAGCGTGAAAAGTGAAAAGGTTACGGCGAATTCAGAGAATTGGGACATCACGGTAAATCGTTCCATGTTCTCGTCTGCTGATGCGAATGTGAACAAGAGCTGCGAGGTTTTGAACAAGAAAATTGAGAAGTTCGTAAATGACTTGCAGGATAGTTTGAAGAGTGATGCGAACGAGTTTTTCCAGTCATGGCAAGGGACCGGGGAAGAACGTCCTGCATGGATATACGAATTGCAAGTGGGAGATAGCGTATTTATGGCAAATGACCAGTACGTTAGTGTACGTTTGATGGTTTACACTTTCACTGGAGGTGCGCATGGAATAACGAATTTCTACACGTTCAACTATGATGTACAAAATCAGAAGTTCTTGACCAATCAGGAGATTTTGAATTATACTAACGAGACACAGATAAATGCTCAGTTGAAGGCGAATTTCAAGAATCCGGAAGGTTGTTTTACAACAGAACCAACGTTGAAAGATGTGACGGTTGTTAACTTTAATAAAACCTCAGTTTGTTTCACCTATGGTCAATATATTCTGGGTGCTTACGCTTGTGGGGTGGCTGAAGTGAACGTTCCCCGGACGGCGTTGAAAAACGATTTATTGATTAAATAAAGTGATATTGCTTTATAGAAATTGGCCGGAAGACTTTCCGGCCATTATTCATTTTAGTAAGGCGGCACTTTCAACCAGTCGGATAAACTCTTTCCTATACCCTTCCGGATCGTAATTCGTGGCTTGTTTGGCGAGGTCGATAACGTCGTCGAATGTAAAATTATTCTTGTAGTCCGAATTTTGTAATAACATTCCGAATCCGGCAACGGCGGCAGAGAATCGGAAATTCTCGGAACTCTTTTTTATCGGGGTATTATTGTCAATAACAGTTACTTCCATTTTAGAACTTTTATGCGAATCCGGTTGTTTGTAGCGAAGTTTCACGGTCAGTAGTTCCGGGCTGTCTGTTAACATTTTCTTTTCATTCTTCTCGGTTTTCTGGTATTTTAGGGGGTCGATGTTTGGAGCAAAATTACTTTTAACACCAACCGGAATGATCTCGTACAAGGCGGTAACACTATGTCCGGCTCCCATTTCTCCGGCATCTTTCGTGTCATCATTGAAATCTTTTGCTTCTAGCAGGCGGCTTTCATAGCCGATCAAGCGATAGGCTTGAACCTTGGCGGGATTGAATTCCACTTGAATCTTCACGTCTTTAGCAACCGTGAAAAGGGTTCCACCGAATTCATTCACTAATACTTTCTTCGCCTCTGTCAAGTTGTCAATGTAAGCGTGATTCCCGTTTCCTTTCTCGGCGAGAACCTGCATTCGGTTATCTTTATAATTTCCCATCCCGAAACCTAAAACTGTCAGGTATATACCGGAGGTTCGTTTTGTTTCAATCATCTTTTCCAGTTCTCTAGGTGAAGAAATCCCGATATTGAAATCCCCGTCGGTTGCTAGAATGATACGATTATTACCTCCTTTTGTGAAATTACTCTCGGCAACCCGGTAGGCTCGTTGTATTCCATCTCCACCGGCAGTGCCACCACTAGCATATAATCCGTCGATTGCATCTAGAATTTTAGCTTTGTCACTTCCTGGGGTAGAGGCAAGTACCTCTTTCGTGTGGTTCGCATAAGTGACAATCGCTACCCGGTCTTGAGGACGAAGTTGTTTCACGAGTAATTTCAAGGAGGATTTCAACAACGGGAGTTTATTTGCGTCACTCATGGAACCGGACACGTCAATCAAGAATACAAGATTGGAAGCGGGAAGATTATCCGTGGAAACTTCTTTTGCTTTGATTCCGATGTGTACCAACTTGTGTTGCGTGTTCCACGGGGCGTTGGAAACCTCGGTGGTAATACTTACCGGGTCTTTCTCCTGTGGAGCGGGATAGTTATAGGTGAAATAATTCAAGAACTCTTCCGTGCGTATGGCATCAACCGGAGGAAAAGTCCCTTGATTAATAAAGCGTCGTACATTAGAATAAGCTGCATTGTCCACATCGATCGAGAACGTGGAAAGAGGTTCGTTTAATGCCGGCAGGAAACGATTTGCGGCAAATTTATTATACTCTTCCGTGTTTTGTGTGTAAGCTAATGGCATGGCTCCTCCACGAATACGCATTCCGGAATGGAGTTTAAATTTGGCACTTTCATGATGAGTGACTCCGTATCCGGTAACAATGGTTGCTTCTTCCATGACCATTTCGTCCTCTTTTAGATAGACATTTAATTTTCTCTCTTTTACCGGGATATTTTGAATTTCTAACCCGATAAAACTGAAATGTAGGGTATCTCCGATATTTGCCTGTATCGTGTAATTTCCCTGTGAATTGGAGACTACACCTATATTCGTGTTCTTAATGCGAATGGTGACCCCGGGTAATGCCGAACTGTCTGCGGCAAGCATTACCTTACCGTTTACTTGGATTTTTTGGGCTGAGACAGCATTGGATAATCCAATAAATATAACTAATCCCCATGCAATTTTTTTTAGAAAGCTACTTGTTTTCATAAGTCGTTATTTTTGAATTAATTTTATCCTAAGATGACAGACTAAAAGAAATTCCATAAATCTTTCGAGAGATTTTTTTTAATTCTTATATTTGTAAAAATCAATGTATAAATAGTGACGCGAGGTCAGGAGAACATAACGGATGAAGAACTGCTGAAAAGATATTGTGACAGTGGTGACTTGGTGTATTTCGTGGAAGCTTATAAAAGATACATGCCTTTGATGTACGGGGTAGCCTTAAAGTATCTGAAGCGACCGGAAGATGCACAAGATGCCGTTATGCAATTATTCGAAGAATTGATTGTAAAGGTAAAAGCGGTAGAGATACAATCATTTAAAGCTTGGCTATATACCTGTATTCGCAATAATTGCTTGATGGAAATTCGGAAAAAGAGTAAAAATTTATCTATTTCTTTAGACGATTCTTTTATGGAATTTTGCGATGATTTTCATCTTACATTTGTAAATGAGAAGGAAAATCGGGAGAAATCGTTACGGGAATGTGTTGAGGGATTACCTGAAAGGCAACGTGTCAGCGTGAAATATTTCTTCTTAGATGAACTTTCGTACAAGGAAGTGGAAGAACGCACGGGTTTTTCTTCGAAAATGGTAAAGAGTTTTATACAGAATGGTAAACGGAATTTGAAATTGTGTTTGCAACGTAAAGGAATAACATCAAATGAAACGGATTGACGACATAAAGGAATACCTGCATGGCAACCGGAAGGGGAAGGCTGCTAACCGTATGGAGCGGGAGGCGTTGTCCGATCCGTTCTTGTACGAGGCGTTGGAAGGGTTGACTTCAACTCCCGGAGACCCGATTGATGGCTTGATTCGTTTGGAACGCCAGTTAAACGAACGAGCCCGTTCTTCTCGTAAACAGAAGCGGGTATGGATGTATGTTGTGGCCTCGTTAGCAGTTTTATTGGCTTGTGGGACATGGTGGTTTACCCGGCAGGAGAAAACTTTTGATGTACCCATGATGACGGTTGCCCAATTATCAGATTCGGTGAAGACTAAAGAGAAAGAGAGACTGACACTTGAAAGTGAAAAAGCAATAGATTTGTCCGATGAAACGGATTCTTTAACGGTACGTTCAAACGATAAAAGACAGTTGCCACACTCGGCTGACAAAGTGGTAAGGAGAAAGGATACTGTACGGGAGATGGTGATGGAAGAGCTTGCTGATCAGGAAATTTCTTTGGCAAGTGTTCAAATGGAAGATACTTCCCGACTGACAACCCAGAAAATGAAAGTAATCAACAATCACGTGTCGGGTACGATAACGGATGGAAAGGGCAATCCTTTACCGGGAGTGACTGTAATTCTTTCCGGTTCCACGATAGGGGGTGTTTCAGATGGTAACGGGCACTTTAGTTTGGAACTTCCTGCATCAGAGGGGGTACTTGCTTTTTCTTTTGTCGGGATGAAATCTCGGAATGTTTTGGTTAAGGCGGGGGATAAATTGCAAGTGAAGATGGAAGAAGATACGGAAGGTATGGATGAGGTTGTTGTTACCGGTTATGGTGTTGCCAAAAAACGGGAGGTCGAAATGTCTAATGTGAAAATACGGGGGACTTCTACTGTTTCCGGTCAACCCAATGTCCTGCTTGATACACTGGTATCTAAAGATGATATTTCCCATTTCAATCAATATATGAAAAAAGCTTTGCGTTATCCGAAGGCAGACTTGGATTCAAATAAAATGGGGACGGTTACACTCTCGTTTGAATTGAATCGGAAAAAAGTCCCTAGCCGGATCCGAATAGAAGATGGGTTTTCGAAGGAGAGCAATAAAGAAGTTATCCGATTGCTGGCCGAGGGACCTAAATGGGAAAACACGCCATCCGGTAGGCGAATACAAGTCCATATCCATTTTACGATCGGAAAGAATGGCGAATCTCATAAAGCCATCTTGATCGTGTTGCCTTCCGGGGTTAAACGAAAACCCTAAAAGAGAAGGTGAATATCTTCTTCTATCTTGCGAATGGCAGGATAAGCCCCGAAATGTAAATTCTTTTTTAGTTGATCGTCAATACTATTTCGATAACCGAAAAGGTTGATATGGGGCGGTTGTTGTGAACCGGAATACGAATCTTTCGCGATCCGTAGTACTTTTTTACAAACTTCCCGGTTCAACATATAAACCATATCGTAAATATTATGCCCCCGGATAAAAAGATACGTGGTGTCTGGGGTTAGTCCCATTTTTTGGTACTTTTCTTCTAGTATAGAAAGGTTCGCTTTAGGATAATTCTTCCGGAGTTGGGCAAGTTTTTGTTCGATCCGTCCTTTCAACTTGTTTAACTCGTGGCGTCCGTTTTGGCGGATGTCCGGTCGACGTTGCCATTGAAATGAAATCAGTTCGTTGAAATCAGCGATCGAGAACCGTTTGGGATCTGCCACCAAGAAATAAAGATGCCACAGGAATAATTTGTACACGATATTCGAATACTCTTTCAGAAATTGATGGAAGTCGAACACGTTGTTAGGCAGGGCTGTGATCCGGTAGCATAGTTCGTTCAAACCTTTGTCATAGCAATGATGGTTTTCGAAAGAGTAGGTATAGGTCTGGAAAATGTAATGCTTGACATCGATCCCTTGTTCTTGCAGCAAATAGCGATAGTCACTGTCAATACAGATAAAAAACTTCGGATTTAGATATTTGACATATTTCAGACATTGCGTCACGCCTCTGGTTTCATGGCCCCGTTCGTTTCGGGAACCCGCGATAAAATGAAACCGATCATTCGGGCGAAAATGTTTGAAAATATTACTCCAGAAAACAATATCGTCTTTATCTTCCACGTGAATAGCTGCCCGACAACGTAAGAGCTGGGCGTCCATCATAAAACGTTTGGCTGCATGGTAATAATATTTTTCTTTG
>DYVS01000117.1:0-9668 GCA_020743075.1 Butyricimonas virosa | reverse complement strand
ATCATATTCATGGCTCTCGTGGCATTGTTCATCCTCCTTTACTGGCAGTTCTCGGATAACTACATGATTGTCACGCTATCCTTGATTGCCATCGGGTTCTTCATCTACGGCCCGGTGATGCTTATCGGGGTTCAAGCCCTTGATCTGGCTCCCAAGAACGCGGCCGGGACATCAGCCGGGTTGACCGGGTTCTTCGGGTACTTCTTCGGGACGGCTATCCTGGCGAACGTGGTGATGGGATACGTGGCGGAAAGTTCATTCGGATGGGACGGGACGTTCGTGCTGTTACTTGTCGCTTGTGCCTTGTCGATCGTTTTCGTCGGCTTCACTTACAAGGAAGAACAATACCTGGTGCAAAATAGAAAATAATGATGCCTTATTGAGGTGAAGAAATAGAATTATTCTGATCAACAATAAACAATAAATTGTATGAATACAAAACATTTGACGAAAGGAATAGTGGTTATATTGTTGCTATTCATTACGTCCTCGATTTACGCGCAGACTTACCGGGAGATCAAGGGGTGGTCAAAGGAAATTAATGAGAGAATTGAAACATTCTTGAATACGACTTTAACCATGAATATTCGTAAAGTAGCGGTATTCGACGGGGATGGAACTGTGATCGGGCAAGCACCGCACTATTTGGCGGATGAAGCTTTATATCGTTATGCCGATAAATATTATAAGAGCAAAAATGATAAAGTTTCCAAGGAAAAAATAGCTATTTTGAATCGGATGGTAAAAGACGGTAATAACGTGGGGAAAGTTTATGTCGAAGATCGTGCCCACTTTTTGGCGGGAATGACTCCGGAGGAAGTGGCAAAGTTGGGGTATGATTGCTATGTGGAGTCATATCAAGGAAAGTTTTACCCGGAAATGAAACAGCTTATAGCTAATTTGAAAGAGTATGGATTTGAGGTTTGGATATTGACAGCTTCTCCCGAGTTTTTATATCAAAAATTTTTATCAGAGGAATTGGGAATCCCTGAAATAAATATTCTCGGGATGAAGTCTGTCGTGGTAGATGGGGTGTTGACAAATGAGATCGTGTTACCGATTCCGCAAGATGATGGGAAAGCGAATGTTATCCCGACTTTCATTAAAACTCGTCCACTTGTAGTAGGGGGGAATAGCCGGGGAGACATGGATATGCTAAACCAGTCTTGTGGTTTGAAGATTGTGGTAAACCCGGATGATAAAACTGTCCGAGGGCCGGAAGATGGTCCAATGCATGGTCTAACGGTGAAAGAGTACTGGGAAAAAGAAGGAGCCGTTATTGTTCGGTGCAATGATGTCCGAGATTCGAAAGTGCGTTTCCATACTTCGGAGTGGGGAATCAGAGAAAATGTGATTAATCCTAAAGAATAATTCTGTGAAGAATTATCCCGCATAGTTACAATAAACTTAATTTATGTCATTATGAAAAAAAACTATTTATTAAATGTATTGGTGTTATGTTGTGCTCTTTTTGTATGTACAATTGCCCGGGCCGAGTCTGATAAAGACGAACCTTCTAACACGAAAAGCGAGGTCGCGCAAGCCAATAACGACGACCTTACAAAACAGGTAAATAAACTTCTTTCGATATTGCCTAAATTCTCTGGTTATATTCAAACCGGTTATAACTGGGGGGACAAGAATGGGGATAACAGATCATCATTCCAATTGAAACGTATGCGTTTGATCATTGATAAAAAAGTTTCAAAAACCTTTGATTTTCGTGCCCAGTTGGAGTGTTTCTCCGGATCGGTTGATAATTCTGCCTACAAGAAAAAAGTGATCACGGTAATGGACGCTTTTGTTAACGCTCATATCACTGATGCTTTGCATTTCCGTGCAGGTCAATACTATTTGCCGCTTGGTTTCGAGAATTATGATATTTCCCCGTCTACTTTAGAGACCGTGGATTTCTCGAACATCTGTTACCGTATGGTGTGTCGTAATGCGATCTCTTCTGCAGATCTTATTGATTATGGTCGTGATCTTGGAGTGATGGCTTATGGAGACCTTTTCAAAAGCAAAGATCAAAAATTTAGCTATCTGAGTTATCAGTTATCATTGACGAACGGTTATCTCCCGACATTGAACGATGACAATAAATCGAAAGATTTTGTGGGTCGTATCACAATCCGTCCGGTAGAGAAATTGCGTATCATCGGTTGTTACAATTGGGGAGAATATAAAGGTTTGAACGAAAATGGAGATGCGAAGGATTATCTTCCGATGAATCGTTTTATCACCGGTGCTTGGTATTATGATCCGAATGGTCTTGACGTTCGTGCAGAATACGGCCATATTCAAAGTGATGATGCTAACGTGAAAGAAGATGGTTTTTATGTGCTTGCGGCGTATAAAATTGGTAAGTTCTTACCGGTTGTACGTTATGATATGTACCGTGACAAAGCAGCCAAGACTTCTGCAAACAACAAGGATAACTTCCTTTTAGGTTGTACCTATGAAATAATCAAGGATGTTAAGTTCCAGGTAAATTATACTATTTCGGCTTATCCTGATAAGGTAAAAGATGCTGGAACAAGAACCGGTACGGGTAATAGCTTGCAAATCATGTGTCTTCTTAAATTCTAATAATACTCAATCTTTTTACCAACAAATTAAATTATTGGATTATGAATAAATTATTTTTCGCTCTGGCATTACTTTTTGTAGGAATGTCTGCAAGTGCTCAACATCTGGGAACTGAGTATCGATTGAAAAGAGTTATTCCCGTGGCAGGACGTCAAGGAATTGCTATCGACAGTAACTATTATTATGTTTCCGACACCAAAGTTCTTTATAAGTATGATAAGCAAGGTAATCTTGTCATGAAGAACGATCAACCGTTCCAGAATCCTAAAATTGCTAACCACTTTGGTGATATTGACGTGTACAATGGAGAGATCTATTGCGGTATTGAGAAGTTTGAATACGGACGTGGTTACAATATTGCCGTGTCAATTTATGACGCAGAGACTTTAAAATGGAAACGAGATCTTCCTTGGTCTCCTGAATCAGGACAGGTAGAGGTGTCTGGACTTGCTGTTGATCGTGAGAAAAATATGGTTTGGATGTCTGACTGGGTGGATAGTCGTTACGTGTATTGCTATAGTCTTGAAACAGGACAATACTACACGAAAATGCAATGTCGTCCGACTCCCTACTGGTGCCAAGGAATCTTTATCGCTGACGGGAAAATGCTTTTCACTTCAGATGATGGAGAATCTTTATATAATATTCCTGATAATATTTATGTTGCTGACATTACGGAAGTGCATTTCACCGGTTTGCAGGAAGGAACCGAAGTGGTTAAAGATACTCCGTTCAGTGTGAAACTTGACAAAAACGGAAAGCCTGTAATGCGTAAAGGTAAAATTGCTGCAGGGGCAAAAGCCGGAAGAGTTGAGTTATTTCGTGAGATGAGCGATTTTCGTCGCTCTGGAGAGATTGAAGGTCTTTCAATTGACCCGGTAAATGATGATTTGGTTGTTTTAAATAATCGTGGAACATTAATTGTTCTTGGTATGTCACAAGGTCCGTTCAAGGAAGAAGGGTATACCGGAGAAATTCACGAACTTTATATTTACGAGAAAGTAAAATAATTCTTAGCGAAGGAATTTGAGTTAAAATAGACAATTCCCTAGAGGTTTTATAAAGAGCTTTTGAGGGAATTGTTCTTTTATTTGTGTTCGATTTTAGAAATCACGAGTAGTTATTTTGGCGGATAAGTGTTGACGAGCGACATAATGTACTCTGAGTTCTAACTATTTAAATATAAATAATATAAAACAAAAAAGCAGCCAAATTATTGACTGCTACCTCTGAGCTGTTAATGGGATTTGAACCCATGACCTCTTCCTTACCAAGGAAGTGCTCTACCCCTGAGCTACAACAGCAACTTAAAAAGAACTCACACCCTTTCCTTCCCTTCTTTTGAGCCTCTTGTCGGATTCGAACCAACGACCCCGAGATTACAAATCACGTGCTCTGGCCAGCTGAGCTAAAGAGGCATTTCCTAAAAGGGTAAGCTTACTATGTCGCACCGCTCAACCATCTACCCTTGCTGTCTTCCGACCCTGGGGGAGTTCGACAGGAGCTGGTCGCATAGGACTTACCCGGGCACAAAAGTACAAAAATCTTCTCAGTTACCAAATGTTTTCGGAGATTTTTATAGACTAAATTTAGGGCGTATATTTAATATATTGGGTTATAGAAAGTTGTTTGTAGATGAATTTTAATCTTGTTATATAAAAATGTAGAATCATGTAACCTGAAGTGTGAAATTCGTGTATAAATACTAGAAAAAGAAACAAATATTGAGGACTAAACGATCCCAACAAGCGTATGCAGACAGAAAATAACATAACAGGAGCAGAGTTTTTATCTGATTTAAACGTTTTATTATCCACTAGCGTGGGGTTGAATAGAAACGTGAAGTTGGCATTAAAGAAACTGGGCGAACACGAGCGGGCCGATCAGGTTTATATCGTGAGTATTAATCACGATATGACATTTACCATATCGGAAGAATGGACCCGTACCGGGGTATCTGTTTTCCCGGAGTCAGGGGAGAAATGCGGTTTCTATTATGACCGGAAGTTAGAACAGGATTTAGAGAGGGACAATTATATATATATTCGGGATATAAATGACGTGACGAACGAGAGTTTGAAGAATATCATGCAGGCGACGGGGGTCAATTGTGCTATATTTTTACCCTTGTATATATCCAGTCATCTTTTTTCCTTTTTGTGCTTAAGCCGTTGTCACCACGAGGAACCGTGGTCGGGGGACGAGATTGCCTTTTTGGTACAGGTAGCCTCCGTGCTATCCGGAGCGCTCGAAAAAGAGTTGATTTTAAGAAAATTGGTGAAACATCATGCCTTGTATCAGGACTTTGTCGAAAACCGGGTGGATTACATTCTTCGCTTGAACCGGCATTTACATATCAGTTTCTCGAACAAGACATTTTATTCCTTATTCGGGGATAGTCCGGATGATATTATCGGGAGTCGGATCGGGGAGCTAATGACTGAAATGGATATTTCATCAAAGAAATTGGAGGAAGTGGTGAAGTTCCCAGAGGATTTGTTGACGTTTAATGCCAAGGTAATGCGTGATGATGAGGTGGTATTTATCGAGTGGTATGCTTATCCGGTCAGGTTAGATCGGGATCACACCGAAATTCACTTGGTCGGGCATGACGTGACTCGTTTCAAGGAGATGGAACGTGAATTAACATTGCTGAAAACTGAATTGCAAACTTTCTCTGAAACCATGTACCCGATGTGGAAATCAATCAAAGATAATTTATCGGGAGAGAACGAAATTGGTAATAATGAATCATTTGATAATTTAAGTCAAAAAGCTATGGCATTTAATAGGCTCTACGAGGAACTTTTATCAAAAATTGGTTATAAATTTGTAGCGAATGCATATAGATCATAGCGAATATACAATCCTTTTGGCTGACGATTCTATTTCGAATTTGGAAAAGATGAAAAGCCTGCTGGCTGGAGAGAATTTTAAATTATTACCTACTCTGGAAGCGGACGAGGTATTTTTACTTGCGAAGTTGAGGTTACCGGATATGATTATTATTCGCTTGGCGCTAGAAGAGGGGAAGGGGGTTACGGTTGTCCGCCAGTTGAAACAGAGCGCCTTGACCAAGCAGATTCCGATACTCTATATGACGATCCCCAACCGTTATGAAGATTTTCGGAAGGTGGCCGATTACGAGGGAGTGGAGTTCGTTTCCCGGCCGTTGAGTAAAAGGGAGCTGATCCTTCGCATAAATAATCAATTGCTTTTACTGGAATCGCAGCGTATCATCGAGAGGCAGAATGAACGTATCCAAAGCGTATCCCGTTCTAAAGACAAGCTATATTCCGTTATCGCTCATGATTTGCGTGCCCCGATTGGTACGCTTAAAATGATTCTTGAAGCGCTTGAGCACCAGAAAGAGAAAATTCCGGATGATAATATAAAGAATCTTATCAAGATGTTGCAGGAGACTACGGATGAGGCTTTCTTGTTGCTGGAAAACCTGTTGCTATGGAGCAATAGCCGGAATGGATTATTACAGCCGTACAGGCAGGCATTTTCTTTCACGGAGGCGGCGAAAGAAGTGATCGTGTTACAGGAGAATATAGCAGAGGCGAAGGGAATAAAGATTTACAATCATATTGATCGACCTTTTATCGGGTATGCGGACGTGAATATGATGAAGACCGTGTTGCGTAATTTATTATCCAATGCTATTAAATTCAGCTACACGGGGGGAAGGATTGATGTGGATTGCAGGGAAGAAAACGGGTCCCTGACGATAATTGTGAAGGATAGAGGGCAGGGAATCGGTGAGGAGCATCAGCAGGGGTTGCTGGATGACGGATTACATTTTATTTCTTACGGAACACAGAAAGAGAAGGGGAGCGGGTTGGGGTTACAGCTCTGCAAGGATTTTGTGAAAATGAATCACGGAAAATTGTGGTTTGAATCGAAAGAGGGGAAAGGTACCACGTTTTATTTTTCCGTGCCCGTAAAAGAGAGTTTATAAAGTATTACTTTACAAACTCTAGGACACTTGTTGTAGCTGGCTGTTGCCGGATTTTAACGCCTTGTACATTTTTAGCGCTCCCCATGCGTCGGTTGCTGCGTAATGTAATTGTGCAGGGGTCAATCGTGGGGCTTCCCAGTTTGACGTCCGTTGCCGTTTGGATATTTTCACCTTGAAAATAATGGACATTAATTTAGAGAATGACATCTCTTCTATGCCAAATGCCTTGGCAAATATTTGTAAATCCAGAAAGCTTGCCGGGATGAAATTGGCTAGTTTCCTAAGCCCCCGGATGTCATCGCGTATCCCGACACCGATTTTCATTATATTTTCATTGGCCAAAAGATCCTGTAATGATTCGGACAGGCCACATTTGTTCAAACGGAATAAGTATACCCGTTTATCGGTGGCCAGTTGTAACAGGCCTACCTGGTGTGTTACCCCTTTCTTGAATGCCGGTTTGGTTTCCGTGTCGAATCCGATATGCAAGTAGGACGATAAATCGTTCACGGCTGCATCAATTTTATCCTCATGATCAATCACGATGATCTCCCCGTCAAACGTGAAGTTTGGTAATTCTTCTATTTCTTCTTCGCTGATCTTCGTCTTGTATTCCATGTCAATCTCTCCTACATGGAGTAGTCCGTGTCTACTACTTTATATATTGCCAAATGTATTGCTCTTAATACGCTAGCACACGCCTTTCCCCAATATAATTCAAAACTGTTATTTAACTGCCATAGAGCTTCCTCTATGACATCAATCATTCCACTGCGATATGCGGAAATAAAATTTTTTAAATCTTGGTAAATATCACAGAGTTTTTCGGAAATCGAATTTACGACCGGAGTTTCGCTGTATTGCATATTCTCGTCGAAAACTTCCAGATATTCGTCATTCTCGCCTAGTGTCCGGCTTAATGTAGTGAGTAAGGCATTGTAATCTTCCTCTGTCACGATTTCTTCCATCATGCCGAGGTTATCGCTTTCGCACGAGGGTAATAGGCTGCCTTTCAAGTAAATTAGCGGGATGAACTTTTGTAATTTTGAAAGCAACTCGCTGGCGTCTTCTTCGTGAGAGCCTTCCAGATAACCGCAAAACTCTTTAGCAACGGCAACGAATTCAATGACCTCCCGGCTATATCCGATATGTTGTAAATCATCCATAATCTTTTTTATTTTTCACCACAAAATTACCAAATATCTTAGACTATCCGTAATATGCGGGAAAGTTTTTCATAATTGTTTGAATGTATGGGATAAAAAAGTGCGGCTACGTTCATCACGAAGTAACCGCACCGAGACTAGCAACAATCTACATTCACTATACTCCCCGGCTATGACTCCGGGAATTCTCACTCTCTACCTATGCTAGCAATCTTTTTATTTCCCTTTTGATGTTATCATCTGTCTGGTGAAATTGTACTATTGATACGCCTTACGGGAAAAATCGTTGTAGAAATCCCGTTAAAAATCGATAAGAATTAGGCTTGGAATCCTTTTATATGCAAAAAGAGAGTCGGATTTCACTTTCCAACTCTCTATTTTTATGATTTTCGGCGGAAAGAGGGGGATTCGAACCCCCGAAACCCTTTAGAGGTTTACACGCTTTCCAGGCGTGCCAGTTCAGCCACTCCTGCACCTTTATAACTAATTGTATTTATGATGTTTACAATCAAATATTATAGTTTGCATTCTGTTTGGTTTAACTGGCGGTTTAACTCAAAGCTAAATCAAGAAGGATTAATACTATTAATGAACTCACTCTTATTTTATACTCAAATATAAGTAACATATAGCTTATACACAAGCAACTTACCACTAAATTATGGTGGTTGGAATATGATTTTTATACACATACTTTCTGTATTAATTGGTAATGTAATAGGAATCAAATTTTATTCATATATCTAATTGAAACACGTAAGTTGGTGTGAAATTATCAACTTCTATATACAATTCAATTTTTTCAAATTTTCCACCACGATATAAAAAGGGATGACAAACCGAAGTCTATCATCCCCTCACACACGATAAATATTATTTCAACGAATTGATGTCCCCTGAATAAAATTGATAATTTTCCCCAATGTAAATATCATATAATATACTTCCCTTGGGTAATACTATTTTCTCTCCTTTGATTAGCAAAAACAAAAAACCCAAACCAGGCAGATAGGTTAAACCAGAACCTATACCTAATCCTAAAGCTAACCCTTTACGATCTTCTCCTTCTTTAGAATAGATACCATCTAACAATATCTCTTTTCCATCAATAGCTGTTGTTGATATAGGTTTTATTAATAACCAACCAGCTTTACCTAATCCCCGTGATTTTCTTCTTTCCACCCTTACACGTACAGGAGTTCCTTTCGTGATCAAAATTTCACCAGTAGAAGTGTCTAACACGTCATATCCAACAAGTGCTATGATCTCATGCCTATTATTACTATTTGCTTCCGTCGCTAACTCAATATAAATATTCGTTCCTCTTTTTAATACTATTTGACCAGAAGTAACAATACTACAAAACAATATACATGACAACAATACTATTCCTTTCATAATTTTTATATAGAAAGGGGAGAGTATCTCCCCTTATTAAATTGTGTCACTTTGTAAATTCTATCACTTGCGCTGTTGCCGTAACAATTTTTTTTACATAAAAAGGTGTAACAATCGCATTTTTCACTGAAACTTGTGTGTTCACAATAGCTTGACATCTACCGTCCAATTTTGCCTCCTTAACCATGTTAGCAACGGCATTTTCTTTCAGTGCTTTGGAAGATAATCCACCTATTCCCAGAATATAGGTGGCTGTAGCTTCTCCCGTGATAGTTTTCACAATTTTGTAATTGTTTTGAGTTAATACCACGTTTGTCTGCAACGAGTTCTTGTTAGAAGTCAAATCACTTCCCAAACCGCAACTTGCTAGAGTAATTGCGCTCAATACAATCACACATAGACTTTTAAATGTTTTCATAAATTTAAAAATTAACTATACCATAGATTCCCAGAAAGGTAAGTTATTATAAATAGAGAAGCATGGGAACTTACTAGTTCTATCAACCTTGAGGCACGACCAAGTAACCCTGCAGAAATAGAATAGCCATCCC
>DYVS01000116.1:0-14235 GCA_020743075.1 Butyricimonas virosa | reverse complement strand
GCAGAGAAATGGCAGTTTCTTCTCCGGTCTCTTTTTTTATTTGTATTTCACGATAATATTTCTTTCATTTACGACAAATTCAACATTCGTAGTTAACCCTATTAACTTCAGCACCTCCATGAAATCTTCATACCGCCCCAAATCGCCGGTAAAATGCAAATCCTTGATGGACTCGTTCTGATAAAATATATCCACGTTATACCATCTGGACAAACGATTCAATATGCTCTCCAATCGTTCTTCCTCAAAAATGAATGTTCCGCTTCTCCAGGAACAATACGCCTCCGCATTCACCTTGTGCTTAACAACAGTTCCGGTTGCAACCGTCACGTCAGCTTGATCCCCGGGGACCAAACGATATTCTTTCTCCCCGACCCAAAGTCCCACGCTTCCGGTTTCCAGCGTTGTTATCATATTGGCATCTTCTCGATAAGCACTCACGTTAAATGAAGTTCCATATACCCGAACTGCATTCTTGCCTACCCGGACAACAAAAGGCATGGTCGTGTCACGAGCGACCTGGAAATAAGCCTCCCCATCAAGCTCAATCACTCTCTCCGAACCCACGAAACAAGTCGGATAAACTAGGCGGGTTTGAGAATTCAACCACACCCGGGTACCATCACACAATTCCAACACGTATTCGCCACCCCGAGGTACTTCCATCACGTTGTACTCCACTTTACCCGGAGATTTCTCGCTCCCTTTGACATAGGTCACCCGTCCTTCACCCCTCCGGATAAAAGAATTACCCGCATCAATCATGGTTTCATCATTTTGCATCTTATCAAGCAATACCACCCGCCCGTCGGACAAAGTCAATTTCGCCCGACTCTCTCCCGGCATCAACAACGTATTAACAGCAACCTGTTCTACCGGTTTCATTCCTCGATTCCAATAAACAACAGCCCCCAATACAATCAGAGGAATTACCACGGCTGCCACTTGTATCCAGCGACGACGGATCGAAATTTTCTTTCTCTTCTCCACGTGTCTGTCAAAGTCACGAATCATGGCCTCCACATCCACCCGGATCTCGCCCTCTTTCCCCGAATCCCATAACTTCCCCAGCCGTTCGAAATATCTCCGATGTCGTATGCTCGCATCACACCAAGCCTGAAACTCCTGTTCCTCCTTGCTTGAAAGGGTTCCCCGCAGTTTTCCGGCAAGTATTCTCCATTCTATAAAATTTTCTTCACGCATACTTGATTTATATTTACCACAAGTACACACGGAGATTCAAAACGGGGGACAATGTTTCAAAATATTTTCAAAGAAAAGTTCTGCATCTCAAGAACACGTCTCCAAGGGAAATACCATCACACGGAAAAAAGAATAAATGACAGATGTTCTCTCAAATACTTTAACGAACGTTTCAAATGGGTTTTTACCGTCGATTCCGCCACATCCATCTCTAAGGCAATGTCTTTCACCTTTTTCCCTTCCACGATATGCTCCAACAACACGAATCTACCCTTGTCCGGTAGTTCCTGTAATACCTGTTTCAATCGGGCCCGAATATCATCATCCACTCCTTCATCATCTACCCCCGAAAACAACATTGCCTCCACAATTTTGTCTCCATGACTATCCTTAATTTTAATCGATCGCAAATAATTCAGACAATTATTTTTCACGATTATCAACAGATAAAGAAAAATGTTCTTGCTCTCGTCATACTGGGAAAGATTCTCCCATAACGAGAAAAAAGCATTCTGTACCAAATCCGTAGCCTCCTCGACATCGCAGGTATAACGAACAGCATAACGAACATAACGTTCAAAGTAACAGCGATAAAGCGTGTGAAAAGCTTCATGATCACCTCTCTTTACACGACACCCTATTTCCTTTAGTTCCTGTTCGTTTAATGTTCCCATACAACCCACCTTCAACTATTAACAATTATAGACGTACGAAAATACTTATTTATTGAAATAAAACAATAAACAACAGCAACTTTTATAATCATAACTTTTAGATACCACTACGGCGAAAAATAGACACAATTCAATAAAAGTACAAATGGTAACTCGAATATTTCAAATCCGAGTTACCATTTACACCATTTTACAGATAGCGTCAAACTAAATCTGCTTCAACAAATTTATCATCTCGATAGCCGTAGTTACCGCCTCGAAACCCTTGTTTCCAGCTTTTGTTCCGGCTCTTTCAACAGCTTGTTCAATCGTATCGGTAGTCAAAACACCGAAAATAATCGGGGTCCCCGTTTGCAGCCCGACATTAGCAATCCCTTTGGTTGCCTCGTTAGCCACCATATCGAAATGAGGTGTTGCCCCACGAATCACGGCACCCAAGCAAACAACAGCATCATACTTCTTCGTCTCGGCCATTTTCTTTGCCACTAACGGAATTTCAAAAGCCCCCGGCACCCAAGCTAAATCAATATTTGCCTCATCACCACCATGACGTTTAAAAGCATCTAACGCTCCACCTAACAATTTACTCGTGATAAACTCATTAAAACGTCCTGCAACGATACCAATTCGCTGACCTTCTGCTAATAATTTCCCTTCCAGTAAATTCATAGTCTCTATATTTATTTATTTTCTAATCCTTCTTTCAATTTCTCTATCTCTTCCCGTTGACGCACGTGAATCATATGTCCCATCTTCTTGTACTTCGTGTACATATAGAACTCGTTCTTCTCGTTACAAGTCATTTCAATCGGCTCACGTCCCACGATTTCAATACCATACCCGGTCAAACCATTAATTTTTAACGGATTATTGGTCATCAAAATCATTTTCTTCACGCCTAGGTCAGCTAGAATCTCTGCCCCGGTGCCATATTCACGCAAGTCAGCTTTAAACCCAAGAGCAATATTCGCTTCCACGGTATCCATCCCTTCATCCTGCAAGTGATAAGCCTTCAACTTATTAATCAAACCGATACCCCGACCTTCTTGACGCATATACAACAACACGCCCCGACCTCTTTCTCCAATTCTACGCATTGCCTCTGCCAACTGGTCTCCACAATCACAACGCAAAGAACCGAACACGTCTCCCGTCAAACACTCTGAATGCACCCGACACAACACCGGCTCCCCATCCGTCACGTCCCCCTTCACCAATGCAATATGATGTTCCCCGTTGATTTTATTCACGTACCCGTAAGCCTTAAAGTCCCCATACTTCGTCGGCAGATCGGCCTCCGTTACCCGCTCTACCAAAATCTCGGTTTTTCTGCGGTAAGTAATCAAATCCGACACCGTTATCATTTTCATATCATGTGCCTTAGCAAACTCCTTCAATTCCGGGGTACGCATCATCGTTCCGTCTTCCCGCATAATCTCACAACACAGACCACACTCTTTCAATCCGGCTATCCGCATCAAGTCCACTGTAGCCTCCGTGTGTCCCATACGCTCTAGCACGCCGCCTTTCTTTGCCTCCAACGGGAACATATGTCCAGGACGACGGAAATCCTCCGGTTTCGCATCATCCTCTACCGCCTTCATTGCAGTCACGGAACGTTCCAACGCTGAAATACCCGTGGTCGTATCCACGTGATCAATAGATACCGTGAATGCCGTACAATGGTTATCCGTATTCGTGGCAACCATCTGTTCCAACCCCAACTTCGTTGTCAAGGCCTTACTCATTGGCATACAGATCAAGCCTTTGGCATAAGAAGCCATAAAGTTCACGTTCTCCAACGTGGCAAACTCGGCTGCACAAATCAGATCCCCCTCGTTTTCCCGATCCGGATCATCCACAGCGATAATCATCTTTCCGGCTCTCAAATCCGCAACTGCCTCTTCAATCGTACTAAATTTAAATTCTTCCATATCTTAATACTCTTAAATTTGTCTCCTTAAACTTTCAGTTTTTATCTTTTAGCTTTTAACTTCCTAAAATCCATTCGCCAGCAAAAAATCCAATGTCAACCCACCTTTCGGCTCAACCGGGGCTGCCGGACGCATTAATTTTTCCACGTATTTAGCAATCACGTCATTTTCCAAATTTACCACATCACCTATCTTTTTCTTCACTAACGTCGTCTCATCCTGTGTGTGAGGTATAATGGAAACCGTAAAACCCGTATCCGTCACGGCTACAACCGTTAGACTGATCCCGTCAATCGTGATAGAACCTTTATCCACGATATAACGCAATAGCTCTGCCGGGGCTGAAATCATGATCCAAATAGCATTTTCATCTTTCTCTCTCCCCACAATCTTCCCAAGCCCGTCAACATGCCCCGACACGATATGTCCACCTAAACGCCCGTTCAACGTCAACGCTCTCTCCAAATTCACCCGATCCCCAACGTGCAGTTCTCCCAAATTGCTACGTGACATCGTCTCCGGCATCACATCGGCACAGAAACTCCCGTTAGCAAAAGAGATCACCGTCAGGCAAACCCCGTTCGTGGCAATACTATCCCCCACGTGCAAATCCTCCAGCACCTTCTTCGCCTGCACTTCCAACACCACACTCCGGTTTCCCCGCTTGATTCCCCGTATGGTTCCTATTTCTTCGATTATACCTGTAAACATCTTAATTTTAGATTTACAATTTATGATTTTAGATTTCCTCGCTCAATGCCCTCACTTTTTTAATCACGAAATCTATTATCTTTTAGTTTTAAAAGAACATCATCACCGATATTCAATACGTTTTTCAATTCGAGGTTTATGGCATCAGCCATTTTCTCCACGCCCGAACCTTCCACCGGAGTCTTGGCATTCATCCCCCCCACGATCTTCGGGGCAATAAAAGCATACAACTCATCCGCAAGCCCCTCCGCCAAAAACGTGTAATTCAAACTTCCTCCTCCTTCTAACAAAATAGAATCAATCCCGAACTGTCCCAATAGTTCCAATAAATTCCTGACATCAACAAGTCCTTCCTTCTCCTCGCAAAGCAACATCTCCACACCTGCTTCCTGCAAGGCCTTCACTCTCTCTTCCGGAGCAAAACGAGTATAGGCCACGATCGTGCGATACTCTTCGGCCGTTTGCACAAGCTGGCTCTCCAAGGACAAGCGAGCATTACTATCTACTACCACTCGTATCGGCTGCCTAACACCACGCCCCTCAATTCGGCAATTCAGCAAGGGATCATCCGCCACGGCTGTTCCGATTCCAACTAATATGGCCATAAAACGATGTCTCAACTCATGCACGTAAGCTCGTGCCTCCGCTCCCGTGATCCATTTCGAATCGCCTGTACGAGTTGCAATCTTCCCGTCCAGCGTCATCGCCGCTTTCAGCGCCACCCAAGGCAATCTTGTCGATATATATTTCAAAAATACTCGATTCTGTTCCCGTAAAGCCTCTTCCTCAATCCCGCAAACGACCTCGATTCCAGCCTCTCTTAAAAAAGCAATCCCTTTACCCGCAACCAACGGATTAGGATCTTCCATCCCGATCACCACACGGGCAATCCCATGTTCGATGATTGCCTCCGTACAAGGGGGTGTCTTTCCATAATGACAACAAGGTTCCAACGTCACGTACATCGTGGCTCCTTCCGCGGAAACCGTACAATTCTTGAAAGCATTCCTCTCCGCATGCCATTCACCGCATCTCTCGTGCCATCCTTCCCCGATCACCTTTCCCCCCTTCACGATCACGGCTCCCACCATCGGGTTCGGATTCGTGAATCCTACCCCTCGTTCGGCAAGCTCCATCGCCCGTCGCATGTATTCAATATCTTCCTGTCTCACCATGTTCAAAACCTCCTAAAAAAATACCCCGAATGCATACACATTCGGGGCATAAATTTATATTGTACTAATATAATATCAATTACAACTAAATATCTCCTCTATCATCCGGACTTTAACCGTCGGTTTCAGAATTTCACTGAATCAGTCCCTCGAAAGGGAGTCGCGGACTATAACCGCCGGTAGGGAGTTGCACCCTGCCCCGAAGAAACATTTTACAAACGCAAAAATAGAAATAATTCTAATGATAACAAACAAGTAAAGAATAATTCATGAATTTTTTCTGTATTCACTTGCTCACAACGCTTTAATTAGATCCACCACCCCCGCTTTTTTCAATATATACATCCCGATCCGTTCGTCGGAAACTCCTTCCCGTAAACAATACGTGTAGCGGGGCTCTCCCGTCGTCATGTCTATTTCAAAGAAACGGAAACATACCGAAGGAAACGGTTTTAAAAACTCCGCCACCTCGACAATATGTGTTGAAATCATAAATACCCCATACTTCAACCGGGCCAATCCACCAATCACCGCACAAGATGCATCATACGCATCCTTCACGTTAGTTCCCCGGAACAGTTCATCAAAAACAACAACCACGCCCTGCAAATCCCGAACTTGTTCCACGATATATTTTACCCGGGCGACCTCATTATAATAATGACTATATCCTAACGACAAATTATCCGACAAGTTAATCGTGGTAAACAATCCTTTAAACACGGACAATTCCATCCGGGCTGCCGGCACGGGTAATCCGCAATGAGCCAAATAAACTGCCACCCCGAAAGCCTTCATGCAAGTAGATTTCCCCGCCATATTTGGCCCTGTTAGGAAACATAGATGTTGCCGATCATCAAATAATACGTCATTCTTCACCGGATTTTCCAAAAACAAGTGATACAATCCCTCTATCCTCACCCTCCTCCCGCTTTCCGTGAAAATCGGGAACGTAAGCCCCTCGTCTTTAGCCATAGTCCCCAACGAGCGTAAAGAATCCAGCATATATAGTGTATCCAATATAACACGGACTCCATCAAGTTCCCTCCCCCGGAAATAAAGATCCAGACTTTCCCGTGTCCAAAAAGAATCTTTCTTCTGGCTCATCAGGTATTGCATCCCTTCACGAGCAAGCGTTGCTTTCACCCTCTGTTGCATATCCCTTATCATCTCCGGCACTTTCCCGGCAGACAACTCGTCCATAAAAGTTCCCAGCTCACGAATAAGCCGCCCAAGATAGGGAACCGCACGTTGACGCAGATAACAATCATTATCCGGCTTCAACCACCCCTTCACCGCCCGACTCGTCAAATGATACATACTACGTTGAGGCACATCCTCCTGCTGCAAATAAACCTCTATAAAACTCAATTCTTCCCGGCGAATATCCAAGAAAAAAGGCAACTGTCCCAGATAGCGAATCGCCTCTGCCCGTTCCCGGATTTTATTGACATCTGTCAACGGACTCTCCAACATCTTTCTTATACAAGCCTTCCCCCCGTCAGAGCAAGCGGTATTGAAACAAGAGAAAATACTTTTCCCATCCAAAGCTTGATTGAATAACTCTAAGTCATTCAACGTCTGTTCGTCTATCTTGAACTCCATTTGTATTCCTTATATATCCTAACAATTCGAGATCCTCTCGTCCATTGACCCGCCAAATTTTACCACTTCTCAAAATAAATAACTCATCACTAATATCTATCACGTCCTCAAAATAATGGTCGGTGATCACGATCCCTTTCCGTTTCTTCTCCCGTTGGATCACCTCTTTCATCTTCTGCACGTGTAGGGGCATCATAAAAGAAAATGGCTCATCCAACAAACAAAATTTCGAATCCGAGGCTAACACCGCGTACACTTCAATAATCCTTCGCTCTCCCGTGGAAAAAGCTTTCATCCGCTTCCGGGCCGTCCCTGCAAAATCGGGGAAATCTTTCACGAAACTCTCGAACGCTACACCGAAATCATCAAACACCTGTTTCACGGACAATCCCGGTAACACAAAACTCTGTTGCAAAAGATAACGCATATCTTCCGGCCTCCTCTCTCTTGTCAACAAGGCCTTCCCGTCAATAGCCACGTATTGGTCCTTCAACCTCAATTCCCCGTAAATTACTTTCATCAGACAACTCTTTCCTCCCCCATTCCTCCCGAGGATACCGACCACCTCTCCCGTTTCACAATGCAAACAAGCATCCCACAACACGCGATTAAACCCGTATTCCAAGTAAAGATTACTTACATCAAGCGTATGCATGATTACAACTGATAAGCGATTAACATACAACCCACGTACGTCAAGAAGTCAAACGCCAAAGCCACGCTCCAGAGCCTTCTGCTCGACATCCCCACGTTCTTGTAATAATAGAAGAAACGTCCCAATTTTCGTTTTGCGGTCAACCGGATAAATACCATCGTGGCCACCTTGAACCAAAAGGTAGCCACAACGATCACCGCCACCACAGCCGGTGACTTCATTCGATATATGAACATAATCAACCCACAGGCAAACGACACGGCAAGAGCGGAAGCCGCAAACATCTCGTAGAACGAGACATATAACCGGACTCCCCGTTTCACGTCCATCACATCCGTTTTTGCATCATCTTCCACGTATCCGTGATTAGGAAACTCTCCTCCATCTGGTCAATCATCTCCATGAATTTCGAGATCGGCACGGCAAAAGACAATAGATTACTACCCGTACATAACCTTGCAGACGGGTCGAACATCCCAAGCACGGCCCTTTTCGTCCCTTCTACTTGTTCCCGGTAAGGATAGTAAACAATAGAAGTACATCCCGCCCCGAAAGGAGAGATCACCGCCTCCTGCTTTGAACTATCAAAACCCGCTAACGTGAAAAGTCCCGAAATAACATCCGCCGGGGCAAAAAAGAACACGGCTTCCGGCTCGTCCTGTTCCGTCAAGTGATCCCAACGTTTGAACACGAGGCAATCGCCCTTTCTCGGAAGTTCATGAACTGTTTTCAAAAAAGCATTCACCTGTTCCGGTGTCCGTTTATAGCGCTCGCAGCGAGGTGTATTTTCCCCGTGAGAAAGAAAATACTCGAAGCCCTCCCTCATGCTTTTACTAAATCCGAGGTAAAACTTTCCCCCACCACACCCCACAGACTCCGGTAAGAAACAAAGTGATTCACCTTTACGAACTCGCCCAAGCTGGGCTATGATACAAGTGTGCCCCATCGCCTTCTTCACGATCGTGGCGTTATTATTTTCCTTTGAATAATAGAATGCAACAGGAAGCTCCGCATCATTGAAATATTTTTTCCAAAGAGCAATAAACTGATCTCGCTTAACAATGTCCATAACCCTTTTAATTTTAGTATCAAGCAAATATAAATTATTTTTTGGTTAAAAACAAATCCATGCAAGCAATAATCCTGTTACTAGCCCCCTTCCGATTCATTCCTTCTTTAGACACGCTTAGTAATCTCACCGTACTCTCCTTGGTGTCTCCTGTATATATACATGATGTATGAAGAAAATATCGCCCATAAATTGATAGTCCACACCGTTAACCTATCGTTGACCTTTCGTTAACCTATCGTTAACCTACTAACGAGACTCCGGCGCAAGTGCACTACAATATAGGCGAGATCCCCTATAAAAACATCCCCGGATCGGCAACATGGCCAACCCGGGGAATCATATCATAAAAACTCATCTATTACCAGATAGAAGCTCTTTTTTCAACCGGCAAATATAAAGCATCGCCCTCTTTCACTCCAAAAGCATCGTACCACATGCTAATATGAGGAAGCGCTGCATTCACACGCCACCGTCCCAAAGAGTGAGGATCGGATTTCGTTTGCAAACGGATTTGCTCATCACGGATATTACCTGCCCACACGTTTCCGTATGAAAGGAAGAAACGTTGCTCCGGAGTAAAACCATTCTCATCTTTTCCAAGCGGATTCTCGGTCATGGCCTTTTGTAAAGCCAAATATGCAACCTGCAAACCACCATGATCGGCAATATTCTCCCCTAAGGTCAATTCTCCGTTAGCCATCAAGCCGGGCAATACCTCTATCTTATTAAAGTAATCCACTAACACTTGTGCTCGTTCCTTGAAATTTTTAGCATCTTCCGACGTCCACCAGTCCTTCAAGTTTCCATCCTTATCATATTGACGACCTTGATCATCAAACCCGTGAGTCATTTCGTGACCGATAACCACGCCAATAGCACCATAATTACAAGCATCATCAGCATTCATATCAAAGAATGGATATTGAAGAATCGCCGCCGGAAAACAAATTTCATTCGTCGTCGGGTTATAATAAGCATTTACCGTTTGAGGGGTCATCAACCACTCGTCCTTATCTACCGGCTTACCAGCCTTGGCAATCATCTTATCGTAATCAAAATGATTAGAACGCACGATATTATCCCAATAAGAATCATTTTTAATCTCCAGATTAGAATAGTCCCTCCACTTATCAGGATAACCGATCTTCACGTGGAAAGCAGCTAATTTCTCCAAGGCTTTCACTTTTGTCTCTTCACTCATCCATTCCAAACCTTGAATACGTTCGCCCAAAGCTTTCTGCAAGTTAGCCACCAACTTCGTCATACGTTCTTTGGCTGCAGCCGGAAAATATTTCTCGGTATACATTTGGCCCACGGCCTCTCCCAACACACCATTCACCGTACCCACGGCACGTTTCCAACGCGGTTGCATTTCCTTCCTACCGGAAAGAGTCTTCCCGTAGAAATCAAAATTCTGAGCCACGAAAGCATCACTCAAATAAGAAGAAGCCGCATTGATCACGTTCCATTGCAAGTATGACTTCAACACGTTCAAATCCTCTTTTTTCAACAAATCGGCAACCGTTTTAATCTCGCCCATCTGTCCCACGTTCACATCTTGCAAATCCTTCAACCCGATCGTCGTGAAATAAACATCCCAGTTAATTTCCGGAACTTCTTTCTTTAATTGAGCAACAGTGATCTTGTTGTAGTTGGCATACGGGTCACGTAATTCTACAGCCGACTTGGAATTCTCGGCCAAACGAGTCTCCACTTTCATCACGTTAGCAGCAGCCTTTTGTGCCTCATCGGTAGTAAATCCTGCCAACTGGAACATTTTAGCCACATGCTCTTCAAATTTCGCACGAATCTCCTTCGTGTGATCGTCATTATCCAGGTAATACTCACGCTCACCCAGACTCAAACCTCCCTGGTATAATTGTGCTATATTCATGGAACTGTTCATCTCATCAGCTCCCACGTATAACCCAAAGAACGGTCCGAAACCATCCCGATGCATCGTAGCAACTTTCTGCGATAACTCGCCCCGATCCTCAATCGCAGCCAACTGATCCAAGTATCCCTTGATCGGGGCCACCCCATCCGCGTTCAACTTAGTGCTATCCATGGCGATATTATACAATTCACCCACTTTCTGGGCGACACTTCCCGGTTGAGCTTGTTGTTTCGCCAGCTCCTCGATCAAACTCTTGATCTGGGTACGATTATTTTCAGCCAGTTGATCAAACGAACCGAATCTGGAATACTCATCCGTAAGCGGGTTCGCTTTCATCCACCCCCCACATGCGTACTGATAAAAATCATCTCTCGGATTAGCGGTTTGATCCAGGTTTGCAAGACGAATCCCGCCTTTCTGTTCTGCCTCTTTTTTACTATTGCAACTTGTAGCCATCAATGCCAAAGCAATAAAAGGTAAATAAAATTTTGTTCTCATATAATCAGTTTTCTAGTCTTCTCGTCATAACGGGAAAGTATAAACACCCCACGTTTACCATCCGTACCAAGCATCTTTCAATTCACCGACAGAGATGGATTCTAGGTTCTGTCCATGTTCATCAAACCACTTCCGTACGATTTCCCGTTCTTCCGGGGTCACGCTACCACGTTCACGCGTGATAAATCCACCACATACCTTGGAATTCCAACCGCCTCCCATCTCCAAAGAATGTTCATTCAACAAATGGGCCAACTCCTGCAACCATTCTTCAACCACGTGCATCTCCGTATCTGTCTTAAATTTAGCATCAAAAGAAAATCCCAGTTCCCGGAACTCCCCTTTATGCAATTTCTTACGCAATCTCTTTTTCATATTCTATATTATTTTATTATTCTAGTTCAACTCGTATATCCCGTAGCCCCATATCACTGTTATTGTTAGCAGGATGAGCCATTTCAAGATTACAATCGTGAATTTCCCCGGAATAGAGCTTCATCGGTTTCAATCGAAGTCTATACATCGCTTGTTTCACGTTTGTATTCATCAAATAGGTCACTTCCGTCCCGTAACGATTGTGTAATTTCACTACCAACTGGTTATCTCCTTTTTTCAAATGTAGTTTTATCACCTCATTGGTCCGGGGTATTCCCCCCACATACGTGCGCAACAATACATTCTCTCCATTTAAGGCCACTTGTACCCCATCGGCAACACCCAGCTCAACCAGTACATCCTGCTCCCGGTCACTCGTAAACTTGTGCAACACGTATATCGATTGTTTTTCCCGCATCGGAACATTCAAAGCTTTTCCCGCTCTGAAATCATCCCACGAACGCCCCCCCTCCGCATTCACGTTTATCTCTTCTTTTATCCCCCCAATATTACCATTGAAACGATCCGCTTGAGGCTCGTGTATATACACTTTACCCCATGTAATTCCTTCCGGATGATTGTTCAACCGCTGCACCTCCCCGCCCGTCAACGTCGCCACCTGCTCTTTCCCGTCAACAACCAAACGGAGTTCTTTTCCCTGATCTCCTGCCGTGTAAATAATTGTCGGAGTTATTGTTTTCCCGAGTTTCTTGAAATGCCAACTAAAACCGACCGTACTCCGGAAACTGGAATAATAATCCATACTAGAATAAGCATACACGGGAATAGCATTCACTGCCGACAATTCGCCCGTTTCAAGCACCTGATCGGGAACAACCCGGAATGTTCCGGCAAACTCCAGCTTCACCACGATCATGCCCCGGTCCGGCTTCACATCCCCGGGAATATTTACCGACACGGACTGCCCATCCTGTTTCAAGCTCAAAGCCTTCTCGTCAGCTAACAAACTCGCTTTTTTCGCTTTCCCGATCAACCCGTTCAAAACAATCTCCCGGTTCGTCGGAACCTTCTCAACAAACAAATAAAGATTATTCCCCTTACAGGTAATATCCCCCCACTCAACAGCGTGATCAAAAGGATTAGCCGTTGTATTATAAATTGCCTCCCCGTAACGTTTCATCCATTTTCCCATGGCTAACAAGGCATCCCGCTCAAACTCCACCACAGAGCCATCCCCTCTTGGACCAATATTCAGCAAGAAGTTACCCCCTCGACTTACCACCTTCACCAAGCTACGTAATTTCTCATCAATCTTTTTATCCAAACTTCCCCGTTCCTGCCAAGAACGGTAACTCCACGTCTCATCAAAAAACGAGGCCGGAGTCTGCCAAGGCACACCGATCTTATAATCCGGATAAGCATTATCCGCCATCACGGCAAAATCTCCCCGGTCATTTCCCAAACGCCCGCTCACCATACACTGCGGTTGTAAACGATTCACAAGATCATATAACTCTTTACTCTGTTGTCCGCTCAAAGAGCCCATATCAAACCAAATTTCTGAAATCGGACCGTAATTCGTCATGATCTCTTCTACCTGATGCATACTGAACGCATGATGCTCTTTTGAAATCGCATCTGCATTATGAGGCGTAATACCATTACCCGGGAAGTTCCAATCAATTAATGAATAATAAACCGCAAACTTTACCCCCTGCCGCCGGCAAGCATCCGATAACTCTTTCATCACGTCCCGCTTGAAAGGAGTTGCATCCACAACATTATATTTCGTGTATTTGGAATGATACATACAAAACCCGTCATGATGCTTCGACGTGAACACGATGGATTTCATCCCTGCCGCCTTTGCCAAAGCCACCACGGAATCAGCATTCCATTTCTCCGGATCGAATACTTTTGCCACTGCCTCGTACTCCACTTTGGGAATTTTGGCAAAAGATTGTATCTGTTCGCTGTATCCGGCACGAACCGGCAGTCCCTTCCAGACCCCTCCCAGCTCAGAATATAATCCCCAATGAATAAACATGGAAAACTTCTGATTCACCCAATCGGGATTTGGTTTTTGCTGTCCAAAAGCGAATTGCACGCCTAACAATAAAATAACTAAACATCCGCGTAATAACATAATAAACACTTTTACAATTTAAACACTTTACACAAAATAGAGGCTGTAAATATAGCATTTATCGGTGTTTTTAAAACCGATCGGCCGACAAATTATTCATGATCTAACACTATTTATTAGGAATTTATATACGAATTTGCAGTAAAGTAAAATAAACGTCTTACATTCTTGTTCTACAATAGTCCGGCCTTGGGTTACTGTAGTTTCCTAAAATTGGTTTACTAGATTTGACATTCAATAAATTGTAAAAAACATTTTCTATTCTCTTTTCTGTTACAAGTTTACTTCAAAAAAATGTAATTCCTGTAATAGTTTTACTTTTTTCTTGG
>DYVS01000115.1:0-16303 GCA_020743075.1 Butyricimonas virosa | reverse complement strand
TATACAACCGGTCACAAATAACAGCGGGATAATCCACATCAACACCACCCTGATACCAAATATCACGTTCCGTGTAACTAATACCCGATCATCCGGAGGGTTCACCCGACTTGCCTCTACAGGGAACTCTCCATAAGACAAATTACGGAAAGTCTCCGTGATCAACGTAAAATTCGAACTTCTAAACCCAGGTCTATTCTGAGACAATTCCAACGTACTGATACAATCCGCATCTCCTATAACAAAGATACGTTGCTCTTTATTATTCACGGGACGAGTCAAATACAACATAATAGAGTTAGATTTCTCCACTTCTCCCACAGCCGGATTCAACACTGATTTTTCATTAATAAAATCCGTTGTTTCTTTTTCAACCCACGAACCCTTACCGGCACTAGCTAACACCTCTGTGATTTCAAATCCCTTAGCCGAATCGATAACTTCTACCGCACAAGCAGAAGGAGTCATGATCGAATATCCACTTCTAAAATACCGTATATAATTCTCAGATACTTTTGCAGCACCCTCTTTTATATTTGCCGCAACAAGATCATCCAAGTTCACCTCTGAAGGTGACACAATAATTCCATCAGCGAAACGTAACCCCAATCTCTCGATCACCGGATTCATAAACTGCTGACGCTTGGGTTCACCCAAGATAAACAAGTTTCCTCCACGCTCCAGATAGGCATCAAAATTCCGGAATTCTTCCTCCGTGAAATCACTTCTCATGTCAGCCAGCACGATAATATTAATATCTTCTGCCACAGGATGCTCCAAGGATATTTCTCGAACACCGTATCCACTATTCTCTAACGAATAACGGAAAGTTTTATTGGAGGCAAAAGTTCCATACCCTTTCTCTCCCATATCCATCCCACTCCTTTCCTTGTGCCCGGTAACGAAACCCACCATCGGAGCCTCTTGAAGCAACGTTTTCAACGCCGTAGAAATCTGCGACTCGTATGGATAAACATGATTATCCTTGTAAATACGCAAGAAAGCCTTTTTCCCATTAGCAGCTGTTATCACTCGAACAAAACGACCATTCTCTCCGGATATATCATCCATCTTTAAAACCTCGTCCAACGACAAGAAACTCTTAGGATCTCGTCCTGAATATTTACATTTATCCTCCACGACCTGTTCCAAGGTCATCGTATCATAGGCAGCTTTGGCGTAAGGAAGATAACCTTTGCCATAATAATAGACGTATTCAAGTTCTATCTCTGGTTTGAAACGCAGGTACTGTTCAAACTCTGCAAGATCATAAATCCTATTCCGCGGAGCCCCCCGATCATAGGTCTCATCCAAATAATTAACGTAAGTCGTAATCTTCAAATCACCCTTCAACTTTTTAAGAATCTCCTGGCTTTCTTCTGTAAGCGTGTTCGCCTTAGTTGCCGTGGAATCATAGTAGGCAATAAAGCCCGGTAATGACGAGATATAACCCAATGACAACATGATCAACAACACTATACCATATTTCAATGATGTATTCCATTTAGACAACCTCAACCGTTCACCTTGAAGTTTAATCACGGAAAGTCCCAAGAACATAAAAATCACCAAAACAAAATAGAGCGAATCTTTCGTACTAATCATTCCATTGGTAAACACCTTTGCCCTCCCCGAGATAGAAAGCCAATAAGTAATATCGCGCACGAAATCGTACTCCTGTCCAACACCCCCGATAAAATTCAATATTGCGAGAATTGCCAGTGTCCCGACAACAGCCACCACCTGATATTTCGTTATGGTAGACATGAACAAGCCGATAGAACCATACGCCAATATCGTCAAAAACACCCCTAAAATACCCGTAAACATCATGGGTACATCCGGAGCCTTAATCGAAAAACAGGTACTTATCACCGGCCCCAGCAGTATCGCACACAGCAACAAAGCGTAAACGACAACTGCTAAATATTTACCCAATATAATTTGAAGATTGGACACGGGTGACGAATAGAGTAATTTAATAGATCCACTACTCAATTCCCGGCTCATCAATCCCATGGTAAACAAAGGAATGTAAAGATATAAATTATCCAATAACCCTGAAAATATTCCCGTGTAACCGGCAAACAAAGAAGATGTAACCGCAGGTGTCCGGTAACCTAATTCCATAGATTGAAGTTGCTGTGCAAGTACATCACAATAAGCCATACCCACTTGAAAACTAAAAACGATCAGTATAAGCCATGCAATAGGAGAGAAAAACAGCACCCGAAGTTCTGATTTTGTAATCCGTATAATTGTTCTCATTCTTGTAATCTTTTTAAATAACGTATAATCATATCAACTCCCGTCACACCTCTTTGCCAGACAGTTTTGCAAATACCTTATCCAAGGATTCCTTCTCCAAAGAGATTTCCCTCAAGTGCCACTGATTCTCAACAGCTTGTTTCACCACACGTCCCACAATGGCATTATCCCCTTTAAAATGCAACCGGATACGGGTTTTCGTCAACCGTTCCACCCGAACAATACCCTCAATCTTCAACAATTCCTCCGTCGTCGGTGCATTGTGCATAATTGTCATCAAGGCACTCGGTGACATATAGGTATTAAAAGCGTTTATCGTTCCCTCGAAAACTTTCTGTCCATGCTCGATCATCATGATATAATCACAAACAGCCTGCACCTCCGGCAAAATATGAGTGGAAATCAACACGGCTCTATCTTCTGCAATACCCTTGATCAAATGCCGGACCTCTGTAATCTGATTCGGGTCAAGTCCATTCGTCGGTTCATCAAGAATAACAAATAAAGGATCATGTATAATAGCCTGTGCTATACCCACCCGTTGTTGGTATCCCCCGGAAAGATTACATATCTGACGCTTACTGAAATGCGTGATTCCACACTTCTCTTTTGCACGATCAATAGCCGCAGGGATCTCCTTCTTAGGCATCAACCGAATATCTGCACAATGATATAAATACTCGTCTACCGTCATCTCCGTGTGAAGAGGGGCCTTCTGGGGTAAAAAACCGATATACTTCTTTGCCTCTATTGGATTCTTCCGCAAGTTTATTCCATTAATAAAGACATCTCCTTCCGTCTGGGTCAACACGTTACAGATAATATTCATCGTCGTAGACTTACCGGCCCCATTCGAACCAAGCAAACCGAACACGCCTTTCTCCTTTATCTCGAAATTTATATCACGAATAGCCCAATCCACACTATATCTATGAGACAGATGCCGAACTTCCACTATTTTATTTGACATACTTTTAAATTTTAATGTAACAACATACAAAATCACCCTATTTACGTTGTCTGCGATATATAATCGTGACTCCCGTCCCTACAAGAAATGCCGGGAAAAGAATCATAAAGAACAACTTGATCCAAACTCGCCAACCTCCGGACAAATTGATCCCGTTATCTATGGCTCCGATCCGATCGGTATAAATAGGATAAGCATCATACGAAAGCCAACGGAATGAACCCGTAATAACTTCAAAATTATTCACTTCCATTCCCGGACGTGTAAGCCCGAACTCTTCATTCGTGATAAAATCACTATCACCAGAAATAATAATTCGCTGCTCTTTATCACCTATCTTACGACTTAAATTAATCAAGACTGCATAGTTTCCTTCTTTCTCTCCCGCAGCTGGATTACAAACAAATTCCCCATCAACCATATCTTTCGTTTCATGCTCAATCCAAGCACTATCACCGGTCACCAACACAGGATACACCTCAAAATCCTTTACCTGCGAATAGTCCAACGCAACAGCAGTAGGTACAGACACTCCATATCCCCAAGCCTGCATACGATTAAAAGCCGAATGTTTTTCGACAGCCTCATCCGTGTACGATGCACACAGAACCACGGGAGCTCCCAACTTATTCGGATGAGCCAAAACCCCATCTGAGAAATGAACACCGAACAAAGCACCCAAAGAATTCATATTCTCGCTTCTCTCATACTCTCCCAAGATAACCATATTACCACCACGATCTACAAAATCTTTCACGTTGGCCAACGCCTTCTCCGAAAGAGCTTCCTTTAAATCTGAAATCACAAGCACGGAAATATCATCCGTGAGTTTCTCCTCGTCCAAATTAATCTCTCGTGTATCGAACCCTTGATTCAACAACGAATGTCGGAACCACAAATCCCGGGCAAACAAATAATATCCCCGTCCCCCGTAATTATTGATACTGCGAGATCCATATCCCGTAGAAAACGCAACCATGGGAGCCTTCGCAACAAAGCGTTTCAATGTTGCCGTGATCTCACCCTCTCTTGGGTGACGCTCATTGTCACTAAACAATCGCAAAACCTCTTTACGCCCATTTTCCTGTTCCACAATCCGGACAAATTGATAGCCCTCTCCACTCAGATCAATTATCTTATCAATCTCTTCCGGAGATTTAAACATCTTAAAATTCAAGTGACTAATATCACAAAGAGCTCTAGCTCTCTCTTCGTCATTCAAATCCGGATAACGAGCATCCAGTTCCGCATTATTCGCATTATGATAGTAATACACGTATTTCATCTTAATCTCCGGCTTGAAACGCATATAACGTTCGAAACGTGCCAGATCATAATTCCGATTAAAAGGCAGACCAGAAAAATAATCTGGGGCCAAAATATTCACATACGTCGTTATCGTGAGCGGTCCCTTCAAATTCTGAATCACCTTCTGACTCTCCGGGGCTAAAGTATTCGTCTTCGTGTAAGTTCCGTCATAATACAACTTCATCTGCGGAAGAGAAGTCAAGTACCCCAATAATAAAGCAGACACAACAATCATGCTATATTTCAACACCTTCGTCCGCATAGACATGATTTTCTTCTCCGTGTTCAACTTAAAAATTGAAAGAGCTAAGAACAAACCAATGACAATCAAGAAATACATGACATCTGCGCTAGGCAATAACCCATCAATAAAAGAAGTCGAACGCCCGTAAATAGATAACCAGAAAGTAATATCCCGTACAAAATCAATCCCCTGACCGACATCCCCAATAAAATTCAATACCGCCAAAACGGCCAGCGTTCCGATAGCGGCAACCACTTGATAAGCCGTAAGCGTTGACATGAACAAACCTATCGCCGAATAAGCCAATATTAGTAAATAAATACCCAACATCGCCACCAAAAGCATGGAAATCTGGAAATTGTCCACAGTCAACCAAGAAAACAACACATTCAACCCGATAATGGACATCAAAGCGGCACCATAACACATCATAGCAAGATACTTCCCGAGTATAATCGAAGAATTCTTAATCGGCGAAGAATACAACAACTTCACTGATCCCGACTGATATTCCCGACTCATCAGTCCCATCGTGATCAAAGGAATGTACAAGTAAAGATTCCTCAATATCGGTTTCAAAATTCCCGTCATCCAACTATTATAGATCGCCGATGACACATTCCACAAATTATTGCCTAAAGACTGCGAATGTAGTTGACCATCAAAAACATTTGCATAATCATATCCGATCAACAAGGCAAAAATAACCAAAATCAACCATGCTACCGGAGAATAAAACATAGAACTAAGTTCTATTTTAGCTATTCTCAATGTTTGTCTTATATTCTTATTTAGTCTCATATCCACACTATTCTTTTATTTTACCGGATAATTGTGCGAAAATCCGATCCAAACTACATCTCTCAACCAAAAGTTCTTTCAAATCCCAATTCCCTGTCACACTTCTTTCTATATATTGCTCCGTGATACTATTATCCCCGCTGAAGAATATTCTAAAACGATTTTCCGACAACTCCTCGATTCCCTTATTAGGAGCCAACCCGGCAAGCACCTCCTTACCCGGAGAATGATTCAATTCGATAATAAAACTATCGGGTGCGATATAATTATCAAAATCCTCCATCGAACCGGAGAACACCAAATGCCCACTATCAATCATCTTGATGTCATTACAGATTGCCTGCACTTCCGACAAGATATGAGTGGATAACAACACGGAATGTTCCTCCGCGATCTCCCGGATCAAGTTCCGAATATCTACGATCTGATTGGGATCCAAACCATTCGTCGGTTCATCTAACACCACGAAACTAGGATTATGCACGATAGCCTGTGCAATCCCAACCCGTTGTTGGTACCCCCCGGATAAATTTTTGATCAACCGATTCCGGAAATGAGAAATAGAACAACGCGCTAAAGCCACATCCACGGCTTTATTTACTTCCGACTTTTCCATCAACCGCAAATGTGCGGCATTCCGCAAATACTCCTCCACGGTCAAATCCGTGTACAAGGGCGGTTGCTGAGGTAAGAATCCGATGTACCGCTTCGCCTCCACCGGATTCTCTCGCAAATTGATGCCATTAATAAACACTTCCCCCTCCGTCTGATTCAATACCCCGCAAATAATATTCATCGTGGTTGACTTACCGGCTCCATTAGATCCCAGCAAGCCCATGACCCCTTTCTTAGTAATATCAAAACTAATATCTTTTATCGCCCACTGCACACTGTAGCGATGCGACAGATTTTTTACTGATACAATCGAACTTCCCATATAATTTTTCATTTGTGATTCACTTACTCTCGATACTCGTCCAAACGACAATTTCAACACACGGATTGCTATTCCTTGCAGGCATTCGGTATGCCTGCAAGGTTTGCAAAAAACGTCAAACCAGTCATTTAGAAACGATCAATAGTTCCAATGATCCAACTGTTTATATTTAATATCCACGATTCGTCCCATGCGTTCCTCTGCAGGATAAGCCGCCCCATGTTTCGGATAGATCACTTTTTCCTCTTCACTAAGATTCTTAGCACCGTAAATCATTAATATATAAAACTCTCCATTTTCCAACCCGACCGCCATGTGAGCACACGAGTATGTTTCCGATTCGGCATTCATGGCCACAACATTGGCATCAAAACTCTTGTAAAGGGTTACCGGTTTCGTTATATTATTCAAATCCAAGCAATAAACATTCTTATCAACAGCAAAAAACATATACTCCGGTCCATTTAATGGTAATGCGGAAACCGTTGGAATTCCAGGCAGACCTATCACCTCATCTTTAAAAATTTCCAAAATTCTAGGCTTAGCATTACTTCCCGTAATTTTAACACGTTGCAAAAATATTTTTCCCGTTGCCTCCTCTTTTAATAACAAAGCGACACCATAATTCGGGTATCCAAATCCAAACATAGTTGCTTTCAGCAATTCATACCCTTTCATATCGTTCAAAGGAATGATTTTATCGATATCATCATTCTCTCCACAAGCCGGTAAGGCAGTCACTCTGCCGGCTCCTTGTAAATCGGATTCCCAATTAGTTCCTCCATTCGTCACATAAAGCAATCGCTTATTCTCTCCATCATAGACGAAGTTATACCCCGTACGATTCGATCTGTAATATCCGGGAATCACCGTGCAATTTCTCAATGGCTCCGTTTCCCCCGTACAAGATAATGGTGTATGCAAAAAATAGTCCGTATTATAGACGGTACTCACCGATTTTAATCGGGAATACAATCGTCCTTCTTGATCTGTCACAATATCTACCCAATCCATGAAAGTCCCGGGTCCAAGAATAACTCCTGCCGGATATGTACCTCCGTCAAAAGCCTCAGCCATATCAATTTCCTTTGTAAAATCCACGCCACTTAGATCCACCGCACCACTCTCTTGAAAAACACAAACATTGCCAACAATATTTTCATTCCAATCAACACCTTCTCTAAAATGCTCTTGCAAGGCGATCGGCCCTGATCCTAATTCAGCTCCATCATTACTCATCCCATAAACATCCAAAGTAATTCTTGATGAAATAATGGTATCAACCTCAGAATCATACTCCAACATATTAAAGTAAGACAATTGCGATTTTCCTCCTACTTCCGACAAAATCATCCAAGAGCGAGCATTTTCATAAATTCCGACCACAGACAAAGTTGCATATCCCAAATAAGAAACTCCATATTTATGGTCTGTTATTTCCAAAGAAATTTTTCCACGGTCTACGACCTCATCAATTTCCCATTTTAACGTTGGCTGATCCCACCCCTCCCTTGTTTCATCATTCAACTTCCACAAGTAAGTGTATCGATCACCTTCTTGACTCAAATCAAAATTCAAAATCGGGGTCAACTCCAATACTTCTCCAAATGTTTTTGTATAAGAAGCATTATCTTCAAACGATATCTCGATTTCGTTGATATCCTTATAATTGTAATTTCCTTTATCATCATAACACGCATTCAGGATGAAAGCTGTAAACAATAAAATACAATATATATTTTTCATAATTAATCAAATTACACGTTAATAGACAGGAATCTCCATGGGATCACCGTTCTTTTCCGTGATTCCATGCTCACTAATATACTCCTTGGTATTCAAAGCTATTTTACGTTTTTCAGTAAGCGACAAACCTTCAAATGTTGTAAATCCTTCGTTCGCCGCAACAATCGTTTCCAACTTTTCATAAGAATAGGGACCTAGAAATGCCAATTCCACCTCTTTCGTCCACCAAGTCGGTTGCGTTGGCATATCATTAAAACGAATACGTACATCCGTATAGCCCATATATCCTAATCCGAAGTTTTCATTTTCCACCAAACGCAAGGTCAGATGCACTGATTTGTCCTTCAATGCCGGAGTTTTATGCACTACCACAGACAACGAATCGGAAGAACGTCCTTTTCGGAAAACAGGATTCTTGATCGTATATTGGTCTTCCGTAGCCGTGGTCAACGAATCAACCACAATTACTTCATATTCCGCATCTTCTTCCAATAAATTACCAATCAGATTTATTTTAAACTGATGCTCTATATCCTCTACCCCCACATAGTGAGAAAAGGAATAATTCACCGTATCCAAACGATATCTCTCCGACAAACTCACCTGTTTCCAGCGCTCAAAAAACAATGCATGCTCCGACTCGTAAGAAAATACCTCCTGTTTATCGCAACTTTGCAGTAGAGTCAGCATCATCAGACTCCATCCCCCCAACAACAATGTTCCTATAATATGTTTTTTCATAGTCACCTCTTCTTTAATTAATATTTTCACTATCCGGTTTCGGCAAAACAAAAGATTCGGGTATCATCCCTTTTCTTAAATTTTCTCCATACTTTTTGTAATAAAAGAACGTCTGTCCCTCTTGGAAAAATTCACGTCTAACCTCTCCTAAAAGTCGAGCCTTAAAAGTTTCCATATCAACAATTCCCAAATCCACATCTCCCAAACAATTTCTTCCTACACGCACTTCCTTCAAGTAATTCGCAGCTTGCCCGAAATCACCGATCGAAGCATAATACTCGGCCAAGATAAAATGCATTTCACTCAAACGCATCATCGGGACCATATCCTCAATGACAGAAACCAAGTCTTTATCCGAATTCGGACGAATATTCTTCAAGGGCATGTGATCAGTATACCAATCATCTATCGTTTTAATGAATTTTAAACGGAAATCACCGCCATCGGCAAGGTCGTAATTCCAAACCTCATCATATTTCGCCAGTGCCAAACAAGCATTACCCGTTGACAGGGCATACTCATTATAGCCTTCTTGCAGTAAAGGATATGACAAACAGAAAATTAAATCCTGCGAACATTTCCGATCATAATCCAAGCGATTATCCCAACCATTTTCCGTATAAAAAAGAGCTTTCTTTCCATCTGTCCATTCAAAATCTATCACTTCCTGCGCATTTTTAGCCGCTTCCACTAACTTCTCTCCCCCCCAATAGCTGTACAAACGAGCTAACATACCGGTCACCGCCATCGCGTTAATCCGATAACCGCGATACTGATAGAACGGCAAAGGAATAATATCAGAATCATCATCCGTGTTAGAAACGAATGAATGTATCCTAAAACGATATTGGTCTCCTAATATTCGCCGATTAGCATCATTTAAAGTATCATAAGCCATGATCATATCTTTCGCTAACAAAAGATCGGCTTCTATTTTTTCCAATGTCTCCAATACGCTCAATGCACTCTGTCCTCCATAATAAGGGAAATCCGTCACGTAAGGAATATAAATTCCGGCAGGGTTAGCCACCAATGCCGGGGCAAATAAACGTAATAAATCAAAATGCATCCAAGCTCGAGCCGCCAAAGCCTCTCCCTTGATCATTTGCCGTTCTGCCTCTCCCCCACGAAAATCTCCCGTTTTTAAAGCATCAATATTACGAATAATGTTGTTACAATTGGCTATCGTGTTATAACCCTTCGACCAAATACTTTCAATAGCACGCTTTATATCGTCATTGGCATCATAAGCAAACCGGGTTCCCTGGTAATAGTAGTGATAACTCTTGATTCCGGCACCATAATGATAATTTTCGCCATAAAGCTGATACACCTGTCCCATGGCATCAAGCAACCCGTAAGTCAATTCCCGACCATACAAAGAAGTGCTCGCCATTTGCTGATACACTCCATTTAAAGCATTGTGAAATCCGGTAGATTCCTTAAACAAGTCCTCCTCTTCGACCGTATCCTCCGGAGTAACATCCAACCAACTGGTACATGCTGATAATAACACTCCTCCTATCAACAAGATTAATATATTTACTTTTTTCATATCTCTAATTTTTTCATTATAATGAAGCTTTTATCGAGAACGTCACGGTACGAGCGAAAGGATAACTGGTTCCTCTCTCTTGTTTCACCGTGGAAAGATGCAAAATATCATTCATACTAAAGCTAAAACGCAACATTCCTAAATTTAACTTACTTGTAATACCGGAAGGCAAATCATATCCCAACTCAAACGAATTCCACGACAACATATTATAGTCTTGCACGAAACGAGAAGTCGGTTTCGTATCTTCTACCCCATCTCGTCCTACCACCAAACTTTTATATTTAGCCTTATCCCCCGGTTTCGTCCATCGATTGGTCAATACACGCTCATCCACGTTGTCCGTGTAGACATTCACGTTTTCCACCTTGTCTACCAAAGTCTGGTTATAACGCTGTCCTCCACCCTCGTACATAAAACTCGTGTACAAACTGAATTGTTTATAAGCTACATTGAAACCGAAAGTACCTTGAGCTTTGGGTTCTGTTGTACCCACTGCAACTTGATCGGAAGCATTCCATACCTTTGTCAATTGTCCATTACGACTCACGAATACCTCTTGACCATCGGCAGGATTAATACCCAACGAACGGACACAAAAAATAGAATTCATCGAACCTCCTTCCACGTATTGCAAGAAAGGTTGAGTTTGCAAAGCTCTATCCGGATCATTATACATCAAATTTTCCTCAAACATCTTTTGCACTCGTTCATTATAAGCACGCAGGCTTTCAGAAATTTTCTCTATCCGATTTTTATTGTGAGCCAAATTAAAGTTAAAGATCACAGACCAATCTTTCGTTTGGCAAGCAGCCACGCGTACATCAAATTCATATCCCTTGTTTGAAATTTCACCCACGTTATCGCGATAAGAACTAAATCCCGTAGAAGTCGGTACCGTCACATCATTCACCAAATCGATCGTGCGTTTGTCATAATAAGCCCCTTTCACGTACAACAAATCATTGAACAATGACAATTCCGCCCCGATATCGAACGTGTTCGTCGTTTCCCAAGTCAAATTCTTATTACCCAAGGCTTTCAAACGAGTACTGATACCGGTTTTATACCACTCATCGGTCACGATATCATACGTGGAGCGAGCCGCGTACGCGGGGAAATTCGCCTTACCAATCTGCCCGTAAGAAGTACGCACTTTCAACTGATTGACAAATCCCAACGATTGGATGAAGTCGTACTTGTGTAAATTAACCCCCAATCCGAATGACCAGAAAGGAGCAAAACGTTGATCCGATCCGAAGGTAGAAGAACCGTCAAATCGAACAGAAGCATCCAAAAGATAGATGTCTTGATATGAATAGTTCACAGAAAGCAAGAATCCCACCAAACGTTTCGTACTTTCACTGAAACCGGTCTTTTGAAGCATCTCTTTAGCGTATTGCGGAGATGATAAAGTTCCGGAAGGGAAGCCGATATAGGTAGCATTATTCGCCTTGGATTTATCTTCTTTCACGGAAACACCGGCTAACGCATTGATCATGTGACCGTTCAAAGCCTTATTATAAGACAAGGTGGCATTCATATCCAAACTAAAACTATCGTCATTATTCAAATACAACGTACCTAAACTCAAATTATTACTACTATTCTTATCATCTAAAGTCAATTGATTTAAATTAGCTCGTTGTTTCGACAACGGGTCATAAAAACGTTTCGAATGATTCATCGTCTTCGTCAAACTCAATTGCCCTTTCAACAACAACCCGTCAATAATATTCCAATTAATGGACAAATTATTAATAAACTCCTCTGAAGCACCTTTATCAAAATTATGCAAACTCGGTTCGTACATCGGATTCACGCGATTACTTTCAGAACCTCGTCCCCAAGATTTCATCGTCGGATAATACACGCCATTCTCATCTTTATAGGTATCGTATGGCAATTGTTTCGCAAAATCGGCAAAATTACCGAATGGAGACTCCTTCGTACGCACACTTTGATAAGTCACCGTATTTTTCACCAAAAATGTTTTGTAATTATATGACAAGGAAACGCCAGCTCCCATACGATCACGCAACGACCCCTTCATCACACCATCTTGATTGGCATATTGCAATTCAATACCAAAACGCACGCTCTCGTTACCTCCGTCCACGTACAAACTATGAGTATGATTGAACACCGTCTGCAACGGCTTGGACAACCAATAGGTATCCACACCTTTGGTAACATTTGCCAATTTTTCATTATACTCTTTATCCAAAGTATACTGATCCGTATAACCGTCATCAGCTACAGCCAAATCATAACATCCCGCCAAACGCTCCGTTTCCAATTTTCCCTTGGCATCCAACAGATGATAATCCGACAGGTCCGGGAAAGTAATATCCCCCACGAAGCTGTAATCAATATTCAATTTACCGGCCTTGGGGGGGACCGTGGTAATCACCACCACCCCGTTAGCCGCACGCGAACCGTACAAAGCGGTTGCCGTCGCGTCTTTCAAAATGGTAATCGATTCGATCCGGTTCGGATCCATATCATACAACTTAGAGACACTCACCTCGAAACCATCCATAATAAAAGTCGGTAAATTCGGGTTATCCACCAAATTGGATTTCGACAATGCATCAGCATCCAATTGCCTCACTCCCAAACCGGATTCTCCCCGGATATACACCTCGGGTAAGGCATTAGGGTCTGATCCCCAACGATTGTTTTCCTTAATACGGAAAGAAGGGTCAAACGCTTGTAACGCCTTAATAACATTCGTTTTCGAAACTTTCAACAAATCCTCCTTCTTCACTGTTACCGCGTTACCCGTAAAACTTGAATTACGAATATTCATATAACCGGTCACCACCACATCCTCCAACGTCTCCACGTCCTCCTTCATCACCACGTTAATCGTATCCTTCCCGGCATATGTAATCTCCTGGGTAACCATACCCACGAAAGAATACACCAACGTGAATTTTTCCGGTGCACCCGGGATCGTCAACGAGTACTTTCCATCATGCCCCGTTGCTGTTCCGATAGCAACCCCTTTCATCTGCACAGTCACGCCGGGAAGAGGCTGTTTTTTCGTATCAGAAACTTTTCCCGTTATAACGATCTTCTTTATTTCCTTATCCTCTTGGGCATCTCTAGGTCGCACGACAATCATATTCCCGTTAAAAACGTACGTCAAACCTGAATCCTTGAAAACAGACATCAACACCGACTCAACGGTTTCATTATTCACGTCCAAAGATATTTTCCCCAGAGGCTTTACTTGCTCTATATTAAACAAAAAATAAAGCTTCGTTTGACGTTGAACCTCATCGAACAACTTTTCTACACCCACGTTCTTCATTTTCAAGCTCACGCGTTCCTGTTGCGCCAAACTATTAGCAGACAACGAAAGCGTAAAGCAACAAGTGAGTAAAAAAAACAGTTTCATAATTACTAAAATTTTACGCCATGGTCTTTTAAAAAAAGAATGGCACAATCGGTTTTTTTTCATACATTTGTACTTAAAGTTATTAATACCTCAACAAGAAACTACGCCAAATAGTTTCTGTTGTCCTTAATTACAAACGGGAAGTACGCCAAATACTTTCCGTTTTTATTTTGATACAACAATCGTCTTCCCTTGGATGGAAAACGTTACCCCTGTCGATAAGGTAATCGCCTCCAAAATCACACTGACATCTTTATACCGTTCCATATACCCCGAGAAATGCAGTTCTTTCACGGAAGCTGTTTGATAAAAAACATCCACATCATACCAGTTCGACAAAACGGTAAGAATATCTTCCAATCTCTGATTTTCAAAACGGAAAATGCCATCCTTCCAATCCGTGTAAACGGCTACATTTACATCCTTCACATCAACCTTCGTATTTCCTTGCTTAAACTCGGCCATCTGCCCGGGCCTGATCATGCTCTCCATCCCTGACGACAAAACCTTGACCCCGATACTTCCCTTGACCAATACGGTTTGAATGTTCCCTTCTTGGTGAGTATTCACGTTAAAAGAAGTCCCGTACACTCGCACCTCCACGCCTTCCATTTCTACAAAAAACGGACGCTCGGGATCTTTGGCTACCTCAAAATAAGCCTCTCCCGACAAATACACTTTACGTTCTTTTTCATCAAATTTAACAGGATACTTCATTCTAGTAGCCGAATTCAAATACACCAATGTCCCATCCGCTAATCTTACTTTATACTCACCACCGCGAGGAACCTCAAGTTCGTTGAAACGGATCTCGTCTACATTTTTTCCCTCGGAAGAAGTATATACCAAACGATCTTTTTCCCCGGTAACCGTTATCTCCTTGTCCTCCGAAATCACCCCTTCTTCCTCTTCCTTCAAAAATACCTTCCGCCCGTCATCCAAAACCAACACGGCTTGCGAACATCCCGGCTGAATTGGTGCAACAGACGAAGCTACTATAGAAACCTGTTCTGTTTCATGCATCAACTTCCACGACCCCACGACTAAAATAGGGAATAACAACACGGCTGCATATTTCCACCAGTTCCCAATACTTCTCGAGGAGACTTTCCTCACACGTTTTTCAAAAACAGAGAAAGCCTTTGTATCATGGATCTTTTCATAAACATATCGTTCTTTCGAAAATAAATCCTCTTGGCAAATTTGTTCAAATAATTTTCTATTTCGAGGCGCCTCTTCACACCAGTCCTCTAATTCCTGCCGTTCCTCCTCGGTAATATCTCCAAGCAAGTATAGCTGTAACAAGCGAACAATTCTATCGGAATATTGATGCTCCATTTGATAATTTTTGCACCATATACAACCATGATACAAAAACGGGGTATCCTAAATTCATCTTTTTTCAAAAAAAAATCAAAAAAGATTCACACCACCTTATAAATCAATAATATTCAGAATTATTAACAAATAATACGACTTACCTAACCGCTCACGTAAAAAATACATCGCCTTCTTTTTCTGTGTTTTTACCGTTTCTACAGAAAGTTCCAATATTTGAGCTATCTCCTCGTTTTTTTCGCCCTGCAAATGCAATTTAAACACTTGACGACAACGCTCCGGCAGTTCATCCACGGCCCGATGTAACGCCCGATACATCTCTTCCCGCATCAACCGGTAATCCTCATCCTCTTCATCCTGTTCCCACAATAAAATCTCTGCATATCGCCGCTCAACCTCTTGATGTTTTAAATAATTCAAGCAACGATTTTTGACCGAATCATACAAGAATGCCCGAAACCCGTGATATGAATTATACTTTTTATCACTCTCCCAAATAGCAATAAAAACCTCCTGCACAACATCTTCCGCCACTTCCTGTTGCTTCACGTAACGCAGAGCATATAATACCAGATAACGATAAAATGTACCAAATAACTCACGGAAAGCTGGCATTTGCTTTCTATTTATCTGGTCTATAAACTCATCTGGTAACATTCCCATGTCTCTCTAATAATTGTTTGCCCACATTACTTCATGGCAAAGCTATGATTTTTCATTCAAAAAAAAACAAAATATGCCACAAATTCAAAGAAACATAAAAACTCCCCCAAAAGTTTCTATCGATTACATGCCATTTTCAAATAGGGAATCTTATTACCCGTTCCCATTGACCAACGAAAATCGATGAACACCTCCTCAGAATAACTCTTCATTACTAAAAAGATAATTACTACATGATTACTACGGGATCACTACCTTTATAAACCTTATAGATACCTTATAGAAACCTTATATGAACCTTATATATAATAAGGTTCATATAATAT
>DYVS01000114.1:0-22404 GCA_020743075.1 Butyricimonas virosa | reverse complement strand
TACCAGAAACTGTGCAAACAGCCCGATGAATGATAAAAATAATAAACGTTTCATACTGTGTTAGTTTTAGTTTAACAATTGTTGCTAATATATTTATCTACAACGAGATAATCATTACAAGCGATAAATGTCAAGTTTTGCTCACTTGTGAGGTTGTATACGCCGACTTGGACGATAGGTTTCAGCTACACGATTATTTTTTTCGTGAACCTGTTCTGTGTTAATCTGGTAGTATGAATTTTTAGAGGCTATTCGGGTTCCGTGCTTAGGATAAGGCGGTAGTTGTGATCTTTGGCAATATTCATCACCTTCACGATTTGTTCTAAGGGAACAGATTTATCTGCTTGAAGAGAGATACACGGATCTTCCAATTCCCGTAGTTCTTCCACGAGTCGACGCTCCAGCATGGAGAACGGGATTACTTTTTCGTTCAGGTAGAACGTGTAGTTTTTGTCGATAGACACGACCGTGACAGGTTTGTCTGAAGTTTGATTCGTGCTTTTGGGCAATAATAATTTTAAAGCGTTGGGATTGATCAGCGTCGAGGAAATCATGAAGAATAGCAACAATAGAAAGAATATGTCGGTCATGGACGACATGTTGAAATTCGGGTTGATCTTGCTTTTACGTTTTATTGCCATGACGATATAATTGAAAATTATTTTTTGGTACGGAGGTATTCGATAAGTTCAGAAGAGTAGTGTTCCATGCGGAAAACGATTTTGTCAACACGGGCAACCAATAAGTTGTAGACTAACTGTCCGATGATTCCGACGATTAACCCGGCCACGGTGGTGATCATGGCGGTGTAGATACCCCGGGAGAGGAGACCTATGTCGATGCTGTTTCCGGCCATGGACATATCGTAAAAAGATTGTACCATCCCGACCACGGTTCCCAAGAATCCGATCATGGGAGCGGTTCCGGCACAAGTGGCTAAAGTTGGAAGACCTCGTTCCAAGTTGGCGACCTCGTAATTGGCCGTGTCTTCCATGGCCTGGCGAATTTCTTGCGGGGTTTCGTTGCTTATTTTGATTCCCTTGGCGATGGTGTGTGCCAGTGGAGAGCCTTCTTTTTCACATTCTTCGAGTGCGACACGTGTGTTTTCGGTTTTCAAGATTTCTTGTATTTTTTCCATAAAAGGGACATCCGTTAGCCCTGTTTTGCGAATAAGCCAGAATCTTTCGCAAGCGATGTAGATAATGATAACAGACAATATAAATATGGGGATCATCAGCCAGCCGCCCATCACGACCATATCCCATAGGTTCATTCCAGCGTTGTTTGCGGGAGCAGTTTGAACTGCCAGTATAAAAGTTCTAATCATACTTGTTTTTTATAGTCGTGCGAAGATAATGTGGTTTTTATGAATTCACAAATTCGAGGGGAAAAAGTTGGTGAAGTTTATAAACTAGCGGAATGTCAAAAACAATTTTGACATTCCGCTTTGCATCATCGGGATCTGATTTCCTTTCTCATGAAAGAACCATACGAGAGTGCGAAACAGATGACGGTGGCGGCAATCAGTCCCGTGAGTTGTGGCCAGACGACCATTAAACTTTGTCCCAGTGGTAGCGGGCTGGGGATTGCCCCATGAACTTGTTCCATGGTCAAGGGCCCCAAGCTACGAACCGAGGGCATCAGTAGTGTCGTGGTTGCCTCGTTGAAGAGCATACTCGGGGCAAAACGCAATAGGTTGAGCATGAATTTCTGATAACTGATGACTTGGTAGGCGCTAGCCATGGCCGAGGGGCTGATGGCTTTACCGACCAAGTTGATAATCATGTTGTAAAACACGCTGAAGAATAACCATACGGCCACGCATGCCAGAGCCGAGGTGGCGGCCTGTTTGAACTTTATTGAAAAGAAAATGGATAAGTTCAGCCAGAAGGCCACGTAAATAATACTAACCACCACAAAGGCTATAATGCGTAAAAACTCTTCTGCGGTCGGCGGTATCCCTATCGCTATTAGCCCGAATCCCATAACCAGAAGTGCTAGGGTTAGTAACATACTCCCGATAACGATCAAGGCTCCCACGAATTTGGCATTGATCAGGTAATCCCGGTGAATGGGTTGGGACAGGATGCGACTAAGCGTTCCTTTGCTTTGTTCGGAATTGATGGCATCAAACCCGAGTGCGATGCCTAATAACGGTCCGAGAAAGTTAATGAAGATCACGAACGAGGGCAGGGTGCCGTCGGATACGGTGAATAGTTTCAAGAACAAGAATGAACCGTCGGGATCATTGGGTTTGATGGCTGCCCCGATATTGGTTAATGCCGTGTAGAGGGAACCCATACAAGTCAGTGCGATAATGGCTATTAGGATAATGAATTTCCAGCTTCTGACATGGTCGGCCACTTCTTTACGGACAATAACCCAGAACGGACTTTGTATTTTATTCATGGCTTTTTCCTCCTCCGAAATAACGGTTATACATATTTTCGAGCCCGTGTTCCTCGTTTTGTAACTCGTTGACGTTGACCTCTGCCAAGAGTTTACCTCCCCCGAACAGGCCTACCCGGTCGCAGATTTGCTGAACTTGATCCAGGTGATGGGAGGAGAATAGTACGGTCAGCCCGTTTTCATCTCTTAACTGCCGGATCAAATCCATGAATTCCTGAACCCCTGCCGGGTCAATACCGGATGTCGGTTCGTCAAGGATGATCACTTCCGGTTGCTTGATCAGCACATCCGCCAGTCCGAGACGTTGGCGCATACCCCGGGAGTATTTCCCGGCTTTCTTCTGTGTGTCAACCGGTAGCCCTACCCGTTCGAGTAATTCCTTGGCTTTGGTTCTTGCATTCGCTTCCGGGATCCGGTTCAGACGGGCCGTGTATAACAGGTTTTCGATACCTGTCATGTCATCATAGAATCCGACGTCTTCCGGTAGGTAACCCACCTTTTCCCGTACCAGTATCGGGTTCCGGGTTGAATTGATTCCGCAGACCTGTACTGTTCCGGAAGTCGGGTCCGTCAATCCGAGCATCATTAGGATTGTCGTGGATTTACCGGCTCCGTTAGGTCCGAGAATCCCGAATATTTCCCCTTTTTGGACGGAGAGATTAATGTGGTCAACAGCGGTGAATTTCCCGTACTTTTTCGTCAGCTCATGAAGTTCGATGATAGGCTCGCTCATGATTTACCTCCTTCCATATTTACGGAACAGGTAGTACACGCATCCCAAGGCGACAAGGATGACCAGTACGCCCATCCAACCCCAGATCATGGGTGTTCTCACTGCGATTCTGAAATCTGCCGAGGAGTTTACTTCCGGTGTTTTGGCAGATATTTTAGTCACGTAATCTCCCGGAAGAGCTTTTTTGGATGCTTTTACCGTGGCTGTCACGTTAGCGGTTTCACCCGCTTTCAAACGATTGATTTTTGTCGGTTCGAAGGTTACTTCCCAGTCAACCGGTTTGTTGGCAGATAGCTGGATGTCCTTTAGTTCTGCCGATCCGGTATTCCGGACAATTAAGTCTATATTCTTGTTATCTCCTGCGGTGATCCCGCTGCTGAGCAGACCACGGGGTGTTGTCAGTTCCATCTGGTAGGTTCCCGTGATCACGACTTCCAGCTCCAGCTCGGCAGAGGTAGTGCTTGTCGTTGCACGTACCGGGATCTTGTAACTTCCGGCTTCAACGTTGGCCGGCGGGTTAATGTCAATCGTGATGCTCTGGGTGGCATTCGGTTCAACTTGGGCGGATGTGGCTTGCTTGTAGTTTGCCTTGAAGACCACGTTCCAGCCTCTGGGTGCTTGTGCCATCAGTGCGTAGAGCTGTTGTTCTGCCGTTTGGTTTTTCAGCGTGGCATTGAAGGTAAACGAGGATTTGGAGTTCCCTTGCATGTTGGGTTGATTCGTGGTAAAATCGGTTTGGTAGGTACCTTGTTTGGATACCGTGATCGCGATGGGGAGTTCTCCAAGTCCCTCGGCAACCACCGTGAAACGGTAAGTTCCTTTGTTGACTTTTAGCGGAATGTCCACTTTTAACGAAACGTTCTTTTTCTCGTGGGGTAGGACCGCAAGTTCACTAATGGTCCACGTGCCGGCTTTCAATTCGTAATTCCAGCCTCGTGGCAGTCCTTTCACGGATAAATTCACGTTTTTAACTACCTCATAGTTGTTGATAACATCAATACTGTAGTTTACAGATTCTCCCGGTGGAACAGCGATTTTCGTGTAGGGAGTGTACAGAATCACATTTTTTTCGGATTCCGAGGCCTGCAGTTGTATGGGAAGAACACCCATCAGCAGTACCAGTAACAGATTAAAATAATTTGCACGCATTGTCATAAAAATTTTCGTTAGATAATTTTGATATGATTTTCAATACGTTCCCAAATATATATACTATCTGTATTACTTATTTTTAAAAGATTTGAAAAAAAATTATTTGGGTTCATAGAATCTATAAAGTTCATAAAGTCCTTACTAATTTTAGATTCCTCTAGACTTTATGAACTTTATAGTCTTTATAGACTAATTTACAGTAGTATAATTACGCTAGCTGATAAAGCGCTGATGCAAATCCAAAGGATGATACCCAACAAGATCGGTTTGAAACCTACTTGTTTGATGGTCTCTTTGGAAAGTCCGGCTCCGATAAGGAATAGTGTGAATAACATTCCAACTTTAGCGAATCCCACGATTTGAGAGTAGAAATGTCCCCATTGCGGTGTGTAGGTAGCGATGATCATGGCAACAATGTAGAAGAAGATAAAGTAAGGAATGGATATTTTTGATTTGGTATTTGTTCCTTTATTGTAAAAGAAAGCGGCGATTAGTGAAATCGGGATGATCCAAAGGGCTCGAATCAGTTTGGTGGTGGTAGCGATAGCCAATGCTTCGTTACTGAATGTTTTGGCAGCGCCAACCACGGAACTTGTGTCGTGAATAGCAATAGCACACCAGTATCCGAATTGATGATCGTCCATTTCAAGCCAGCGTCCGATTACGGGAAAGATAAAGAGCGCTAGGGCGTTAAGCATGAAAATAGTTCCCATGGCGACTGTGATATCTTTATCCTTGGCTTTAATCACTGGAGCTAAGGCGGCAATGGCACTTCCCCCGCAGATGGCAGTTCCTCCGGAAACGAGGAAACCGGTATCTCGGTTGACTTTTAGTTTGCTCGTGAAGAATAACCCTAATCCGATAGTAACAACGATGGAAAATATAGTGAATAGGATTCCTGTTTTTCCGGCCTCGATGGCTTGTTCCACGTTCATGCCGAAACCGAGTCCTACAACGGATATTTGGAGAAGTATATGAGTGATTCGGCTATTGATTGCCAGGAACGGGTGGCCGATAGTCAACGATAAAATTAAACCTAGTAAAAGGGCAAAGCCCGGATCAAGGAATGGTACAAGGAATAAAGCTACGATGAAAAGTACTTCCTTTTGATTTTTGTTCAGTTGAATTTTGCTCATAATCTTTAGTAATTTGTTCGGTGCAAAATTCGTTTAAATACATGAATTTTGGAAATAAGAAATATTCAGATAGTATAACTTCTGGTTATACTTCAATTACCTTTATATTTTGCGTTTTGATTTCCGGTTTCGGGATTCGCAGAATCTTAGAAGTAGTTCGGCGTAGGGATCAATGGTACCTTGCTTGTGAATGGCATAGAGGGAGCGGGTGATTTCGAGATCGTTGATGTCGATGATTTTTAGCAGACCGCAGGCCAGTTCGTCTTGAATAGAGAACACGGAGACCAGGGCGTAACAATCCGAATGTTTGAGGTATTGTTTGATACCTTCGGTACTTCCGATAACGATCTGTTGATTCAGTTCGTTAATCGACAAGCCGGTGGCGGATAGCTGGCGTTGAATAATATTATATGTGCCGGATCCTTCTTCCCGGACAACGAATTTTAAAGTCTTTAATTGTTCTTTCGTGATGGTTCCCGGGGAATCATTTCGGGCAGAGGTGACCAGAACTATTTCGTCTTTTAAAAAGGGGATATAGTGGATGTCCGTTTGCGAGGGAACACCTTCAATGAAGGCGAGTTGAATGTTTTTATCCAGTAATTCTTGTTCGATCTGGTAGGTGTTACCGCTGATCAGGTTTATTTCGATATAAGGATGAGTTTCCCGGAAACGGGCCAAGTATTCGGGTAAAATGTACTGGGATAGCGTGGTACTGGCCCCGATGTGTAAAGTTCCGGAGAACTCTTTTTTCATGTGCTGTAGGTTGAAGGTGATGATGCGTTCCCGTTCAATTAGTTCTTCGCTTTGTTCCAAGAGGTATTTTCCGGCAGGGGTAAGCATCAACCGCCCTTTCTCACGATCAAAAAGAGTGATTCTCAGTCCCTTTTCCAGTTCTTTGATACTTTTGGAAATGGCCGGCTGGGAAAGCCGTAATATCTCGGCGGCTTTTGTCGTGTTTAAATGCTTTGCCGTGTGATAAAAGATCGTGAGTTTATGGTCTAGCATCTTGTTTGCTTTTAATTCTGAACAAAGGTAGAGAAAAATGGTCAATCTATTGCTTTAAAGTACACGTTCCTTTGCATCGTGGTTATTTTGATGTCATTATTGGTAAAAAGATAGTAATAATCATGTAATAATTTGACGTAAATCTTTGAGGGGAGTTCATTCGCACTTGTAGTTCTATTGACAATGGGCGATGAAAGGGCGATGAAAGGGTATGAGATGGGAGAGAGGAGATTATTATGGGGGCTTTTGTATGCCTTTATGGAGAATATATAGTGTTAAATGAAATTTTTTTTTAAGAAAATATTATTTGTTTTTTTGCAAGGAATCTTTTGGAGGGGAAGAAGGGTAATTTGTTGTTTATTAGTATGCTGTAAAGATCGAAAAACGATCGTTTAATGATATTAACAAAGTAGATCTGTTAAATTAATAACCTAAAAGTGTAAATATCTAATTACAAGACTCCAAAAAAAATTGACAAATAGATGGTGATATTTAAAATTGATGTATATTTGCAGCGCATTAAACGATCGTTTTTTAATTCAAATGAATCGTTCGTGCAGACAGCTTTCATGCATTGTTGCTGTGTAAAGTGAAGTGCGTGGAACACATGGCCGTAAATCAGGACCCGTGACAGGGTTAGTGCGCGAAGCGCGTCCGGGCGGTTCGTGTATCCGGGGATTACAGAGATAAAGAAAATCATCGTTCGCTAGAAAATAGGGAAAGAATAAAAAATAATGGTTGCGTGTAACAAGTTAAACTGGTATGCTGCTTATACCCGTGTAAATCAAGAATTATTAATCAAAAAAAAGCTGGATGAACTGGGGATCGAGAATTTTTTGCCTCAGGAAGAACAGGTGCGAGAAACACCTGTTGGACGTAAGAAGATCCGGGTACTTTTGATTCATGGTTTAATATTTATCCGGACTGATAAGGCAACAAGTTTTTCCTTGATAAATGATTATTCGTTGAATATTGTTTATTTGAAAGATATAGAGGGACGACATTCGCTGATAGTTCCGGATAAACAAATGCAGGATTTCATGTTTTTGTTGGATTTCTCAACGGATAGCGTGGAAGTTTTGAACAAAGGAATCAAACGGGGTGATCGAGTAAGAGTTATTAAAGGTCCCTTGCAAGGATTGGAAGGCGAGTTGGTACGTTTGAAAAATCATAAACGTGTAATTATTCGTTTAGATGGGGTGGCCTCTATTGCTACTTCTTATATTCCAAGTTCGTTTCTTGAAAGAATAGAGTGATACAAAATAATGGAAAAAGGTTTATTTCACGAATTGTATAAACGGTCGTGTGAGTTAGAAATGGGGCGTTGTCCCTCCCCGGCGTTGTCAGGATTCTTGCATGGTTATTTGTCCGTGTACTCGATGGTTCGCGTCTATCCTTGGTTGGAAGAAAGTTTCGGGGAGACGTATAAAATTCATGAACGAGTGCGTGAGATCGCCCGGTTTATAGAGCCTCTGGCTGGAAACAAAAATCTCCCTACAGATGTTCGGGCCGGTTACGTGGTGGATTTGATGGATGCTTACCAGTTATATTCAGACTTGAATTTCTTAAACACGGCGTTGGATGCGGCTTATGACATACTTACCCCGTGGGGAAGTGACAAAATTGTTTTGCAGTGTCGTACCCCGAATATTTGCCGATTGTTATGTAATTGTTACTATTTCACGGGTGAAATGGAGAACGGGGTTTTGGCCGGTAGCTTGATTTCCGAGGCGCTTGGTTCTATTCGTGATTTGGGTCGGCAGGGATTGATGGTATGGTGGGATGCATTCTGTTTTTATGAAGATGTTGTTGGGGCAATGGAGTTGCCGGAACCGGAACGGGAACGATTGGCTGAAGAGAGAGTTCGGTTGGCTGTCAGTGTAAAGCAGGAAGAGGAGGAAATGATAGAACGTTTTGTCCTGTCTACTCGTGACGATCTGGAGTTGTTCGGACGAGTGTTTTGTATCTTGGCTAGGCGGGAGTTTGCCACCAATGACAAATTGTATGGTAAGAAGGAATAATTTAGACGTGATTCACAATATAAATCTCAGATTCCGGGAGATGCAACCCCCGGTTATAGCGTCTCCCTCAACGGTACTTCTAAGCCGGATCAGCTATTAATACCGGAGGGGACGCTCCTTTTTGAAGTTTGATATAAATGAGATACTCCATTCATTCCATTTGTAATCGTTTGTGCGAGAGAAAGAAGTTCGTTAATTCTTGGACGGTTCTTTTCGTGGACATTTTGTTGTCCGTGGGAAGTTCATTCGTGGCCCTTCTTTTTGTAGACAATTTTATTGTCGACTTGTCAAGGAATGCTTACTTGTTCGTCATCGTGGGATCGTTCTTGATCAGTCTTCTCGTGTTTATGGCGTTGAGAGTGAACAAAAATATAATTCGCCATGCCACCATAAAAAGTATCGGCAAGATGGGCGTCGCGATCTTTTTTAAGGAGGTGCTTTTACTAGGACTAGTTTCTCTTGTTGTTTCCCGAATGTTCAATAACCATGCTTTTGCGTGTTTTCTTGTTGATTTTCTGGTAACAACGGTGGTTCTTATCGGGTTCCGGGTGATGCTTGTGCTTGTTTATGATTTGGTAATATCGCTGTATCGTTCAAGTAAAACGAGGGTGCTGGTGTACGGGACGGATGATAAAAGTGTGGCGTTGAAGAAAAGGATGCACACGAGTAAGCATTATCACGTGGTGGGGTTCGTGAATCCGGATAAGCGACTTAAGTCTTACTCCATTTCGGAACTGCCGGTTTATTATTTTGAAGACGAGGTTAATTTTGCTTGTTTCGTGAAGAAATACAATATAAATGGTCTGCTATTTCCTTCTCCGGAAACAGCTCAACGGGAGGCTGAAGGGTTGGTACGTTACTGTCAGGCTCATGGAGTGAAAAACTTGGTGGCTCCACCCATAAACGTTTTGGGTGACGGGTTGAAGAAAACTGTTATCCGAGAAATCCGGATTGAGGATTTGCTTGGTCGGGAGGAAATCGAGATAAACACAAAGGAGATTGAGGCAAATTTTACCGGCAAGGTCGTGATGGTAACGGGGGCTGCCGGGAGCATCGGTAGCGAGTTGTGTCGTCAACTGGCAACTTTGGGCGTAGCTCATTTGGTATTGTTTGATAATGCCGAGACCCCGATGCATGAACTCCGTCTTGAATTGGAACGGAATTTTTCAAACCTAAAATTTACCCCTTTTATCGGTGATGTCCGGCAGAAAGAGCGTTTACAAGGAGCTTTTGAGAAATTTCACCCGCAGGTAGTGTTTCATGCAGCGGCCTATAAGCACGTTCCCTTAATGGAAGAGAATCCTTGCGAGGCTGTTCGGGTGAACGTGGTTGGTTCGAGGCTCGTGGCGGATTTTTGCGTGGAATACGGAGTGGACATGATGGTGATGATCTCGACGGACAAGGCGGTAAACCCGACTAACGTGATGGGGGCATCGAAACGTTTGGCAGAGATATATGTGCAGAGTTTGGGACTGGCGATGGAACGAGGAGAGATCAGGGGAAAGACCCGGTTTGTGACCACTCGATTCGGGAATGTGCTGGGAAGTAACGGTAGTGTGATACCGTATTTTCGAAAACAAATAGAACAAGGTGGGCCGGTTACGGTAACCGATCCGAGGATCACTCGCTTTTTCATGACAATTCCAGAGGCATGTCGTTTGGTGATGGATGCGGCGACGATGAGTACAGGAAATCAGATCTTTGTTTTTGATATGGGTGATCCGGTGAAAATTGTTGACTTGGCAGAAAGAATGATTCGATTAGCCGGTTACACTCCCAATGAAGATATTAAGATCAAATTCATCGGTCTGAGGCCGGGAGAGAAATTGTACGAGGAGGTGCTGAGTAACGAGGAAAATACTGTACCGACGGGACATGATAAGATTCGGGTGGCTAAGGTTCGGGAGTACAAGCGAGAAGAGATACTGGGGGCTTACGACCAGTTGGCAGATTTGGCGTTGGCGGTGAAGGTGGAGGATGCCGTGCGATTGATGAAACAAGTGGTGCCGGAATTTAAGTCGAAGAATTCGGTGTACGAGAGGTTAGATAAGGTTGCAAATTAAATAGAAATATTACGATATGAAAATAGCGATAGTGGGAACCGGATATGTCGGTTTGGTTTCAGGAACTTGTTTTTCAGAGATGGGAGTGGATGTTACTTGTGTAGATGTAGATCGAAAGAAAATCGATAAACTGCGGCAAGGAATTATCCCAATATACGAACCCGGTTTAGAGGAATTGGTCAGTAAGAATGTTAATGCCGGTAGATTACATTTCACGACAGATTTGAGGGAGATACTTGATGAGGTTGAGGTGGTGTTTAGTGCGGTAGGTACTCCCCCGGACGAGGATGGTTCTGCCGATTTGAAATATGTGTTGGAAGTGGCTCGTTCCGTGGGGCAGAATATGAAAAAATATCTTGTAATTGTTACTAAAAGCACAGTCCCTGTTGGTACGGCACTTAAAGTAAAGAATGCAATTCAAGAGGAATTAGATCGTCGAGGTGTAAATATTGAATTTGATGTGGCTTCAAATCCGGAATTTTTGAAAGAGGGGGCAGCTGTTCATGATTTTATGTCGCCGGATCGTGTTGTTGTTGGTGTTGCAAACGAGCGGGCAAAAGAGATCATGTCTCGGTTGTATAAGCCGTTTATGTTGAGTGGGGATCGGATGATATTCACGGATATTCCTAGTGCGGAGATGATCAAATATGCTGCTAATTCGATGTTAGCTACCCGGATTTCTTTCATGAATGATATGGCAAATTTGTGCGAGCTTGTTGGAGCTGATATTAATATGGTTCGTAAAGGGATTGGTACAGATTCCCGGATTGGTAAGAAATTTCTGTATGCCGGTTGCGGTTATGGAGGAAGCTGTTTTCCCAAGGACGTGAAAGCGTTGATCAAGACTGCAGAGCAAAATGGCTACGAGATGCAAGTCTTGAAAGCGGTCGAAAACGTGAACGAGAAACAAAAATCGATTCTTTTTGATAAGTTCATGAAACATTTTAATGGAAAGGTAAAAGGAAAGACCGTGGCCATGTGGGGATTAGCTTTTAAGCCGGAAACGGATGATATGCGGGAGGCTCCGGCGTTAGTGTTGATCGATTTGCTATTGAATGCAGGTGTGAGCGTGAAAGTGTACGACCCGATCGCTATGGATGAATGTCACCGACGAATTGGGGATAAAGTTATCTATTGTAAGGATATGTACGAGGCAACGGTTGATGCTGATACCTTGATGCTTGTCACGGAGTGGAAAGAGTTTCGGGTTCCAAGTTGGAGCGTGTTGAAGAAAGTGATGAGAGGGCACGTGGTTGTTGACGGTCGAAATATTTATGATGGGAAGGAGTTGAAGGGAAACGGTTTCAATTATTACAAGATAGGATGAAAATACTGGTAACCGGTGCGGCTGGTTTTATCGGTTTTCACGTGGTGCGATGCCTCCTAGAGCGAGGTGACGATGTAGTCGGGTTGGATAATATCAATGACTATTATGACGTGAATTTAAAATACGCTCGTTTAGCGGAAACGGGAATCGATAAAGAAAATATAGAATATGGGAAACTGGTACGGGGTAAGAGATACCCGTTGTATCGGTTTATCAAGTTGAACCTTGAAGATCGGGAGGAGTTGCCGAAATTGTTTGAACGGGAGCGATTTGAACGAGTGGTAAACCTTGCCGCTCAGGCGGGAGTTCGTTACTCGATAGAGAACCCTTGGGCTTATGTCGATAGTAATATTACGGGCTTCGTGAATATCCTGGAATGTTGTCGTTACTTGGGGGGGCGTCATCTCGTTTACGCCAGTTCCAGCAGTGTTTACGGCTTGAATGCCAACGTTCCTTTCAAAGAGGATAGCGGGATCGCTCATCCCGTCAGCTTGTATGCAGCGACGAAAAAATCCAACGAGTTGATGGCACACGTGTACAGTCATCTTTACGGTCTTCCTACTACGGGTTTGCGTTTTTTCACGGTATACGGTCCTTGGGGCCGCCCAGACATGAGCCCTCACCTTTTTACGAGGGCAATTATGGAAGGGCAAATCATGAAAGTGTTCAATCACGGGGATATGTTGCGAGATTTCACTTACGTGGATGATATCGTGGAGGGGGTGATCCGGGTGATGGATCGAGAGGCTGTGCCGGATGAAGATTGGAATGCGGAAGTCCCGAACCCGGCGACTTCTAGTGCGGCTTACCGGGTATACAATATAGGTAATTCTACCCCGGTAAGATTGATGGATTTCATTCACGCTTTGGAGGAAGCGTGCGGTAAGGAGGCGGTGAAGGAATATCTGCCTATGCAACCGGGAGACGTTTACCAGACAAATGCTGATACAACCCGTTTGTATCGAGAGATGGATTACAAGCCGAAAACTCCCTTGAAGGAAGGGGTGGAAAAATTCGTGAGGTGGTACAAAAAATATTATAAATAAATTTGGCGATGGAAAAATACCTCTTGGATACGGCTGAGATTTTCACGATTGACTTTGAAAATGCGCTTGGTAAGATATTTAATAGGTAGGATGATAAAATAATTCTCTAGAAGGCATTAACGAAAACGTTTGATAGAATAATGCATAAACTTAAATCGCTTTTTATGCGAATTCTTAGAAGTAAAGACGGGAAAGTATTAGCTTCTAATTTTGCTTATCTTTCTTTACTTCAAATTGCTAGTTACATATTCCCGTTGATCTCGATACCGTACCTTGCTCGTGTGTTGGGAGTTGATGGATTGGGAAAGATTTCTTTTGCGGCGGCAATTATTATTTGGATTCAAACCATTGCGGATTGGGGATTTGATATGACCGGGGCGAGGGATGTGGCGCAAGCTAGAGATGACAAGAAGGAAGTCTCCAAAATATTTTCAGATATCTTTTGGTCAAGAATTTTTTTGATGTTTTGTTCTTTTTTGGTATTGATCCTCTTGTTGCTGATCGTTCCCAAGTTCCGTGAAAATTATGTGATCATATTATACACCTTTTTATATATTCCCGGGCATATACTCTTCCCCGCTTGGTTTTTTTTAGGTTTAGAAAGGATGAAATATTCTACTATACTGAATGTGCTTTCTAAATTGATATTTACTATAGCAATCTTTATCTTTATAAAGGATAAAGATGATTATATCCTACAGCCAGTCTTGGTAGCCTCAGGATATCTTTTATCAGGGACTATTGCCTTGTATTTTATTTTTGTGAAATGGAAATATCGTCTATATAAACCGGCATTTCGAACGATAATCTTTACAATGAAGGGGAGTACGGATGTCTTCATTAACACGTTGATGCCGAACTTGTATAATAACCTTTCAGTTTTGCTGTTAGGATTTTTGGGAGGAGATACGGCAAACGGGATTTATTATGCGGGACGAAAGTTCGGGCAAGTTGCGTACACGGTTTTAAATACTCTTACCAATGTTTTCTTCCCGTATCTTTCTAGAAAGATAGAGTATCATTCTTTATACGCTAAATTCAATTTGGGAGTATCCGGATTGGGTAGTTTGATATTATTTGTTTTCGCACCCTTGTTAATTAGGTTATTTTTTGGTGAGGGGTATAGTGATGCAATTATTGTTCTGAGAATTACGGCATTTGCATTATTATTTACGAACATGGATTCTGTTTATGGTCAGAACTACTTGATCGTGTTACATCGTGAAAAATTATTGAGGAATCTCACGATAGCGGCTTCTGTTTGTGGTTTTGTTATAGCATTTCCGCTTATATATTATTTTTCTTACATCGGAGCCTCGATTACTTACATGGTATCGAGTCTTTTGATAGGTGTCCTTCCAATGTATTATGCGTTAAAAATAAAAAAACAATTTAGTTAGCATGCAACACAAATCATTAGTACAAAAATTAAAACATCCTGCGCATATTATTGCCGCAATATGCAGAAAATTATATTTCTTATTTCCGGGAGATTGTTTTTATTTAAAGTTGATCTATTACTTGGAAATGGGTAAAAGATTGAGATTGAAAAATCCAAAAGCGTTTTCGGAAAAATTGCAGTGGCTGAAACTTTATGATCGTGACCCAGAATACACGAAAATGGTTGATAAGATATCAGTTAAAAGATACGTGGCCTCAATGATTGGTGAAAAGTATATTATCCCAACTTTGGGTGTTTGGGATAAAGTGGAAAATATTGAGTGGGAAACATTACCAGATAAGTTTGTTATTAAAGCTAGTAATGGTGGCGGAGGCGGAGGTGTATTTGTATGTAAAGATAAGTCTGTACTTGATATAAAGTCTGTTTCCCAGAAACTCAACTTCGCATTAAAATCCAATATTTACCAGCAATACAGAGAATGGCCTTATAAAAATGTTAAGCCTCGTATAATTGCAGAAGAATGTTTGGAATGTGAATCCGAAATGGGGTTAAAAGATTACAAGGTTTTTTGTTGTAATGGAGAACCTAAATTAATTAAAGTAAATTATGATGTGGAAACAGATTATAAATCTAATTGGTATACCCCATTGTGGGAATACATGAAAGGGACAACAATTAATGATCCTAGTCATGAAGAAATTCAAATAGAGAAACCACAGCTTTTAGATGAGCTTCTTGATAGAGCCAGGGTGTTATCTAAAAATATTCCTTTTGTAAGAATTGATTTCTATATTCTTCCTGAAGGTTTGAAATTTGGAGAACTTACATTTTATCCAGGCAGCGGTTTTGAAAAATTTGATCCAGAAAGTTTTGACGAAGAAATTGGTTCTTGGATTGATTTATCTAAAATTTAACTTTTGTTCAAAAGTAAGGGAATGTATTTAATTCCAAGAATAGTAGGTGTTGGTACGTACGCATTATTGCTGATCATTGTATATTATTTGATTCCTAGGACGAAAAGATGGTCTATTCCATTGAATATTTACACGATTGCATTAGCACTTATGGGATTTTTTTATGTGCCAATGGGAGGTTCTGACTTAACAAGAATATATCCAGTAGTACACCTATATGCTGAATATGTTCTTAACGAACAAGAGTCGTGGACAGCAATTATGGCAAGTGGAACACCTGTAACGGCACTTTATTATCATGTTGTAGGTAATTTAGGTGATGATAGGTGGTTACCTTTTATTAATGCATTTCTAACTTTTGGTTTATGCTTTACATTATTAAAGTCTATATATGAAAGAAAGATAATTTCTAAAAAAGATATAGCGTTAGTTCTTCTTTTTTTTATGTCTAGAGGACTTTTGATGATGACAATAGCAAATATTAGAACCATGCTTTCTATGGCTATTATTGCACTTTGTATTTATAAGGAATTGGTAGAATATAAAAGCTTTATTAAGTATTTCCCATTATTGATAATTGCGGCGTTGATACATACTGCAGGGATGGCCGCAGTAATGATTTTTATCGTTTATTATGTTTTGAAAGGAAGGAAAGGTCGAAATCGTTTGTTTTCGAGTGTTGGAGTAATAGTACTTGCGATTGTTGCATACGCATATGGACGAGTTTATATTCAGGTTGCTATAGAGAAAGGTGCAGATTACTTGTCTTATTCACAAGCATCAATAGGATATTTTTATATATGGGAGTTCGTTTTGAGTTTGATCGTTCTATTTATAACGCTGTATATACTTTCGGTGTATTATTTGAAAATTAATAGGGTGTCCGGATTGGATGTGCATAAGAAAGAAAAAGAAGACTATCGAGCTTTTATGGGCTTTATGCTGTTCTTAACATTGATTGTTCTAGTTGCGATATTAATCGAATTCAATATTGGTTTAAGATTGAGTTGGCTTATTGCAATTTTAGATATGCCCTTGTTATTGATGATATTTATTTCACAACGGTGTCCTGATACATTTAAACATAAACTAAGAAGATTGATTAAGATTGTAAGTTTTGGTTTGTTGTTTATTGCTTGTACAAGAGGTGATTTGTGTAGTTTGAAATTTATATAATCAATTAGTATAAACATTATTCATTTATGAATATTCTATACATTTCACATTTAAGTAACAAAATATCAGCGGGACCGAATTGGAGCGTTCCGGCAAGTATTGAAGCTCAATCAAAGATCGATAATGTATTATGGATTAACATTACTCCTGCAGAATTGAATCATTGGACAAAAGTAAAAGTTTATCACAATATTTGTGAATTTGAAGCTTTATCTTTAAAAAAAATGCCAGGTGTTTTTAAAGCCCCGGATGTTGTTGTTTTTGAAGGATTTTATTCTTTAAAGGAAGTATTATTTTCCCATGAACTTCGGTGGAAAAAAATACCATATATTATAATCCCTCGTGGATCTTTGACAAGGCAAGCTCTGCATAATCATAGCTGGTTTAAAAAGAAAATCGCTCATCTACTTTTGTTTGATTCATTTGTGAAACATGCACGAGTTATACAGTATTTGACACATAACGAGTATCTTGATTCAAAAAAAATGAATCCTAACTATATTATAATTCCTAATGGTTTCCACCAACCTATTTTGAAAAAGGAATGTTTTTCGGAGGTTGGCATAAAAGCATTATTTATTGGACGTATAGATATCTATCATAAAGGATTGGATTTGTTGGTACAAGCGTGTCAACGAATCAAAGAAGAATTGAGAAAAATAAAATTTGAGGTTAGTTGTTACGGACCTCAAGGTGAGAATGCAGATAAGTTTAAAGCGTTAATTGAAGAATATGAGATAGGAGATATTATAAGATTGGAGGGTGAGATTGGGGGGAAAGAAAAAGAGAATGTAATTCTTGATGCGGATGTATTTGTAATGACTTCTCGTTTTGAGGGGCACCCCATGGGGTTGATTGAAGCCTTATCTTATGGCTTACCGGTTCTGGTTTCTCGGGGAACGAATATGATGGATGAAGTACAGGAGGCTGGTGCAGGTTGGATATGTGAAAATAACGTGGATGATATCGTTGAATGTTTATCACGTTTGATAAAAGAAAAGGATTTTTTTTATAAAAAATCTCAAAATGCTCGATTCTTAGCGGCAAAATATAATTGGGATCTTTTGGCAAAAGATTTTCATCAAAAGATATCTAATATTATTCAAGCAAGTAAACTTCCCGTTTAGGACGATTATAATGAAAACAATATTTATCATTGCAAATTTCTGTCGCAAGTTTGATGGGACAGTGAATGGGCGTTTCCTCTATTTGGCAGAGATGTTTGCCAAGCGAGGATTTCGTGTAGAGTTGATCACGAGTGATTTTGATCATGGAACTAAAAAGTATAAAGATGAACCAGTAAAGACGTACGAGTCAAAAATTATTTATATACATGAACCGGGATACGTGAAAAATATAAGTTTTAGGCGCTTGTATAGTCATCGATGTTGGGGAAAGAACGTTCGTAAATATTTGGAATTGCATACGGTCCCAAATTACATTTACTGTGCTGTTCCTTCGTTGACGGCTGCAAGGGAAGCTGCAAGGTTTTCGAAAAGGCATCATGTGAAATTCTTTATTGATATTCAAGATTTATGGCCGGAAGCGTTTGGATTGGTTATAAAATCTCGATCGTTGCGGAATTTGTTATCATTCCCGATGAAATTGTACGTGGATGAAATTTATAAGGCTGCGGATGGAGTGATAGCAGTTTCAGATACTTATAGAAATAGAGCGTTAGCAGTAAATAAACGTGATAAAGAGAGTTTGAGTATTTATCTTGGTACTGATGGGGGTGTTTTTGATCGAGCTAGAAAGAAATATCGATTTGATCGAAAAGACAGTGAAATATGGCTTTGTTATGTAGGCACTTTAAGTTTTAGTTATGATATAGAGTGCGTTTTGGATGCGTTATGCTTGTTGAAAGAAAAAAACTTTTCTCATGTAGTGAAGTTTGTTGTTATTGGAGATGGACCGTTAAAAAATAGATTCGAGAAATATGCAGAGAATAAATCAGTTTATGCTGAATTTGTAGGGAAAATGTCGTATGAAAAGATGGTTGGATTGTTATGTTCCTGTGATATCACAATAAATCCAATAAAAAAAGGGTCCGCTGGTAGTATTATAAATAAAGTTGGAGATTACGCCTTGTCGGGTCTTCCGGTTATTAACACGCAAGAAAGTAAAGAGTATCGTGATTTGATAGAACTATACAAGTGTGGAATAAATTGTGAAGTGGGAAATGTCAATGAGGTAGCAAATGCAATTGAAAAGTTGGTATTAGATAAAGACTTGAGAGACAGGATGGGTAAGCGATCTGGAGAACTGGGTGATGAGCGTTTTGATAGAAGGAAAACTTATCCTGCTATAGTAAACTTGCTTGAAAATTGAAATTTATGTACAAGCATTTTTTTAAACGTTGTATAGATTTTGTTCTTGTGTTAGGGGTGTTACTGGTGGTATGGCCAATATTGCTTGTTATCGCAATCTGGTTGCATTTTGCCAACAAGGGGGCAGGAGCATTCTTTCTTCAAGAGCGCCCGGGAAAAAGCGGGAAGATTTTTAAAGTGATCAAGTTTAAGTCTATGACGGACGAGCGGGATGCAACGGGAAAATTGTTGCCGGATAAGCAACGCTTGACTAAAGTGGGGCGTTTTATTCGTTTGACGTCTATTGATGAATTGCCACAATTGATAAACGTGTTAAAAGGAGACATGTCTTTAATCGGTCCTCGCCCTCTCGCTGTAGTGTATCTTCCTTATTATAACGAAGACGAAAAACGTAGGCATGACGTGCGTCCCGGGATTACCGGTTGGGCACAGGTGAATGGACGGAAGTCTATCACGTGGGATCGGAAATTGGCTTATGATATTGAATACGTGAATAACATGAGCTTGTGGATGGATGTAAAAATATTCTTCCTTACCGTGTACAAGGTTTTCAAAAGAGAGTGTGTCGGGGTAGAAACGAGCGGGGTGGTTAATTTCCATGATTATAGAATTGCCCAATGGAAGGAGCAAGGTCGACAAGATTTGATTGATGAAGCACGTGATAGAAGAAATAGGTAGCGAGTTCTGGGTTGAGGATGTTATTACCGTTATTAATGATGGCGTGTGTCATAATTTTAGAGAAAATGGTTTTAACGGGGACAATCGATTACTGTTATCCGGTAGAACAGCCATAGATTTTATTTGCCAGGATATCGAGAATGATAGAAAAATTACCACGGTTTACATGCCGGCTTACTGTTGCGATTCCATGATCTTTCCTTTTAAAGATCGAGATGTCAATGTTCTTTTTTATGATTTAGTTTACGAGGATGGAAGAGTCAAGTGTGATATTGATACAACTTTAAACGTGGATATCTTGTACATCTGTAATTATTTTGGTTTCAGTACAGGTGTTGATGTTGAAGTTGTTGTAAACATGCAGAAAAAGGGAGTGATCGTCCTTTATGATAGAACTCATGACCTTTTCAATAATAAACACACGCTCTCGTTAATTTCGGATTACACGTTTTGTAGTCTTAGGAAATGGATCGGGATTCCAACGGGTGCGATTGTCTCTAAAAGAAACGGGAGCTTCTTTCAAGCGTTTTTAAAGGAATGTGATTTTTCGGAAAGCAAGTACAAGGGCATGAGAATGAAATACGATTATCTTCAAGGTAATACGGTTATTGATAAAGAAAATTTTCTTCGTTTGTTCGCATCGTTTAACAAAAGGTTATCAGGTGATTATCAAAATTACTCGATAGATAAAATGTCGTTACGATTATTGCATGAACAAGATTTCGAACAGGTAAAAACACGTCGTTATCAGAACGCTAAATTACTATATGATGGACTATCCGAATTAAATAACATATCAATGATGTTTGAACACGAGAATGCTAATGTTCCTTTATTTGTTCCGATTCTTGTAAAAAAAGAGATTAGAAATTCGCTGAGAGATTACTTGGTTGACAATAAAGTTTATTGTCCTGTACACTGGCCTAAAAGTGATTCATTACCTGATTCAATGCGAGTAAATCTTTTCTATGATAGTGAATTATCATTGGTTTGTGACCAACGCTATGGAGAAGTACAAATGAGAAAAATAGTGGATTTAATAAAGAATTATTGTAATAAAACCAATATATGAAAACAATTTTGATAACGGGGATAGGAGGACTTACCCCTCGCTCAATAGCGAAGACTATTCGAAGAAATCATCCAGACTACAAGTTAATAGGAATTGATGTAAATAAAAAAGCTATTGGCTTTTTCATGAAAGGGTTGTTGGACGACTATTCGGTATGTCCCCGGTGTACCGATATCGAATATTTCCCTTTTATAGAAAAGTTAGTTGCAGAAAAACGAATTGATTACGCATTTGTTCAGCCGGAAAGTGAAATTGTTGAATGGGGTGATTACTTTGAAAGACATGGGAAATTCCCGTGTCCTGTTCTCATGGGATGTAAATTATTATCCGAATCGTTAAGAGACAAGTCGATCATGGCAGAATTACTGAAAGGTACGGATTTCATACCCAAAACGATTAAGGTTACACAGGAGGATCCCCGGTTTGAAGACGTGGAAAAAGAGATTGGCTTTCCTTGTTGGATTCGTGCAACCGAGGGTACGGGGGGATTAGGATCTTTAAAACTAGAAAGTCTCAGTAGTTATAAAAGTTGGCTTTTTATTAACAATCAAATACCAGAGTTTACGGTTAGTGAATTTTTAACTGGAAGGCATTTGGCAAACGAAATGCTTTATTATAATAACGAGTACGTGAAAGGTGCGGCATTAGAATGTGTCGAGTACGTGATGGCAAATATCGCTCCTTCTCGAGTGACGGGTAACACCGCTTTCGCTCGTTTTTTGGATGAGGATGGTATCAATAAATTTTGTGATGATTGTATACAATATTTGTGCAAGAAGTTGAACGTGCAGGCTCATGGTATTTTATCTTTTGATCTCAAGGAAGATAAGGATGGCAATATGAAAGTTACGGAAGTGAACATCCGGCACATGGCATATACTGGTGTTATGGCTCAAGTTGGTTTTGATTTGATAGAGGATACAATACGTATCATGGAAGATGGTAATGCAGACAATGTTGCTAGAGATCGCTATCATCATTATGATAAGCCATACGTGTTTTTTAGGGATGTGGACACGGAACCGATTGTATTAGAATCTGAAAAAAATATTTATTGAATATTGAAATGTTTAAGTATGAATATTTATGGAAATAAAGTTATTTTAAGAGCATTGGAACCTGGTGACATGCCTTATTTGCGTGAAATGATTAATGACCCGGAAATGGAAAAAATGGTTATCGGTTGGAGTTTCCCAATTTCAGAGAAACAACAAATAGATTGGTACAATCGGGTTATTGGTGATGATAAAAATTTTCGTTTTGCAATCATGTACGAGGGTAAATTTGTTGGAATCTCGACGTTGACTCGAATAGATTGGAAAAATCGTTCCGCGGATCATGGAATTAAGTTGTGTAATGATGCTCCTAAAGGGGTTGGGATAGGGACAGATAGCGTGTACGCAACAATGAAATATGCTTTTGAGGAGTTACAACTAAATCGATTGTATGGTAGTATTTTGGAATATAATATAGCTTCTCAAAAGTTATATGCAAAATGTGGATGGAAAGTGGAAGGAAATTACAGGCAGAGTGTTTTTAAAAATAATGTTTATCATGACGAATGGCCTGTGGCAATCTTGCGAAACGAGTATTTTGAGTGGAAAGTGAATAGGGGAATATAATTTTTCGTGGAATATCTAGCATTGAAATCAGATATATATAAAAGAGTCGCGTAAGTGGTGTTTGTGACTCGATGAATTTATTTTCTAAAATTTTTTCGATGAAAAATAGAATTTGGCTCTCGTTGGCTCATATGGGGGGACGGGAACAAGAATTTATACAAGAAGCGTTCGACACGAATTGGGTCGTTCCGCTGGGACCAAACGTGAACGCTTTTGAAAAAGCCCTACGGGACTTTTTAATTGAAAATGGGAAATTGAAAGTTGAAAATGAGGGAAAACAAGTGGTGGCGTTGAGTGCGGGGACAGCAGCGTTACACC
>DYVS01000113.1:0-28440 GCA_020743075.1 Butyricimonas virosa | reverse complement strand
CCCGGTAAAACCTCCACGCTTTGATCTGTCACTTTCCCCGTAATTTTAAATTCTTGCTTTTTATCCGGAGATTTACTTTGCACTTTTATCAAAATGATTCCTCCTTCAAGCAAATCCCATGAAAATCCTCTATCCAAAAGCAACTTATCCAACACCTTACCTACAGGTTCATCCTTCACGTTCACGCTCATTTTTCCCAGATCCCTACATTGCTCTTCATTATACACGAAATCATATTTCGTTTGACGTTTGATCTCCCGAAACACTTGCTCTGCAGACACATCCTTCAGGTTCAAGGAGACCTTTTCTTGTGCCGATACCCCAATGGCAGCCACTTGTAACACACAGACAAGGATCAATACGATATTCCATCTCATAACCCTCAAAATTTTTCTATTCCGATAATTCGGAAAAAGAAGTAAATACCACTTTTTTTTCATAACTTTGAATTACTTTAATTTATAAATTCTCTTTTATTGGCAATTCCCGTTGCACATGAAGAGTGTAAAAGCGGAAGGTGTTCCCGCACCTTCCGTTTATTTATTTCATATATAATATCAATTCTCGACCATCCAATTTATAATTTACATTTACAGAAGAAGTTAAAGCTTTCAATATAATAGAAAAATTCGCATGCCGTTTGATATCTCCAGTAAAATGAAGATTTCTTATTGATTCATCTTGAAATTCAACACTTACATCATACCAACGAGCCATGATATCCATTATTTTCTCCAAACTTTGATTTTTGAACAAGAAATGTCCCTCTTTCCAAGTCACGTAAGGCAAAATATCCACTTCTTTCACTTCCATCGTTTTATTTTTTCGATCATAACGAACCAATTCATTGGGCTTAATTTGCCACTCTTGAGTATTCCCCTCCATCTGCAACCCGACACGCCCCTTTACAAGAACTGTTTCTATATAATTTTTATCGTAAGTATTTACATTAAAAGAAGTACCTAGCACCCTAACCCGCACTTGTTCTGCATTCACAACAAACGGTCTTTGCGGATCTGTTACTACTTCAAAAAAAGCCTCTCCTCTTAACTCTACTTCACGAGAAGTTGCACTGAAGTTTACCGGATAACGAAGTTCACTATCTGAATTCAAATACACTATAGTTCCGTCTGAAAGTTTCAAACGATATTCTCCCCCTCTTGGAATCTTTAAAACATGATAATACCCCGAAGCTAATTCTTTTACCGAATCACCATACTCCAATTGATTATTTGAAGCAATAATTCCCTGTTCAATAGACATCCGAACAGAATCTGAAAGTTCTATTTCCTCCCCATTTTCCATAAGCAGTGTTGCCTTATGACTTCCCGGTAATATCGTTTGAATTGCAACCGGAACAACTTCCTGTTCCCCCTTCTTTATAAATAAAGAAACACAAATCACCAATAATAAAACAGCTGCCGCACCCCAACGAGAAAATCTAATAAATCTTTTTCTCTTTCGAAGAATGCTGTTTTCACGAATACGTTCCCATAAAACGGAGTTTTTCTCTTCACCTTTAATAAAGATTCCCAACTCTTCGTCTATATATCCATCATCTTGTAGACGCATAAAAAGAGCTTCATGCATTGGAGAATCAGATCGCCATTGATTCAGTTCTTCTCTCTCAAAATCAGATAACTCTCCTCGTATACTCCCGTATAAAAGTTCCGCAATGTGATGTTCCAAATGAAAGTTCATGCCTTATTTTTACATCTAAAACACTTGAACTAGCGTTTGGTGTATAGCAATATATTAAAAAAATAATCTTTTTTTTAACTTCAACCTATAAAATATTGTTTTTCAATAACAAAAGGAAAAGATTAAAATCCTTAATCCGGTTACGCATGTAGTGATTAGCATTATTCTTGTATTTTTTCACCGTATTAATAGAAATATGAAGTTGCTTAGCTATCTCCTCGTGTTTTTTCCCCTCCAAACTGAGCTGATACACTTCTTTACAAGCAGGAGGTAATTCATCAAAGATATGATGTAACATTTCGAAAAGTTCAGCTTTAATTACATTTTCAAGAAAACTTTCCGAGGGTTCTTCCACAAATCCTTCAGCATATTTCTGTTTAATTTTTTCATGACGAAGATTATTCAAACAACGATTTTTAACACCTGTATATAGAAAGCTTTTTATCGTAAGTTCATCGTTAAACTTTCTCCTATTTTCCCAAAGAGACACAAAGGTATCTTGAAGAATATCCTCGATTGCCCGTTCATCAGGTAAAAATTTGTTTCCAAAATAACGTAAAGTAGAAACATACTTTTCGTAAATTTCTTTAAAAGCAGACTCTTTCCCGTCAATAAAATCCTGGATTATATTTTCTTTTGCTTGAAACATTATTCTTTGGTACTTTTCAACGTTTTAAATATAGATATAAAATTTTACAACCATCAAAAAAGAGTACAATTTTGTTTTTCACATTCTTCTATACTCCCATTTTTAGAAGAATTCTTATAATCCATATATCACCATGGTATGAAATTTGTAGAATAATCTTGTTAACATGAATATCGAAGAATTCAGAGAATATTGCTTGTCATTGAAAGGAGTACACGAAAAGATGCCCTTTCCGAATGTTCCCGATAAATACAGTCAGGACGTTCTATGTTTTTACGTGGCAAGCAAATGGTTTTGCTTTGTAAATATCGAAGTATTTGATTTTTGCTGTATCAAATGCAATCCGGATGAAATGGAAGAATTACGAGCCACGTATACAGGCATAAAACCCGGATGGCACATGAATAAAAAACACTGGATTAGCGTTTATTTTAACCAAGACATACCGGATAAGGAAATCAAAGAGCTGGTCAAAAAATCCTACGACATTGTAGTCAAAAGCCTGACAAAGAAAGAACGGGAGGCATTAGCAAATTCTGAGGAATAAAACCTTTCTATTCCACCCCCTCCTTCTCTACCGCAAATAGCAAAATCTGTAATTGGGGTATGTATCTCTGTAATTTATATACAAATGAAACGACAGAAGCAATGTAATTTTGTAGCATAAAATTATGAACACAACATACTAGAATAATCATTATAAAAATCATATTATGGCAAAAAGAATTTTAATCCTTTCTTCCAGTCCCCGAAAAGGCGGAAACTCCGACACCTTGTGCGACGAATTTCTGCGAGGAGCTACAGAAACGGGAAATGAAGTTGAAAAGATTTTTTTACGAGATAAAAAGATTAACTACTGCACAGGATGTAGCACGTGTAGCCTGCATCATAAACCCTGTCCGCAAAAAGATGATGCCGCGGAGATCATTGACAAGATGGTGGCAGCAGATGTTATCGTCATGGCAACACCTGTCTATTTCTACACGATGAGTGCCCAGATGAAAACCTTGATTGACCGATGCTGCGGTCTCTACACGGAAATGAACGACAAAGAATTCTATTTCATCATTACGGCAGCAGAAGATGATAAAGAAAAAATGATGCGTACCGTGGACACGTTCCAAGGATTTCTTGATTGCCTGGAGAATCCCACCATCAAAGGGGTTATCTTCGGACTTGGCGTATGGCACGTCGGAGAAATCAAAGGAAATCCGGCCATGCAGGAAGCATACGAAACAGGAAAACGAGTATAAATTTATAAAACTATGTATCTAGAAAACATTAACTCCCCGGAAGATGTGAAGCATCTTTCCATCGAAAATTTAAATATACTGGCGGAAGAAATTCGCCACGCTTTACTAACGAAACTAAGTGTCCATGGCGGACACATCGGCCCTAACCTGGGAATGGTTGAAGCCACGATAGCCCTACACTACGTGTTCAACTCGCCAGTGGACAAAATCGTGTATGATGTATCGCACCAAAGTTACGCCCACAAAATGTTAACCGGACGTAAGGATGCCTTCCTGCATGCGGAAGAGTATGATGAGGTATCCGGTTATACCAACCCGCAAGAAAGTAAACACGATTTCTTCACGATCGGTCACACGTCAACCTCCGTGAGCCTTGCCTGTGGGCTAGCCAAAGCCAGAGATTTAAAAAGTGATCATGAAAACATTATCGCCGTGATCGGTGACGGTTCCCTGAGTGGTGGAGAGGCTTATGAAGGATTAAGTAATGCAGGAGAAACAGGTACCAACCTGATCGTGGTCGTTAATGACAATGAAATGTCTATTGCCGAAAATCATGGCGGTTTGTACCAAAACCTGAAAACCTTGAGGGACACTGACGGCCAAGCACCTTGCAATTTTTTCAAGTCTCTCGGCCTTGATTATATTTACGTGAAAAATGGAAACGATATCACCACCTTGATACATGCTTTCACTCAAGTAAAAGACGCTTCTCGTCCTGTCGTTGTGCATATCCACACGCTAAAAGGAAAAGGATACACTCCCGCAGAAACCTACAAGGAAAGATTCCACTGGGGTATGCCATTTAAACTGGAAACCGGAGAACCTTTGTCTGACGGGGGAAACATGGAAGATTACTGTAACCTGACGGGAAAATTCCTGCTGGAGCAAATGCAAAAAGACCCTACCGTGGTGGCTATTTCCTCGGGAACACCCGCGGTAATCGGTTTTAATCCCGAACGCAGACAACAAGCCGGAAAACAATTCGTTGACGTGGGGATCGCCGAGGAACATGCCGTGGCTCTCGCATCCGGTATCGCTGCTAATGGCGGGAGACCCGTGTACGGTGTTTACAGCACGTTTATCCAGCGGTGCTATGACCAATTGTCACAAGATTTATGTATCAACCGGAACCCGGCAGTCATTTCGGTATTTCTTGGAGGTTCTGCCGGAATGAATGATGAAACTCATCTCGGATTCTTTGATATTCCACTTATCAGCAATATTCCGAATATAGTGTACTTGGCCCCGACTTGCAAAGAGGAATACTTCGCCATGTTGGAATGGGGTATCAAACAAACGACACATCCCGTAGCCATTCGTGTTCCGGGACCGGTTGTTATCGAAAGCGGAGAGACCTTTGACTCGGATTATAGCGAATTAAACCGTTATAAAATTACCTGTCAAGGAGAACGGGTGGCCATCATCGCACTTGGAAATTTCTACCCTTTGGGAGAATCCGTGTGTCAAAAGTTGCAAGAGGCAACCGGCATCCGGGCCACACTGATCAATCCCCGTTATATCACGGGACTTGACAAACAGATGCTGGAAGATTTAAAGGCCAATCACCAGCTGGTGATCACGTTGGAAGACGGTGTACTGGATGGTGGTTTCGGGGAAAAGATTGCCCGCTATTACGGGGATTCCGAGATGAAGGTCAAGAACTACGGTCTGAAGAAAGAATTTGCCGATCGCTTTGTTCTGGAAGAACTGTTAAAAGAAAATCATTTGACAGACACGCAGATCACGAATGAGATTCGGGAAATCATAGATAAAAAACAAGACTAAGTTTTAGGTTAATATGTAGCAACCAGCAACTAAAAAAGTGGACACCCCCTTTTTTAGAGCAAAAGTCCGAACTTTTATAAGTTCGGACTTTCAAATATCTCAACAATAAATTCCCCAACAGCTAAATCACCCCGAAATGCAGTAAAGCCTTTTCAATTCCATCCTCATCCACGGAATCAGTAACATAATCCGCTGCCAGCTTTACTTCATCTCCCGCATTTCCCATAGCCACCCCGATCCCGACATGTTTCAACATGAGGACATCATTTCCCCCATCCCCGAAAGCCATCGATTCCTCCAATGATATTCCAAAATAATCCAACATTCTATCTACCCCCACTTGCTTACTACTTCCTTTCGGAATAATATCCGAGAACAATGGATTCCACCGGGTTGCCTCACAATGAGGCATGGCAGCCATAATCGCATTCTCCTGTTCTTTCGTGAAAAATGCCACCAACTGGAAAACCTCTCCTTCGACAGCCTCCCGTAAAGGCAGACTAGGTGGTTGCGGGAAGTTCAGTAAACGAAAAACCTCGTTCGTCCGTTCGTTCGTGTAATTAATATAAAATGCATTTTCATGCACAAAAATACAGGGAAAACTCTCTTGTTCTTCCATGTATCGCACTAAAGAAACCATATCTTCCGATGGCATACTATGCTTATAAATCACTTTCTCCCCCACAATACAATAACCCCCGTTTAAAGTAACATAACCGTCAAATTGCAGGTCTTCTAAATTATTAATAGCCAACAATTGCCTCCCACTTGCAATGAATACCCGAATACCTTTGGCACGCAAAATTGCAATCGCTCTCTTCGTAGAATCCGGAACCCGATGTGTCTTAAAACTAACCAACGTCCCGTCAATATCAAAAAATACAGCTTTTATCATATCATCCTAATTTCAACGCGAAAATACAGATTTACACAACAATTCTCATTGACCTAAATCAAAATTTATAAGAAGAAGAAAACAGTCGGGAATGATATGGTATCGAAAAGAAGGCAGTATTTCTGTTCTGGTGTGATGATCTCTGCCAGGAGCCGACTGTTTTCTAAAGTTCTAATTTGTCTTCTTGACAAAGTTAAAACATTTATTCCAATCTTGCAATATTTTGAATTTATTTTTCAACCAATTTATCACAATAATGCAATATTATCACAAATCCGTCATGCATACAACAATAGATTACTACTTTTATTTCTTCTCTTCCTCCGGGGTCACGTTATCTAACCTAAATTCCAACGCCTTCACCGAAATCAATATCTCTTTCACGGAAATTCCCAATGAAATCACCAACAGCAACAAAGCCACACCGAACGTGTAAACGGCCAAAGTTTGTAGACCGATATAGATAAAAAAGGTACAAACCACGCAAAGTAATAAACTGATCACCCCGTAAATTTGCATCGATCGAGCCATGTAAAGCCGCTTCCGTAAATTATCCAGTTGCAACTTGGTCATCGCACTCGGCCGATTCTCATGTTCTCCCTTCAAATTCCGAATCACTTGGGCATACGCCAGAAAACGATTCGTATAAGCTAGCATGATCAACGATATAGCCGAGAATAAAATAGAAGGTGTTGTCAATGTAAGCTCTTCCATAACCGCAATATTAAATACTAAATACTTTACGGGCACATTCGTATCCCTGATTATACAAGTCCGTTAATTTCGTTACGTCTTGCTCAATCCGATCCACCTCCAACGGTTTCTCCGGACGAATCAAGATTACTTTTTTCTCCCGTTCCAACTGTTCCAAAAAATCCAGCGTCTCGTTATAACGTTTATTCTTTATTCTCAAGCTCTCCCGTAACGCCGGATACTTACGATACATAAACCAAGGCAAAGACTTTTCTTTTTCATCTTTCCGGTAACCTTTATTACGAGTTAGGATCACCACGTTACGATCGAACCCGTCAGCTATTGCCTTCCGGATCGGGATGGCATCACAGATTCCCCCGTCCAACATGGGTTCCCCGTCCACGTAAGAGATCGGACAAACAAAAGGCAGACTGCAAGAGGCCCGACAAATATTCAGCAAACGTACCGGATCATGCTTTTCCTCGAAATAATTCGCCTCGCCCGTCCTGCAATTACTCGTCACCATCACGAAACGCTCCGGAGAAGTAAAGTAAGTATCATAATCATACGGGATAATCCGGGTCGGGAATTCATCAAAAATAAGATCAAAATCCATGATATTCCGTTTCGTGAAAAAATAACGGAACCCGATATAATGGTACTTATCCAACAAATCAATATTACACGTCTTCGCCCGCCCCCGTTGATGGGATACATAGGAAAGCCCGTTACACGCCCCAGCAGAAACACCGATCGTATAAGGGAAATAAACCTTTTTATCCATCAAAAAATCCAACGCTCCGGCAGTAAAGACGCCTCTCATCCCGCCACCTTCAAGCACTAATCCCGTGTGTGAATCTAATATCATAACCAACAAACATTTTTATCTTCTTTCGAAACAGGTGGAGCCACATCCCACACATCACTCAAATCCGGCCCCTCACTTCCCGCAGCATACGTTCGTAAATGCTCTCCCGGATGTTCCCGCCAATAGTTCACGATCGGATCGATAAACTTCCAACTGGCCTCCAAGGCATCATCCCGCGTGTAAAGCATCGAATCTCCCTGCATGGCATCCAGCAACAAACGCTCGTAGGCTCCCGGCAGATAATTGTTACAAAGCGAGGCATACAGGAAATCCATCCCCACTTGTTTCACCGTAAAACCGCCACCCGGCATTTTCAACCCGAACTTCAACATCACCCCTTCATCCGGTGTCATACGAATAATCAACTGGTTACAAGACGAACCCTCGCATTGCCCCTGAAATAACTTATGCGGCGTGGACTTGAAATGAATTACCACCCCGGAACGTTTGTCTTTCAATCGCTTACCTGTATATATATAAAACGGCACATGACTCCAGCGCCAATTATCAATAAACACTTTCAACGCCACGTAAGTCTCCATGTCGGAATTCGGGGCAACATCCTTTTCTTGTAAATACCCAACCACGGGTTGCCCCTTCGATTCTCCTGCCACGTATTGAGCTCGAACAACATTACGGGGAATATCCTCCCCTTTCCACTGCCGAAGCGAACGTAACACCTTCACAGTCTCGTCCCGAATCACTTCTGGCTCCATCGTCGCCGGGGATTCCATAGCCACGAAAGCCAACAACTGCATCAAATGGTTCTGCACCATATCCCGTAAAGCCCCCGCTGTCTCGTAATACTTCCCCCGATTCTCGATCCCGAGCGATTCCAAGGCATATATTTCCACGTAATCCACGTAGTTCCGATTCCATAGGGATTCGAATATTTCGTTCGCAAAACGTAAGACCAATATATTCTGTACAGTCTCCTTCCCCAAGAAGTGATCGATACGATAAATCTCCTGTTCACAGAACACTTGCAACAAGGATTTATCCAACTCCTTCGCCGTCTCCAAACTTGTTCCGAAAGGCTTTTCCACCACGATCCGGTGCCATCCACCCCGTTCCTTTACGCCAAACAGACAACTTCTTCCAATGTATTTCGTGATTGCCTGCTGGGAATTTGGCGGAGTTGCCAAATAATACACCACCCGCATCGGAATAGCATATTCCTCCATCAAAAACATCACCCGTTCCCCCAATTCATCGGCTCCCTCTACCGGATCAAAAGGCTGGTAGTACACCTTCTGCAAGAAACGATTAACCTCTTCCCCGTTCAGTCCTTTTTCCCCTTTCAACTCCTCCAACATCAAACGGATCGACAAACGGAACTCCTCATCACTCATGGATTTCCTTGAGGTTCCTAAAATAACAAAACGCTCCGGCAACATCTGCCGTACATGTAACTCGTATAAAGAGGGCATCAACATTCGTTTGGTTAAATCACCCGATGCCCCGAATATGACTAATACCTGATCCTCCGGTCTATTCATAATTACACATTATAAGTTCCTGAAACCGTCTTTCCACCTTTTCCCGTCCAGTCGGTATGGAAAAACTTACCCCTTTCGGCATCCGTACGTTCGTAAGTATGCGCCCCGAAATAATCCCGTTGCGCCTGTATCAAATTCGCTGCGGAATTAAAATTACGTAACCCGTCAAAATAACTCAGTGCCGAGAAGAAACAAGGAGCCGCAATACCGTTAAACACGCAATCCACGACCACACCCCGCAAAGCCGGCAAAGCATTCTCCATTCTCTCGTGGAAAAAAGCATCGAATAACAAGTTCTGCAATCCCGGACTCTTCGTGAATGCTTGAGTAATCCTCTCCAAGAATACAGAGCGAATGATACATCCCTTTCTCCATATTTTAGCGATTGTCCCGTAATCCAAATTCCAGCCATTTCGCTCGGAGGCCCTGCGCATCAAGGAAAACCCCTGCGCGTAAGAGATCAGTTTCGCCGCATACAAGGCATCTCTCACCGCCTCGATTCCAGATGTGTTCAAGGTAATGCAAGCCTCCATATCTCCCACTTTACCCGAGGGGTACTGTACGGACGCTCTCTCTCTTTCGTTCACCAAGGACGACATGAAACGGGCAAACACCGCCTCCGACACCAGCGTCAACGGGTCCCCCTCATCCAAGGCCGCCATCACACTCCATTTTCCCGTTCCCTTCTGCCCGGCCACATCCAGAATATGATCCAACAAATAGTCTCCATTCTCTTCCTTGTAATGCAAAATATGTGAAGTAATCTCGATCAAAAAGCTATTCAGTTCTCCCCGGTTCCACAACTCAAAAATATCTCCCAAGCCGTCATTATCCAACCCGGTTCTTTTCTTCAACATAGAATACGCCTCTGCAATCAGTTCCATATCCCCGTACTCGATCCCATTATGTACCATCTTCACGTAATGCCCAGCCCCACCGGGACCGATCCATTCGCAACAAGGAGAACCGTCTTCCAGTTTTGCCGCAATCGACTGTAGTATATCTTTCACTAACGGCCAAGCCGTCTCCGAACCACCCGGCATAATGGAAGGCCCGTTCAACGCCCCCTCCTCTCCCCCGGAAATCCCGGCTCCAATAAAATAGAGGCCCTTCTCTTCCAGCATTTTCACCCGACGTTCCGTATCATGGTAATCCGAATTTCCCCCGTCAATAATAACGTCCCCCGGAGAAAGCCACGGGAGTAACTGCCCGATCAACTCGTCAACCGGGTCTCCGGCCTTCACCATTAACATGATCTTCCGCGGCAAGCGTATGGACTCCACGAACTCTTCAATTGTATAGGTCCCGTGAAAACACTTTCCCTTCCCTCGCCCTTCCACGAAACGGGTTACCACGCTTTCCCGGTCCGGGTGAACCCGGTTGTAAACAGAGACCGTGTACCCTTTACTTTCCAAGTTCAAAGCCAAATTCTCACCCATTACCGCCAATCCGATCAATCCTATATCTGATATTTCCATCATAACAATAATTTATTCGTAACTCTATTGTACGACGATTCCTTTTAATTTGTTCTTAAATATTATAACAAAAATTACACTCGCAAAATATCCTGCAAAAAGAGAGCCAAAATTGATCGACAAACGAACAATCTCACCCGCCCACTCTCACGTACTGACTCGAAGAGTAGGTCATTCCTCCTTCCCCCGAGAAAAAACAATACAAATGTGCTATCTGTCCCCCTGCCCGTTCCAGCTGAAATGTCATACTCCCATCCTTTCTCCGGGCATCTACTCCTTCCACGACAAAAGGAGAAAAACAACGGTCACTCAACAACACGATCACCCGTAAGCGATCCTCATCCCCGGCTGAAGGCGAATTGATCCCCACCTCCCACGTCAAAGTAACCCGCCCCGCATCATCTGCCGTTACTTCCAAGTGATTCACTTGTTGCAAAACTCCTGCTGTCAAACACAAGCGAGAAAAATCCCCCACATTTCCACACGGGGTAAATACCATCATGTTTTTCTTCATAAAAAGATTAAAACCATTCTGACTTGTCCCTGTCGCCGCTAATTTCCATATTCTCCTAGAAATCGTCTTCGTTAACCGTTGATAAAAAAGAGTTGCCACTCTTAACCGGGATCTTCCGGGATGTTGTCCTTCCGAATCGGCATCTTGAAAATCATTCGCTGTACTTCTCACCCGGATTTCATTACCAACCTTGTAGAAAACCATATTACCAACTTTACCTCTAATCTCTTGTTCAGTCTTTGCCATACAATCTTTATTTTTTTAATTACCATGACAAAAGTACCTTTCCCATCTCTTCTCAACGAATTCATTTCATAAACGACGTCATATTCTCACAAACAACATAAATTACTACACAAACGACATTTACCCCCACACCAGTTTCAGAACACATCCCCTACACTCCCGCTGTAATACCTACAGAAAAAGTACTTTCCTTTCCCCCACCGTCCTCTCACTCCCGCTCCAACTTCGCCCGCTGAGCGAAATTGCACCGAAGATGTTCCGAAAATGCACCGAGATTAACACGGAATTTCTTCCTTTGCTCCAAGGTATTACACCGGAAATTATTCCATAGATAATTTCCCCGCTCGTTATTTTCCACCATTTTAAATTTCCCCTTGAAAAAAAATCTAAACAAATTATTTTATCTTCGCACCGCTATTTGAAAATGTAAATCCATTTTCAATTTTCAACTTTCAATTTTCAATTAAATATGATTTCAGTAGACGGATTAACAGTAGAATTTGGAGACAGAGCACTTTTTAAAGATATTTCTTTTGTTATCAACGACAAAGACCGGATTGCCCTCATGGGAAAGAACGGGGCAGGTAAATCCACGTTATTAAAAATTCTAGCGGGAGAACGCCAAGCCTCCCGGGGAAATATTTCCTACCCGAAAGAAACTGTTATCGCTTATCTACCGCAGCATTTAATGACCCATAACGAAAGAACCGTTTTCGATGAGACGGCACAGGCTTTTGCCCACCTTTTCGAGATGGAGAAAGAAATTGAACGGCTGAATCAACAACTTACCGAAAGAACGGACTACGATTCTCCAGAGTACTACAAACTCATTGAAGACGTATCCGCCCTCAGCGAGAAATTTTACAGCATAGACTCCACGCATTACGAGGCGGATGTTGAAAAAGTATTGTTGGGACTCGGATTCCAACGGGAAGATTTCAATCGTCCGACAGCCGATTTCAGTGGAGGTTGGCGTATGCGCATTGAGTTGGCAAAGATGTTGCTTAAAAACCCGGACGTGTTACTACTTGACGAGCCTACCAACCACCTTGACATCGATTCGATTCAATGGCTGGAGGACTTCCTCGTGAATAACGGGAAAGCTGTTGTCGTAATATCCCACGACCGGACATTTGTTGACAACATCACCACCCGAACTATCGAGGTCACCATGGGCCGCATTTACGATTACAAGGTAAATTACTCCCAATACCTTGTACTACGCCAAGAACGACGCATACAACAACAAAAGGCCTACGACGAACAGCAAAAAATGATCGCCGAGACGAAAGAATTTATCGAGCGTTTCAAGGGAACCTATTCCAAAACCTTACAGGTACAATCCCGCGTGAAGATGTTGGAAAAACTGGAAATACTAGAAGTTGACGAGGAAGACACTTCCGCTCTGAGATTGAAATTCCCACCCGCTCCAAACTCCGGTAAATACCCGGTGATCGCGGAAGAGCTTACGAAAGACTATGACGGCCACATCGTGTTCCAAGATGCCCACTTCACGATCGAAAAAGGAGAGAAAGTCGCTTTTGTCGGTCGTAACGGGGAAGGCAAGTCCACGCTGGTAAAATGTATCATGGGTGAAATTCCCTATACCGGAAAACTGACATTAGGCTATAACGTGAAAATTGGATATTTCGCCCAAAACCAAGCCTCTCTCATGGACGAAAGTCTTACCGTTTTCCAGACCATCGACGACGTAACCCCCATGGAATTGAAACACAAAATCAAGGATATGCTGGGAGCTTTCATGTTCAGCGGTGACGACATCGACAAAAAGGTGAAAGTTCTGTCCGGTGGAGAGCGTACCCGATTGGCCATGATCAAGTTGTTGCTCTCTCCCGTGAACCTGTTGATTCTCGACGAGCCTACGAACCACCTCGACCTCCGTACCAAGGACATTTTGAAAAATGCCTTGAAAGAGTTCGATGGTACCTTGATCGTCGTGTCCCACGACCGTGATTTTCTTACCGGACTCGTCCACAAGGTTTACGAATTCGGTAACAAGAAAGTAAAGGAACACTTAGAAGACATCCAAGGTGTCTTGCAGAAAAAGAAAATGGAAAATCTCCGGGAGATCGAGCGTAAAATCTGATAATCAAATTCTTTTATTATAATAAAAAAATATTATCCATCTGTTTGGTTTGAACCAATATTATTCGTAATTTTACGAACAATAAATAAAACCAAACATGGAAACGAAAGAATACACCACAGATCAAGAACAGCTCGCCCGTTTCGCAAAAGCAATGGGGCACCCGGCACGAATTGCCATACTTAACTTTTTGGCCAAACAGAATTGCTGTTTCTTCGGTGACATTCATGAGGTCTTACCCATATCGAAGGCCACCGTTTCCCAACATTTGAAAGAGTTAAAGGATTCAGGACTAATTCAAGGCTCCATCGAGCCTCCCAAGGTTCGTTACTGCATTAATCGAGAGAATTGGGCCATCGCCAAGAATTTATTCGTACGCTTATTTGATCATGACAACACGAAAAAAAATAGTTGTTGTTAGTAACAACTATTTTATTAGTTATATTGTTCGTAATTTGACGAAATACAAACATAATAAATTAATATCAATAACAATCAATTAAATTAAAACGTTATGAAAGTAATTCTATTGTTAACAATGTGTCTCGGCCTTTTCGCATGCGGCAACAAAAACACAAAAGGCAGCAAAGCCCAAGAACAACAACCACAAAAAGATCGTGTCGAAGTACTCTATTTTCATGGCAAGCAACGTTGTATAACCTGTGCGGCAATCGAAAAAAATACCAAAGAAACGATGGAAACCCTATTTGCCGACGAACTGAAAGACGGCAGCCTGGTATTCAAATCCATCGACATCTCTCAAACTGAAAACGAAGAGATCACCAACAAATACGAGGTCACGTGGTCTTCACTCTTCATCACAAAATGGAAAAATGGCAAGGACTCCACGGAAAACCTAACCGAATACGCTTTCGCGAAGGCCCTTTCCGCCCCAGATACATTCAAGGCAAACGTGACACAAAAGATTCGGCAACTACTAAAATAAACATCCATGGAATGGTTACAATCTTTATTGGATAGTAGTACTACTCCAGCTTTGACCGCCTTCCTGCTAGGACTACTGACGGCCATTTCCCATTGTCCTCTGGCAACCAATATTGCCGCCATCGGTTTTATTGGAAAAGACATCGAGAACCGCCACAGGATATTTCGAAACGGTTTGCTCTACACGTTAGGCCGCATCATGGCCTACACGCTCCTAGGCATTATCCTCATCTCAATTTTGGAAAAAGGTTCAAGCCTATTTGGTATCCAGAAATTTATCGGCAAATACGGAGAAATGCTACTCGGACCCGCACTATTATTCATCGGGTTATTCATGCTGTTCGGCCACAAATTCAACCTGCCGTCATTCGGTTTCAAAGGTAATGGAGAGGGATTAGCCCGTCGGGGCGGATGGGGAGCTTTGTTACTCGGAATATTATTCGCCATGGCATTCTGCCCAACGAGCGGCATTTTCTACTTTGGTATGTTGATCCCTATGTCCGCAACATCGGTTGGCGGTTACTTACTTCCCGTCCTCTTTGCCATAGCAACGGCGTTACCCGTACTGGCCACAGCCTGGATTCTGGCTTTCAGTGTACAGCATATCGGCAATTTTTACGGTAAGATAAAAAACATACAAAAATGGTTGAATTGGATTGTAGGCGGGTTATTCACCGCCATCGGGTTATACTATTGTCTGGTTATAAATCTCTAAGTTTTTTCACACGAACAATGTTCGTAATATAACGAATTAAATAAATTAAATCATGGAAATAAAAGTTTTGGGATCCGGTTGCGCCAAATGCAAGACAACCTATGAAATGATCGAAAAGATCGTGAAAGAGAATCAGCTCGATGCAACACTTTCAAAAGTGGAAGACATCGTTGAGCTACTGAATTATGGCATCATGACAACCCCCGCTATCGTCGTCGATGGAGAAGTCAAACTCAAAGGTCATGTTCCCACGGAGAGTGAAATCAAAAAGATTCTCGGTATTTAATAACCTTCTAGTCATGAATAACAAAAAAGAATTAACCATCCTGTTTTGGATGACTGCTATTTTCGCGGTGATCTTCTTCATGCCACTCGGCAACGAACGGTTCATGACCGCCATTGATGCCACACTCGACCTTGCCAAATGGTATGCGCAAGAACACGTGGTGTTATGCCTGCTCCCCGCATTCTTCATCGCAGGAGTCATTGCTGTATTCGTCAGCCAGGGAGCGGTACTCAAATACTTCGGGGCAAACGCCAAGAAATGGTTATCCTACACGATAGCCGCCATCTCCGGTGGAATTTTAGCCGTTTGTTCCTGCACGATACTACCGTTATTTACAAGCATATACAAGCGCGGAGCAGGGCTAGGCCCTGCCATTGCTTTCCTCTATTCCGGCCCGGCGATCAGTATTTTATCAATTATCCTAACGGCTCGCATCTTGGGCGTGGAAATGGGAATTGCTCGCATAGTTGGAGCCATCACATTTTCCATTGTCATCGGTCTTCTCATGTCATTCATTTTCCGTAAGGAAGAAAAAGCCAAAAAAGAGGAACAGATGAACATCACCCCACCACCAGAGAAACGCCCGATGTGGCAAACTTCATTTCACTTTTTCACGATGGTACTCATCCTTGTCTTCGCCAATTGGGGGGCCCCTGCCGTATCCGACAAAGGATTATGGCTTTATATATTTACCTATAAATGGTATATAACGGGAATCCTCGCCCTGTTCTTCTGCTGGTCACTCATCTGGGTTCTGAAGTTACCGGTCACATGGGTATTGCTTGGTGCGATTGCGACGACACTTTCCGCCTTTCTTGCCAACACGTTTATCACTGATGCCAAGCTGGTCCCTTTGTTCCCGATGATTATAGGAATCACGTCATTATCCGTGATACTACTTTTTGACAAACGGGATGATGAAAACCGGGAATGGGCCTTTTCCTCCTGGGGATTTGCAAAACAAATCCTACCGCTATTGGCAATTGGAGTTGTTTTCGCTGGATTTTTATTAGGTTCAACACATGATGACATAACTATCGCCGGGATCATTCCCAATCATTGGATCGAGTGGGCTGTAGGCGGGAATTCACTGCTTTCGAACTTCTTCGCCAGTTTCACGGGTGCATTCATGTATTTTGCCACCCTGACCGAGGTGCCGATTATCCAAGGATTACTTGCCTCCGGCATGGGTAAAGGTCCTGCACTGGCATTATTACTGGCCGGGCCATCCTTATCCCTACCGAATATGTTGGTTATTAGTGGTGTCATGGGAGCCCAAAAGACAATTGTGTATGTTGCCCTCGTTATTATCATGGCAACCATATCAGGTTATATCTTTGGCTCGTTCTGTTAAAACTTGTAACCTGCAACTCTCCGTGGGCGAAAAGAAACGGGGTCTAAAAACAGACCCCGCTCCTGCAAAAAAAATATAAAACACAACATTTATTTCCCATGCATGTAGCGCACGAAGACCTCCATGGCTTCGTACTCCGCCATTCCCAACTTGTTGTACAAGTCGGCCGTATTACGGTTACGGTCTTCAGCCCGCTGCCAGAACTCGCGAGGATCATCTCCCGGGTAAGCCGGTCCGTTATTTTGTGAACCATGTCTGTAAATCGCTTGCCGCTTGATCGATAACTCGGACGGACTTACCGGCACGGCCATATCTACTTTCTCAACCTCCCATTCCAACCAAGCCCCGCGGTACAACCACACGTAACAATCCTTGAACCAATCATCCTCACACACGACGTCAAAAGCCTGCATGATCGCATCCAGACAAACACTATGCGTTCCGTGCGGATCGGCCAAATCTCCGGCAGCATAAATCTGGTGAGGTTTCACCTCACGCAATAGATTCACGATAATATCAATATCTTCTTTTCCCAACAGATTCTTTTTCACGGAACCCGTTTCATAGAAAGGCAAATTCAAAAAATGAACTCTCTCCGAGGGGATACCCATAAACCGACAAGCGGCCAAAGCCTCTGCTGCCCGCAAGGCTGTTTTGTATTTCAGCACCTCTTTAGGTTCACTTCCCTCCGGTTTCAGATTCCGAATCGTTTCCTTTACCTGCTTGTACCCCTCGCCGGACACTCCCATATTTTGGGCGAACAAATCGGCTATATCCATCATCTCGTACAGGTAATCATCAAACACGGCGATATTCCCGGACGTTTGGTAAACCGCATGAACCTCATGTCCCTGTTCCACCAAACGGGCCTCCGTACCTCCCATCGAGATCACGTCATCATCCGGATGCGGGCTGAAAATCAACACTCGTTTCGGGTAAGGATTCGCTCTCTCCGGACGGGTTGAATCATCCGCGTTAGGTTTTCCTCCCGGCCACCCGGAAATGGTGTGCTGCATATCATTAAACACGGCAATATTCACCTTATTCGCAGAACCGAACTTCTCGATCAGATCGCTCAAACCGTTATCTTGATAATCTTTATCTTCAATTTTCAAAATGGGCTTTTTCAACTTCTGGCACAACCGGATCACCGCCTTACGAATCAGCTTATCATCCCAATCCACCTTACTCACCAACCACGGGTAATCCGCCCGGGTCAATTCACTGGCCGCACTCTCATCAATAATAAACTGCACGTTAGAATGCATCTGCAAGAAAGTTGCCGGAACCGAATCAGACACCCGTCCTTCCACGGTAGCCTTAATAATCGGAGCCTTTTTCTCTCCCCACGCCATCAGAATCACTCTCCGGGCCTGCATAATCGTCCCGACTCCCATCGTGATCGCTTTCGTGGGTACCAGATTCCGACTTCCGAAATCCTTTATCGCATCCTTTATCGTCAAGTCATTCAAGAACACTTTCCGGGTCTGTGACGTGATAAAAGACCCCGGCTCGTTAAAACCGATATGTCCCGTACGTCCGATACCCAATATCTGGAGGTCTATCCCCCCGGCAGCCTCGATTGCCTTCTCGTAATTCCGACAGAATTTATCTATTTCATCCCCTTCCAGCGTTCCGTCCGGAATATGAATATTCTTCGGGTCAATATCTATATGATCAAACAAATGGTGGTGCATGAAATAATGGTAGCTCTGCTCCGACTCTTTCGGCATCGGCAGATACTCGTCCAAATTGAACGTAACCACGTTACGGAAAGAAACGCCTTCTTCCCGGTGCATCCTCACCAGCTCTTGATACAACTTGATCGGGGAAACCCCGGTCGCCAAACCTAAAACGCACTTTTCACTGCTAGCCGCTTTCGTTTGTACCAAATCCACAATCTCACGGGCAACGGCCTTCACAGCCTCGTCCGCTGTTTCATAAATCTGAACAGGAATCTTTTCGAACCTGTTGGCTCCCTCGCCCTTAGCGATGTAGTTTTTAGTAATCATCATATTTTATCTCTAATTTTCCTCTATTAATAAAGCGAGTACTCGCATTCCGTGTCATCATACAAGTGTTCCATGACCATCATCAACGTACCTAATATCGCAGAATAAACGCCCAAATTACTCATCTTCAACTCACAATGTCCTCGCATTCGAGCCAATGCGTACTTGTTTATCGCTTGTTGAACCGGAACCAGCATCAAGTCTCCCGCTTGTACGATTTCCCCTCCGATCACCACCATATCCGGGTTAAACAAATGTATCATCGTGGCGATCCCCTCTCCCAACTTTTCTCCCGCACGATGCAAAAGATCGATAGCCGAAATATCATCCTTCCGGGCAGCCTCGATAATCTCCTGTAACGGTTTGCCCGCCACATTCTCGATGGCCCGTCCCGAAGACACGGTTTCCAAACAACCGATCTTCCCGCAATGACACGATGCCTCCAGTCCTGAGATACGAATATGCCCGAACTCTCCCGCCATGCCAATACCCCCACGATACAATTTCGAGTTCAAGATCATCCCCAAACCGATACATTCGTTCACGCTAACACACAAAACATTATTCACATCCTTGGCTACCCCGAACGTGTGTTCAGCCATGGTCATCACGTTAGAATCGTTATCAATAAATACCGGGATTTGCAGCATTTCCTCCAAAATACCCTTGATCCCCGGTTGTTCATACGTCAAATAAGTATACGAAGTTCCCTCCCGGTCAATCAAACCCGGAAGAGCGAAACCTGCCATCTTGATCTTCGCCCGATCAACGTTCAATCGCCCGATCGTCTCATCAATCTTCTCTCGTACGTAACGGAGAGTCGCCTCATCATCCTGCTCTTCCAAAATCGAGGAATATTCCAGAATACCCTCAATCGGTTCATTTTTCAAATTGAAGATAGCCACCCGCAGGTACTCCCGACCAATATCCACACCTAGTATATACGCGGCGTCCGGATTTAATGAAAACACGTGAGGACGTTTACCTCCAATTGAATTTCCGCATCCCCGGTCAATCACCCATCCCTCGTCTATCAACTCTTCGATCATGCGACTAACCGTCGGCGTGGTCACATTCGTCAGGCGACAAATTTCAGGCTTGGACAACTCTCCCATCCGGTAAAGGAAACCGATAATTGCTTTCTTCTGCAAGTACCGTTTCTCTTTCAATCCCGGTAGTGAACCTTTATTTATGGTATTCGAGTCGTTCATAGCTCTCCGTTTTTCAAAAAGAATCGTGTTTATTTCATCACAAATATACGAATACTTTCTAAAATATTTTCGTAAGTCATGCTAAAAATAAAAAATATTTTCATTACAAACTCTATTTTATAAAATTCCATTCCCTAAACGAGTACTTGAAAATAAAAAAAGTGTATTTTTACAAATCAACCATTAAAAGGGGATTCTGCGACTATGGTAACAAAATTGGAAATACAAAAACACTTGAAATACCTGAAAAACGGGGCAAGTAAAAAGTTCATCGAACTATTCAACAACTTCGACGAAGAAGATTTGTGTGACCGTAAAAATTTCACCGGACACATCACGGCAAGCGGAACCATTATCCACGTTCCCACTCGTGAAGTCCTGTTACTGCATCACAAGACCCTTGATAAATGGCATATTCCTGGTGGCCATGTGGACCTCGATGATGATTCTCTTTTCGATGCTGCATTACGGGAAGTGGAAGAAGAAACCGGACTGACAGTCGAACAACTGATTCCCATCAATCTCATTAAAAACAAACCCTATTGCGTCGAGATCAATTCCCACCCGATCCCACGTAACGAGAAGAAAAACGAAGATCAGCACTATCATCACGATTTTCGTTTCGTGTTCGCATATACCGGGAATAAACGCATACACATAGACTTGAACGAAAGTCTGAATTACAAATGGCTTTCTATCGACGATCCTTACCTGCAAAAGATCATGACAGATCCCGAAACACTCGATCCCATTTTACTGGAAGGTCTGGAAAGTTTCGAACAATCCGTTAAACTGGTTCGTCATAACGATTACCTCGTAACACCCCTAGCCAGCTACTTGTTTCAATTAGGTCAACACCATTACGACCGGGGCAACTGGGAATCCGCAGAACAGATGTTCCGTCGCTCTGTTTCAGCTTACGAGAACACGTACGATGACGAGTACGAGACGCCACCATCCATTCTGGCCGCTTGCTGGAACCTAGCTACCGTCTACGAAAAAACAAATCGTCATTCACAGAAATTACAAGCACTTGAAAAAGGCCTAAACTTTGCCAAGGAATTCTCCCGTCTCGATGAGAACTTCCTTCCCGAAATCTCCGAGTTCACGGAACGGATTGATGCCTCCCGTCATTCCACGGGACAACTATAACATCCCTCCCCTTCGAACTCGACTTCCACGGTCAAGTGATCTATGCCCACCTCCTTCAACCGATCCACGGCATCATGTTTCACCCGGATAGCATCCGCTCGTGAAATATCATCTGCCACAATCAAGTGAGCCGAAGCGATATTCCTTTCCCCGTCCAGCGTCCACACGTGCAGGTCATGCACGTCCTTCACGTTCGGCACCTCTTGTAAAATGGCCTTTATCTTATCCTCCGGCATATGTTCCGGCGCAGCTTGTAAAAGGATTCTGAAAATCGTGTACAAATTCCGGCACACGTTTGTCAGAATAAACACTCCGATACCAACCGAAAGCAACGGGTCAATAAAATACCATCCCGTATAACGAATAATCACGCTACCGATCAACACGGCCACCCATCCCAGCACGTCCTCCAGCAAATGTAACATCACTGCCCGCTGGCTGATCGAATTTCCTCTCATCAATCGCAAGGCTGCTCCCCCGTTCACGACAAGCCCCACCACCGCCAGCCACATCATCCCGGAATAATTCACCTCCGCGGGGTGAAATAAACGAGGAATCGTCTCCATAAACACAAAGATGGCCCCCACCAGCAACACGATTGAATTGATTAACGCCCCTAGCGTCGAAAATCGCTTATACCCGTAAGTAAACGTCACGGTCCTCTTCCTGTTCGAATAACGTTCCAGAAAATAAGAAACCCCAATAGAAAAAGCATCCCCGAAATCATGTACCGCATCGGAAATAATAGCCACCGAATTTGTCCACAACCCGCCAATAATCTCTATTATAGCGAATCCCAAATTCAAGAAAAAAGCAATCCCCAAATTCCTCGTGCTTTCTCCATGCTCATGTTGATGTCCCGTATGTGAATGATCATGTCCCATAAAATTATCGTCTAATCCGTAAAAGAACTTTTTCTTCAAAAATACGAAAAAATAGGACAAATAAAAATTAAATACCCCCTGCATTGTTTGGGGTACAAAATAATGCAGGGGGCTAACAAAAAAATCCTACTATTTCTTTATCTTCTCCTCGATACCATCCAGCATACGCCCTGCAAAAGAAACCACCGCCGGAGGTAACACCTTCAAATACGTTCGAACAAATTCACTCATCTGTCGCAAGACCTCCTGATCTTCCGATTGCACCAAACGAGTCATATTCATAATTAATAAATTACGAGCAGTACCACTCAACGCCTCAAAATTCTCCCAACATAATCTCATAAACGTGGCATCATTCTCTCTCACCCGTCCCTCGATCAAGCGAAACATCGGTTCATACTTATTTTTCTCGACTAATCCCAATTCTTGAATTTTACGTTTCAAAGCCTGGTAATCTTCCTCTTTGTATGCCCCCTCTCGAAACATATAACCGGAAAAATAACGTCCTAGTTCCAAATTATACAAATGTTCAATTTTATCATAAATCGTTTTACGCACCGAAGCATCAAACCCGTCCCGATGATCCACCATGAAGCTAGCTTTCTCATCCGTCAAATCCAACGTGTAACGAGTGAACAGAAAAGAATTTTGAGACTCCAAACGTTGGACTTCCGTCAACAAAGCATAATAATCATTCACCACCTTAAAACCTTCCGCCTCCTTCCGCTGCTCCATCAAATACAAGGCGTAACGATTCACCAGATCAGGCGTACGCTCACCACCGGCATAACGTGCCGCCAACTCATCGGGTGCATAATTAGGATTCAACGCCTCATCCAACTTAGCCAAAAACTTGTCCGCATCCATCGCACCTTTCAACTCGGCCCGCACCTTTCCATCCGTGTCAACCACAACAAACGTGGGATAGGCAGTAACCCTGAAACGCTTAGCAAGCACCCGTCCCTCCTTCTCCGCATTCAACTTCAAACAAACAAATTTTGCATTAAAATAATCCCCTACTTGTTTCTGCGGGAATACATCTTTTGCCATCATCTTGCAAGGCCCGCACCAATCCGCATAGAAATCAACAAACACCATCTTACCCTCCTGTTTTGCAGTCCCAACAGCCTTTTCCCATGAAAGTTCCCGAAATTTAGTCTGGGCAAAACTTGTGATTCCCACAACTAAAGTCATTATCAAGAAAATCATCTTTTTCATCTCATCAAATTATTAATCCCCCGAAGTTCCCTCCGGGGGTATCTATGGATTATTCTTCTTCCCCTTCCTCCTCCGGTTCTTCTTCCGCAGGATCCTCCCCGTATTTCCATTCAACATCCACGACCTTCATGGTAACCGGCCAACAATCCTCCTCAGCATAATTCAATTCGGGTTTCTGAGCTCCACCAAGTTGTAGAAGCTTCAATTCTCCTTTTTGCCCACTATAAGTAGTCACCCAAAAAGAACTATTACTCAAAACAGCATCTGCTTTAAGACAGGAAATATCACTTTCCATCTCCATAGAACTTAACGTATTGTATGAATAATTGTAAGCATACAACGTCGACCCCACCGAATATAAAACGACATAAGCGTTAGACATAAAAGCATAATGCGTAGCTTTATCAAAATCAACAGCTACCGCTTTGTCTATCGTATATCCATTCACCTTGGTTGGATTATTGACCGTATTAAACATAGTCTTTGCTCCCGGTCTGAATCTATAAATGTAGTAATTAATATCCTCTCCTTCCAAATCTTTCATCAACGCTACGCAATCACACATATAATCTGTTGGAGAATTTCGTAAATTTTCACCATACACAATTGTTCTCTTCACACTTGCCTGATTCCAAGGAAATTTATCTCCCGGATAATCTATCAATTTCACACAAGAAGTTGCATTACTACCATATAAACTCCCAGGCCGTACAAAACACTCTTCATCCATATCATAGAAAAGGGGCAGCAAATTACCGGTAATCCTCGTTCCTAATTGAACAAATGCCATCGGATACGGTTTGAAAAATTCCTTACTGTATGCATTATAACGATTCATTGGATTTACATAAACTTCAGAACCATCACTTATCGAAATAGTCGTCATATAAATCGCACTATCAGTTATGATTCCCCGACTTTGATAATTACGCATAGTCATTGCAACACCATACCCAAAATTAGATTGCCTCGGAAACATATCGCGAATCCTTGGGATCTCCCTGGAAACCTCCATCTCCTCAATCACCATCATCTCATGAAATTCTCCGACAGGTATAAAATTATTCCCCCATGTCACCTTCATATCTTTTTCATCTGTCATTAACCAAAGGTGTGCCGAGTTTTCTTTACCACTCCTATTTCCCGTATAAATCAAATTACGAGCACCTTTCAGATGCAATTCAGAATTATCGAATATATTTTCAACCAACACGATAGAATTATCCGGTTTTTGCACTAACATATCCATCCGTGCTTCCCCATTGTCCATCTCTCCTAACAACACCCATCCCTGAGTTAATTCACTGAAAATAGTTACCCCCGTATTTTTGATCCACTCCAACCCGGTACTCTTATCAATCACTTGGAAATAAAGCGTGTAATTTCCCGGTTTAAAAGATACCACTGGCCACGTCAAATTCTTGGTTGTCCCCACCTCCGTGTGTTTGTGTTCCTTCCCGGAACAGAAAAACCACTTATATTCATAATTATCCTCGTTATCACCGTAGATATCACCCTCCACGGTCGGGTGAATCTTTAATGTATCCACTCCTTTTTCTAACGTTTGATTCATCTCTTCGTCAGCAAAAGTAATCGTCACCCCATTCTGATAATCGTAGTCATAATTTCCCTTGTCCTCCACGTCACAAGCCTGCCACATGAACAAGGACAACAGTAAAAATAATCCGTATCTCATTTTATTCCCTCCCATATTTATTCATTTGCTTGAGGTTTGTAATATTTTTTCACTAACTCTTCAGGCAGAGTCTCTTCGTTCCACCAAGAGATTCCGGGAACCCACATCATGGTACCTCTATCCTCCAATAACCACTCTTCCCAGCCATCTGCATCTCCTTTTTGGAGTCTGGCATATCCTAAATTAAATCTACGTTGCAAATCCGTTACGGCAGTTTGCCTGATTTTAGTTCCGCGACCTCCCTGCGTTATCGCTCCTAATTGCTCGAAATGAGCTTTGGTATATCCCGTCACATCCATCAAATATTGATACTTCGCGGGAGAAAAAGTCCCAAAATACGAGGAATACTCATTAGCACCCCAACCAAGCGGTCTCTGCAAAATATTATTAAAGAACACATCATGAACGGCCGGATCTCCTCCCGTCGCAAATTGAGTTTTCGTATCATTCCATCTTCCCGGTATCTGCCCCACTTCCGAAAAAGGCAAGGTAAAATGTTCACCCGGTTCTATACGGAACTGAATACGAGCCGTGTCATGCGTCAACCGAGCCGTTCTAAAAACTTTCAAGGTTACATACGCATGATTCTCTCCCGCCTTGATCACCTGCTCCTCCGTGAACCCCGTGTACTCCTCTTCCGGAATAGCGTTCGTACTGTCTTGAACGATCTCCACCCGGAACGGACGGTCATAATCCTTAATAGAACCCGAAATTCCCACCTTCATCGTAACATCGGCTTCCTCCGCTTCCAACGTACCGAATGAAACGTACGTGTAATTCTGGCGGGCCCATAAACTCTCGTTTCCGTGAGACGCACCATACTGCACGTCAAAATAAATACCATCCACCCCCTCGTACTCCATCACCTCTTTCCTTTCACAACCAGCTACCAAAAGACCTCCTATCACCCATAGGAATATCATTAATTTACAAGTATATATCTTCATAATCATCCGTTTTAATTGTTTGTCGAACCTCGTTTATCAACCTCCACGTCCGGTAACGGCCATTTGTAATTATCAGTCAACATCTCGTAAGTACCACCGATCTCCGATCCATTAAAAAACGTCGTTAAATTCAAACGTTTATAATAAAAAAACAATTGTCCTTCACCAATCACCTCCCGGGCAAACTCTTTCGTCACCAATTCTCTTACTTCATCCGAAGATGTTGCCATGATAGGCATATGACAATTCCGATGCTCCCGGATAGCAACCAAATACTCCAATGCCTCTTCGGGAGTTGCCGCACATTCCGCCGCAATCAAGTAAGCCTCACTCAAGCGAATCAAAGGAATCATATACAAGTACGTCTCCGTTCCATCTAATTCAGCCTCACGACCAGCATCCGCATATTTCAAGAAATACAAGGAACTATTGGCATCCACTTTTTCACCATCGTCATCATCATCGTCATCATCTTTTGGATCTCCCGTCGTAGTATATACAGCCCATGTCAAACTAGCACGCCAATCATTATCCGGATCATCATAAAAAACAGGAATCTGAGAATTGGAAGGACTACTCCCCATAAAAGTCAAGCGAGAAGTTAGCTGTAAAGCCGGAACAAAATAACTCGAATTAAGCTTCGAACGAGAAGAATTATAAATCGCGAAAAAGACTTCAGAAGAAAACAATAAATCATTTTTATCCTCAGCTTCCACTTGCTCCGGTGTCGTCCACGGGAAAATCATCTCATTTTCGTCCACCATATTCTTGTCAATCACCTCCTCTTTAGCAATGCGATAAGCCGTTGCCTTATCCCCTTTCCACAAATAAGCCCGTGCCAAAAGAGTCTGTACAGCAAAATAATTCAAACGCAACTGACGATAGGTAAAATCCGCCCGTTCCAACCCATCATCGGAAGTCACCGCATTACCCACTCCTGTGGTAAAAACAGGATCATTATCTTTCAATAACCGAACGGCTTCTTCCAAATCCTCGATCACCCGCTCAAGCACGTACTCGGCTGAACGCAACGGAGTGATATCACGCTTTGCCTCATTCTGATACGGGATTGTAATCATCGACTTCGTGTTTTCATTATAAGACGGCCCGTAAAGTCGTAACAAATCGAAATGAATCATAGCACGCAATGCCAAAGCCTCCCCCTTCACGATAGGGTAATACTCCTCACTCAACGCACTATTCTCCTCGTCACAATGCACAAGCAACCCGTTAATATTCGCTACCAACGCATACATTTTCGTCCAAATATTATTAGACTTATTTTTAAATGCGTCATCATTAAACTGGTAATTAGCGAATACTTTATAATTATGGTTACCGCTCACCATATTATAATATTGAGCCATCACATCAATCACCCCCAAACTCAAATCCTCACCATACACATCAATCATACCCATATACACCCCGTTCAAAGCAATCATAAAACCGTTATTCGTTGAAAAGAGTGTGTTCTCCATGATCTTATCGTTCATCTTCACGTCCAACCAGTCGGAACAAGAGGTAGTCGACAATGCCAATGTCCCCGCCACCGCCAAAAGCTTAAATATATTCTTTAGTTTCATAATAACAAATTAATTAAAAGTTAAGCCCTATCGAGAACGACACTGAACGCTCGAACGGATAACTGGTTCCACGCTCCTCCTTAATTGAAGAAATCCTAAAAATATCATTCATGTATGCAGTGAAATTAATTGCCGAAGCCCCGATATACTTCAACCACTCGGCATCTGTCGTGCGATAACCGATATTTATAGAATTGCACGAAAACGTATTCTCTTTCTCGATAAAACGACTACTCATTTTCGTCGAATTCGTATCATCGATACGCTTGAAACGAGCGATATCACCCGGTTTCTGCCAGCGATCATACAAAGCCCGCTTATCCTGATTATATTTCAACTGGGAAGAACTAATATTCTCTACCTTATTAAATAAAGTTGACAACTGTGTCAAACCTCCCACCCGATAAGAGAACGACGCTCCGAAAGTAAATCCCTTATACACCAGTGAAGTCTGGAAAGCCCCTTGAACCTTCGGGTTGCTATCGCCAATCAACACCTCATCTTCCTGCTTCCATTCATACGTGTACGAACCGTCCTTCTTGATAAAAATCTCGTTACCGGTTGCCGGATCAATACCCGCGGAACGTACTGCATAAACCCCCGTCGTGCTGGCATTATCATAATAACGCAACAAAGAAGCACTAGCTTGTCCGCGCTCATTATACTCCTGCAACAAATTACCGATCTTCTTGTATTTTGTAGTGTTATGATTCAAATTACCGCTGATATACCAGTTAAACTCCCGT
>DYVS01000112.1:0-3530 GCA_020743075.1 Butyricimonas virosa | reverse complement strand
AGACAAGGCGCCCACTAGGGTCAGGGGGCTGTCCCAATTTTGGGAACTCCCGGCTATTTCGTGTAAGTCAATGGAGTCGTGATCCAGTCCAGATGCTGCCACGGACGTACTTTCTGCACAATATCAAAACTGGATTGCAGGAATTGATGTACGGCATCAAACGGATCATCATAGGCCAAAACATCTTCCAGTGTTAGAAAAAACTCTTTCTTCTCGGGCTTGAATATTGCCATTGCAGGATGAATCAAATGATCATGACCTTTTATATCACTTATGAAAGGATAAGGCAACCCGTAGAAAGCAGGACGAGGATAATTCACGTCTCCGGGCCAGAAACCGCACTCGAAATAACGTTCATCGAAAGCATGATCTGAAATCGGTTTATTCATGCCAAACGGAGCCGATTCACCGCTATACACAATTCCCGTGAGGTCCATCGTACCGAAATAGTAAGCCGGCCCATCCACTTTTCCCCGGAAACCGGAAAGGAATCCCCGTAATGCCTCGTGCGCAAAAAGATGGTTCTGATGCCAAAGTTGCACGGCCTCCTTATCGTAATGATGATGTTTAGTGTCCTTGTCAAAATCAATCGGATCGTAGAACTCCTGCGCACGGACATTGATCGCTGTCGGGGAACCGATCTCTTCCAGTCCCTTCATGAACTGTTTATAGAATTCCATCACGGAAAGCCCGTCCTGTAAAGTAAACGTAACCACTTTCCCGTTTCCGTTACGGAAAATGACCAGATGTTTCATAAAGTTTGCCTGAATCTCGAAAGGGGAATCATCACCGGGTATAATCCCCGTGGATACTCCTTCCACGGTTAAGTAGAGACGCACGTGTGCCCACTCGGGACGCTGGTGACAACGCATTAATTTCACTTTTCCCAGCATCTGAAGATACATGTGCAGCGTGTCGGCAGTTCCTTGCCAATCAGTATAATTTAAAAATTTCTTGTTCATCTTATTATTTTTTATTTTGTTCTTTTTTTCTCTAACGCCAAAAAGTTAAAAAGGTTCTACTTTTCCACGGTCTGGTTACTTTAAAGTTGATTTTACTAACAAACGATAAATTTAAGGAAACTATTCTTTAACATTCCCGTTATACCTTGAAAGATAAAAATGGGTATGATATATAAAAGACTGTTTCTAGGAATATGCCTAACGTTACTGGTGGTGATAAGTCAGGCACAAGAACGGGTGTTACCGAAGTTCAAACTCGGGGGAGCGCTCCGTTTTAATTACAATTTTTGCGATTGGAAACCCGGACATCGTGACCGGGGTGGAGATTTGGGTTTTGACGTGTTATACTTCAAATTGTCAGGCTCCTACCGAAATATCATTCTAAGCGCGGACTACCGCTTTTACAGTAAAGATTTCGGAGGTCCCATGCTGAAATACGGGTGGATCGGCTACCAGTTCAACGACAAAAGCCAAATGCAACTGGGACTAACGGGAGTACCTTTCGGAATTCAACCTATCGCCTCGCACAACTTCTTCCTGCAAATCGCTTATTACATCGGACTGGAAGACGATTCTGATATGGGAATCAAGTATTTATATCAAGGTGACACGTGGGATTTTACTCTCGCTTTTTTCAAGAATGCAGATGAACTACTTTTCGGGTCAGATAACGAGACTTCTGATGATCGATACGGTTACGACGTGGCCGGACGGAACAAAGAGATCAATCAATTCAACGGACAAGCCTTTTATAAATTCGGGGAATCTACCCGGCAACGATTAGGCGGATCGGCAGAGTTCGGACAACTTTACAACCTCGACACCAGCAAGAACGGCACGCATTACGCTTTCGCCCTACATTATGAACTAACCACGAAAAGTGTCAGCCTGAAAGCACAATTGACAACTTATGCCATGAATCCTAAAAATGGCGAGGGAGACGACGATGAGCTGATCTCGATGACGGCTTACGGGGCCCCCTATCTGGTAGCCGCCAAAGCAAACGTGTATATGTTGGGAGCCGGGTACACGATCCCGGTAAACAGGAAATTTCTAAAGAAAATACAAGTGTACAACGACTTCGGTTGGCTCGACAAACAGAACAACGATTACAAAGATAGTTTCCAGAACGTCACGGGATGTATGCTGGACGGTAGTCCCGTGTGTATTTACGTGGATTACGCTCTAGGTAAAAATCACGGGTGGTTGGGACCTGATTTCAACGGTTTCGGTGCCGGTGGCGAAAGTGATTCCTGGCACGCCCGTTTTAACGTGAACGTGGGTTATTATTTTTAACTTTTAAACGCAACACAAATGATAAAAGAGATTTACACGCTATACGCGGAACGTTGGCACTTTTTCCTGGACCTCACGTGGGAACACCTACAAATATCACTGACATCCATCCTGATCGCCACGATTGTCGGATTGGGACTAGGAATCATGATCAGTATGTACCGCAAGAGTTCATCCACCGTGTTGGGCTTCACGAATTTCATTTACACCATCCCATCAATTGCCTTGTTCGGTTTTTTGATTCCTTTTTCCGGAATCGGTAACACCACGGCCATCATCGCTTTGAGCATTTACGCCCTGCTCCCTATGGTCCACAACACCTACACGGGAATTATCGGCATTGACAAGGAGATTATCGAGGCGGCACGGGGAATGGGCAGCACGACCTTCCAGATACTCTATAAAATACAGATTCCTCTGGCATTTCCTGTTATCCTGTCGGGAATACGCAACATGGTCGTGATGACCATCGCCCTCACTGGTATCGCCGCGTTTATCGGCGCCGGAGGATTAGGAATAGCCATCTACCGGGGAATCACAACCAACAATTCGGCCATGACGATTGCCGGGAGTTTATTAATAGCCCTGCTGGCCTTGCTGGCAGATTGGGGCGTGGGACGCTACGAAAAGTATATTAAAAGAAAACGTAAATTACTATGAAAAAATACATGAAAAACGGACTATTTGCACTATTCATCGGCCTCGTACTCCTGTCGGGATGCGAGTCGAAAAAGGACACGATCCATATTGCCACCAAACCGATGAGCGAACAATTCATTCTCGGAGAGATGCTTGCCCTACTCATTGAAGAAAACTCCGATCTGCACGTGAAAATCACGAAAGGCGTGGGTGGTGGCACGAGCAACATTCACCCGGCCATGGTCAAGGGAGATTTCGACCTTTACCCGGAATACACGGGTACAGGCTGGTTGGTGATCTTGAAAAAAGACACGCTACTCCCACCCGACCAGTTATTCTCCGAGTTACAAAAAGAATATTCCCGGGAATACGGGCTGAAATGGGTTGCCCCGTACGGCTTTAACAATGCTTATAGCTTGGCTGTAAGTAATGAAATGGCAAAAAAATATAACTTAAAAACATTTTCCGATCTGGCCCTTTATCCCGATTTATTCACTTTCGGGGCGGAATATGACTTTTACGAAATTAATGACGGGTACGCGGATCTCTGCGCCTACTATAACCTCAAATTCAAGAAAAACTTGGATATGGACATTGGATTGAAGTACGAAGCCATGAGATCCGGCAAGATTG
>DYVS01000111.1:0-23293 GCA_020743075.1 Butyricimonas virosa | reverse complement strand
GTGACCGGAGGGTATGCTTATTTGTACAAGTTCCGTAAGTTTTACACAGAAAGGACGGATGACGGGTATATCATGAACTATGGTTTGGATCAGAATAAAATTTGGTGGCGCTTGGCGGATATTTATTTGTTGCGTGCGGAATGTCGTACCCGTTTAGGAGGTAGTTACATTAAGGGAGCGATTGATGATTTGAATAAAATCCGGGAGCGTGCTGGTGCTAAACTCTACGATGCTTCGGAGTATGGAGGAGATTTGAGATATGCGATTTTTAAGGAACGAGAAAAAGAGCTGTTGTTGGAGGGACAACGCTATTATGATATTATCCGGAATGATTATGTTCGGACGGAATTGAGAGGGAATTACCAAACGGTAACCAATCAGGATTTAAAAGATGGAGCTTTGTTTTTGATGATTGGTGACGGGGCTTTCTATCAGAATCCCTTACTCCGGCAAAATACGTACTGGCATCGACGTTTATAAATTAATTTGTTGAATCATGAAAAATAAGTTTATGAAAAAAATATGGTTATTATGGGGAATTATTGTTCTTATCTGGGCTTGTGATACGGAGCAAAAGGTGATTGATACAGGTGTCTCTAATCCTTATTTTGATGGGACAATTATGGATTATTTACGTTCGAATGATAAAAACTGGGATTTGACGGTAGAGATGATCGAGTATGCCGATCTGACGGATTTATTCGAAGGACAGGTGGATACTTGTCCGGAAATCACGTTTTGGGCTCCGCCTGCTTATTCTATTTTACGGTTTATGCTGGAGTCTCAGAAAGCCGCAGTTCCCGGTGAGATTTACACGAAAATTGCGGATATACCTAAAGAATTATGCAGAACATTCCTGTTGAAACATGTGGTAAATAAGAAATACTTGAAGTCGGATATTGCTTACATTAATAAAGATTATTTTATCAATGAAGAGAAGCAAGATGGGGGAACGGATATGACTTGTATCGGGGGCAACAAGATTCGAGCTTATTTACGAGGGTCTTCGTGGGCCGGAGTTGCAGATGTCGGAGCCGTGACACTTAATCTTTATTCTATGGAACACGGGGAAGTTCCTGTGGCTTCACCGGATATACAACCCAAGAATGGCGTTGTACATGCATTAAATTACAGTTATAATTTTGGGAAAATATAAAAGTCAGGAAGATGAGAACGATAATAATACTTTTTATGCTGACGATCCCATTCTCGATTGTTAATATAGGATGTCAGGATATTGAAATTGGATATTTGATCACGGAGTATGCCGGATATAGTTTGGATTCATTAGTGATAAATTATGAACTGGATGCAACTCCACCGGAGGAAGTTTCCGATCCGGAATATCAGATGTATTTGGATATGGGGTTTACGCCGGAAGAAATTGAAATGTTTTTTCAGGTTTATCCAACGAAATTGGTTGGGGGTGGAGAAGATTGGTTGCGTGTGACTTATGGTATGCCTTGGACAAGTACTCCAATTGAAGGAATTGAAGGGAGTAACCCGATTTGGTGTCAGGTGAAATCAATTACTTCGGAAGGCGGGGATGCTGCTAAATTAGCCGCTTACATTTCTGTCCGAGGGAATGGTGTCCTATCCGTTCCGGTGGATAATGATGTTCCTCGAGGAAGGTATAGTATATCTTTAAACTTTTGGAATGAAGGCTGGTCAAAGGATGTGAATGATTGTTTTACGATTATTGTGAGATAATAACTACACGAGAATGGCATAATAAATGTTGTTGGACGTAATTCCTTCTACTTTGATTATGTTATTCTCGTGGTTTTACTTGTTACTTTTTTTGTTATTACGTAATCTGTCTCTCGATATTCCGGGTCTTGTTTCGAAGTTTATACCGATTTAGAACAACTGTTGGGAATCCGTTTCAAATGGTTAGGCGTGATGTTCTACTTCGATTTGTTGGCATGTGATGTGCGGAATATTTTTGTCGTCCATGAAAACCTAGCGAGAACGAGCCGAAAATAGGAAGAAGATGGGCACGAGCAATACGAAGTCTTCGGAGAATGACAATATATAATTCCCGAGTAAATGGAATTTTATTTTGTAGACTTTTCTTGGATTTATATACTTTCTGTATTTAGTTTCTCTTCAGTAAAAGTTCAATTTAATTTTTCCCGAGAAGAAATATTTTGGGGAGATTATTTTACTTTTGCTGTAGAATTAAACACATAAAATTAGAGAAGAAATGACAGCAAATTGGTTTGAAGCGAAGGTAAAATACGTGAAAGTGGGTGAGGATGGAAAAGAAAAAAAGATGTCCGAGTTGTATTTGTTAGATGCGATGTCTTATACAGAGGCAGAAAGTCGGATTACCGAGAATTTGAGAGAAATGATCCAAGGGGATTTTTATATCGTGGGGTTGAAGAAATCGAATATCACGGAGTTGGTGGAGTCGAATGATGGGAATGACGATAAGTGGTTCAAGGCCAAAGTGGCTATTATTGATGCCGATCAGATCAGTGGCAAGGAGAAAAAATCGAACCAATATTACTTGGTTGCGGGAGCGGATATTGACAGTGCGTTGGCTAATTTGCATAAAAGTCTGTCAACTTACGTGGTGCCTTTCGAGATCAGTTCCTTGGCGGATACAAATATTATGGACGTGTTCCCTTATTTCTCGGATGATGCCGATCAGAAGATTCCTTCTAACTTGAAGCCTTTAGACAGTATAGAAGCGGATCTGTAAGGTTCGTGAAGTCCATAAGTTTATAAAGTCCAAAGTATATATGGTCTGTGTCTCTGAAGTGTTCATAGGCTTTATGGCTTTGGACTTTATAGGCATTTGCAGATTCGTTACTTTCTTTTTCGGAAACGTTTGTAAAAAAGCATTGCGTCGAGCTTTATTTTGTTAAAGTATACTGTATTTTGTTGATATCCAGCGATGTGATTCCCATGAAGAAGAGTCATGATTTTTTGATTAAAATTTGGCTTTATACTATTAACTTTTTACCTTTGCCGGATTAATTTTCTTCGGGTCGTTTGTTATGAACAAGAGACATTTTGTTATTGTTTTTGACGATCGGGTGAAACTTGAAAGAAATTCAAACGTATTTGGAAATAATTAATCTATAGAGTTATGAAAACAAGAATAGAACATGATTTACTCGGCAATAAAGAAGTGCCAATGGATGCATATTATGGCGTTCAAACTTTGAGAGCTATCGAGAACTTTGCTGGAATCAGCGGATATACGATTGGAATGTTCCCGAACTACGTGAAGGCTTTGGCCATGGTAAAATGGGCTGCTGCAAAAGCGAATTTTGAATTGGGATTGATTCCTGCCGATATCACAAATGCGATTACAGCTGCTTGCGAAGAGATTATCGATGGTAAGTTGGCAGATCAATTCCCGGTAGATATGGTTCAAGGTGGTGCGGGAACTTCTACGAATATGAATATCAATGAGGTAGTTGCCAATCGTGCTTTGGAATTATTGGGGCACCAAAAAGGTGAATACGAATTTTGCCACCCGAATAATCATGTGAATCTTTCTCAATCAACAAATGATGCTTATCCTACTTCATTCCACTTGGCAATCATTTTAACCAATAAGGAAGTAGTTGCTGAAATTAAATTGTTGGTTGATTCTTTTAGAAGAAAAGCGAAAGAATTCGAGCATGTATTGAAAATGGGGCGTACCCAACTTCAAGATGCGGTACCTATGACGTTAGGGCAGGAATTCGAAGCTTATGCTGTAACTTTGGAAGAAAATATCGAACGTTTGAATGCTGCTGCAAAGTTGTTTTTGGTAGAAAACATGGGAGCAACGGCAATTGGTACGGGTATTAACTCAGAACCGGAATATGCTGAAATTTGTGCCCGTGAATTACGTATTATCAGTGGAGAAGAGTTCGTTTTGGCTCCGAATTTAATTGCAGCAACTCCTGACACGGGTGCTTGCGTGTCTTATTCTTCGGAATTGAAACGTTTCTGCGTTCAGTTGTCTAAGGTATGTAATGACTTACGTTTATTGTCTAGTGGTCCGAGATGTGGTTTGAACGAAATTAACTTACCTCCTATGCAACCGGGATCTTCTATCATGCCGGGTAAGGTGAATCCGGTTATCCCTGAAGTGGTTAACCAAGTATGTTTCCGCGTGATCGGTAACGATACGACCGTGATGATGGCTGCCGAAGCTGGTCAGTTGGAATTGAACGTGATGGAGCCGGTAATCGTTTACGCTTTGTTCAACTCTATGCAGATGTTGACCAAGGTGATGGATCGTTTGAGAATTTTGTGTATCGATGGTATTACCGCTAACGTGGACCGTTGTAAAGATATGGTGATGAACAGTATCGGAATCGTTACTGCTTTGAACCCGACTTTAGGTTACGAAAATTCATCTCGTATTGCCAAGAGAGCTTTAACGGAAAACAGAAGTGTTTACGATTTAGTTTTGGAAGAGAAATTATTGACGAAAGAAGAGTTGGATAACGTGCTCCGTCCGGAATTAATGATTGCTCCGAAAAAATTCTACAAGAAAAAATAACAAAAGGAGCTTTAGTTTCGTAACAAAAAGTGTTATCTTCGTAAAACTAATTAAATTTAAAGCATAGGTTATGAAAAAAGGTTTTAATCAAATGATTGCAATTGTGATGATCGCAGTATCATCAGTGGCTTTCACGGGGTGTTACGGTTCTTTCTCTTTGACTTCCAAGTTACATAACTGGAATGGACAAGTATCTAATGCTAAGTTCGTGAACGAGTTGGTATTCTTGGGATTATGTATTCTTCCGGCATACGAGTTGTGCTGCTTGGGTGATGCATTGATTTTTAACTCAATTGAGTTCTGGGGTGGGCAAAATCCGGTAGCTATGAAAGCTGGAGACGTGGAAGAAGGTCAGGTTATGTATGCCGGACATCCTTACCATGTAACCAAATCTTTGAACAAGATGGTTGTTGCAAGTGAAGAGACTGATGCTGTCGCTGAATTCCAATATTTCCCAGAAGAAGAATCTTGGTATTTAATGGATGGTCAGAATAAGGCTAAGTTGATGAAAAATACGAAAAAGATGATGAAAGCTGTTGTAGCTATCAACTAATTTTTTTCGGGCTATAATAAAAGAGGACGCTTTCGGGCGTCCTTTTTTTTGTGGAGTTAACTGATGTATCGCCAGTTGATTTTCGTTTTGAAAAGGCGTTTTACCTGGGTGGCAAAAGTTTGGTTCTCTTCTTTTTGAAGGAGAGGATCGTCTTCTAGGATAAGTGTGGCTGCTTGGGCTGCCTCGTTCAGTATACGTCCGTCTTTACCGAGATTGGCAACTCTTAGATTGCACGTCAGACCGCTCTGTTGTGTTCCCTCGATGTCTCCGGGACCACGTAGTTTTAAATCGACTTCGGCAATTTCAAAACCATCATTCGTGGAGGTCATGGTTTCGATCCTTTTACGGGACTCGTTGGATAGTTTGTAGGAGGTCATCAAAATACAGTACGATTGTTCGGCTCCCCGTCCGACCCGTCCGCGTAACTGGTGTAATTGGGATAGTCCGAAACGTTCGGCACTTTCAATGACCATGATGGAGGCGTTAGGAACATTCACCCCGACTTCGATCACGGTGGTCGCCACTAGAATACGGGTTTCTCCCGATACGAAACGTCCCATGTGTTCTTCTTTCTCGGCCGGTTTGAGTTTTCCGTGTACGATGCCTGCCGTGTAGCCCAAGGGGGCGAAGTAGCTCATCACGTGTTCATAGCCTTCTTCCAAATTCCGGTAGTCCATTTTTTCCGACTCGGAGATCATGGGGTACACGATGTAGGCTTGCCTGCCGAGTTCCAGTTCTTTCTGGATGAATTTGTAGACTTGTAGGCGTCTTGCTTCGAAGGCATGGTACGTGGTGATGGGTTTTCGGCCAGGAGGAAGCTGGTCGATCACCGATACATCCAGATCTCCGTAGAGGGTCATGGCGAGGGTTCGGGGAATGGGGGTTGCTGTCATGACTAGCATATGTGGGGGAATCGTGTTCTTTTGCCATAATTTGGCTCGCTGGGCGACACCGAAACGATGTTGCTCGTCGATAACAACAAGTCCCACGTTTTTAAAATTCACCACGTCTTCCAACAGGGCATGCGTGCCGATCAAGATTTGCAGGCGACCGTCGGACAGGGCTTCATGAATGATCTCCCGCTCTTTTTTCTTGGTGGAACCCGTCAGTAGGCCGACGCTGATGGGGGTGTCCTTCAGGAGCCCGGATATGGTTTCGTAATGCTTGGTGGCGAGTATCTCCGTCGGGGCCATGATGGCGGCTTGATAGCCGTTGTCGAGGGCGAGCAGCATACACATCACGGCGACAAGGGTTTTGCCGCTACCCACGTCTCCTTGCAGCAAGCGGTTCATTTGCTTGCCGGAACCGCAATCGGAACGAATCTCTTTAATCACCCGTTTCTGGGCATCAGTTAGGGGAAAGGGCAGGTGATTGTGATAGAAATCGTTGAAATAATTCCCGACAGTGGTAAAAAGATGACCTTGGAAGGCCGCTTTGCGGTTGAATTTCAGTTTCAATATGTTGAGCTGGATGTAGAACAGCTCTTCAAATTTAAGCCGGTATTGGGCCTTGCGGAGCATATCCGGGTTTTCCGGGAAATGGATGTTGTACAAGGCTTCGTGCAGGTAGATCAAATTGTATTTCTTGATGAACCATGCCGGGAGGGTTTCTTGAATCCTGCCATTGATGGCTTTGAAAATATTTGCTTGTATTTTGTTGATCAACCGGGAGGTCAGGTAGCTTTTTTTCATCTTCTCCGTGGTGGGGTAGATGGCTTGGAAGCCCACGAGTTGCTTGGCACTCGTTTCGTACAGGTCCATTTCGGGATGGACGATGTTCATCTTGTGGTTGAAGATGGTCGGTTTGCCGAAAATCAGGTATTCCTTGCCGGGGGTGATCTGGCTGGAAAGGTATTTGTGACCTGTGAACCAAACGAGTTCTAGCTCCCCGGTCCCGTCGTAAGCCGTGGCGACCATGCGCATCTGTTTACCCGCACCGACGGACGTGAGGTTCGTGATTTTAGCTTTTATCTGAATGTAGGGAAGGTCTGAGGTGAGTTCCCGAATCGTGTAGACACGGGTTCGGTCGATGTATTTGTAGGGGATGTAATAGAGCATGTCCTCGTAGCTTTGGATGCCCATTTCCTGCTCCAGCAACGAGGCTCTTTTCTCTCCAACACCCGGTACGAATTTTATGTTCAGTCCTGCCAGTTCCAAAATGCAAATTTTCGATGGTTCATTTCTTGAACGAAAGTAAAAAAAATAGATGACTTTAGTTGAGCATATCGGGAATAAATTTTAATTTCGTGGAATAAATAATTTGGACAGACAGTTTATCGGGAGATGTATGATTATTTAAAACAACGATTTAAACATGCCATTCGTTTTCGACATAAAAGAGGGTACGGGGTGCATTCGCCGTTCGTTTTTGATTTGATCACGAATGTTATAAAGGAAAAAGCGGTTTATTATGATTTTGAGCGGATCGAGGCGATGGGGGACATTCGGGAGAAAGAGCGGAAATTGTATCGTTTGCTTTTTCGGTTGGCGGAATACTTTTCTTACCGTAACGTGTTGTGTGTAGGGGAGCGGTCACCGTGGGCTTCCATGTATCTGGCGGCTGTTTCGAAACAGATGGTGTTACTGAACGGAGGAGAGGTATGCCCGGAGGCCGAGTATGCGGAACAGGTGAAGCCGGGAGATTTGAAAGGTCGCAAGATCGATATGGTTTTCTTGGGAAGGTCGTTCGAGGAGGATTGGGATGAAGCTTGGGAGGAGGTTTTGCGAGTGCGCAAACGAGGTCCGTTGTGTATCGTGATTAAAGATATTTACAAAGGGCGTTTTAATTCTTTGGTATGGCGACAGTTGAGGCAGGAGGGAACGGTTTCGATCGACATGATGTGGTACGGGATCGTATTCTTTGACACGAGGTTGCAGAAGGGAAGGTATAATATGATAATTTAGAATTTAAAATTTAGAATGGGAAGGGGTGATTTCATGGGAGGAAATTTAAAATCTAAAATTTAAAATGGGCATGAAGGTATATACGAAAACAGGAGATAAGGGGACGACTGCTTTGATCGGGGGAACCCGGGTTGCAAAGAATAACGTGAGATTAGAGGCTTACGGGGGGGTTGACGAGTTGAACAGTCATTTGGGGATGATTCGGTCATACCCGATTGATGGGGAGAGTGTGAAACAGTTGATCGAGATTCAGAACGTGCTGTTCGTGGTCGGGGCAAACTTGGCGACGGACACGACTGTGAGTAATATGCAGAAGAAATTGCCTTGCACGGATGAGGACGTGGCTTTTTTGGAGAGGGCGATAGATAAGATAGACGAGGAATTGCCGCCACTGCAATATTTCGTGTTGCCGGGTGGACGGCCGGAGGTATCGGCTTGTCATATTGCCCGTACGGTTTGCCGTCGGGTGGAACGCCGGATTATTGATATGAGTGAAGAAATCGAGGTGGAGGATGTTATCGTGCGGTATGTGAATCGTTTGTCCGATTACCTGTTCGTGCTAGGGCGTAAGCTGGCAAAGGATTGCGGTTTGGAAGAGGTGAAATGGGTGCCGAGGAGTTGAAAATTGAAAATGGAGAATTGAAAATGAAAGAACCTGTAACTTGTGATTTTTCAATGGCGGAAGTGTTTCGCTTTTTGAAAGAGTTGAAGGAGAATAATAACCGGGAGTGGTTTAATGCGCATAAAGAGTGGTATCTGGCTGTGAAAGCGAGGCATGAGGATTTCATCAACCAGGTGATTCCGGCATTAGCGGTGACAGAGCCGGACGTGGACGGGTTGACAGCGAAAGATTGTATTTTCAGAATTTACCGGGATGTTCGGTTTTCGTCCAATAAAGAGCCTTATAAGACGCATATCGGGGCGTACATGGTGAAGGGCGGTAAGCAGAGTCCTCGGGCGGGGTATTATGTGCATATCGAACCGGGAAATTGCATGATCGGGGGCGGGATTTGGTGTCCGGAACCTTCGTTGCTAAAGGCTTTGCGGAAAGACGTGTATGACAATATTGACGAGTTCACGGGGATTCTCAGGGATGCGAAATTCCAGAAGTATTATGTGTTGGAGGGGGAGAAGTTGAAAAAGGTGCCTGCTCCTTTCCCGGCTGATTTTCCGGAAGGGGATTTGTTGAAATACAAATCTTACACGGTATCGAATTATGTTCCCGATTCGTTTTTCGAGAGGGAGGACGTGGTCGAGCGGTGTGTGGAACGACTTTTATTGATGCAGCCTTTTAATCGCTTTTTGAATTACACGGTGGAGGAAACGTGGAGGTGATCGCTTGCGGCAGTTGCTGGTTAACAGAGGGGAATTTGTGGGCGAATTGCTTTGATAATAAGGAGAAAAGTCGTATATTTGTAATATGGAAAAAATAAAAGAAAAGATGCCGCAGCTTGTGAAAAACGCCACGGTTAGGGAAGAGATTTTGCAAGGAATGATAACCTCATTTCAACTGGAGGGGATAAAAATTTCCCAAGAAACTGCTTATACTATTTTGGAGCGGGTGGATTTGAAGCTTAAAATGTGTAAGCGATAATCCGCTCCATTCTGGAGTAGTCTTTTCGTGCTACTTGCTGAACAGCGATTATATATTCATTAAAATCAATCCTTTTAAAGTTTAAACCGGGATAACCCTGTTTTCGAGCCATGAGGTTGGCAAGGATGCGGAAGGTTCTGCCATTGCCTTCCCGGAAGGGGTGGATGAAAAGTAATTCGCCGTGTACCTTGGCGATGTCTTTTATGAGAGCCTGCCGGCTGGTGTAATGGTCGGGGAGCTGGGAAAGAGTTTCTTCTTCGAAAATGCGCATACTATCCGGAATGAATCTTCCGGCGGGGAAGACGAAACCACCTTTGGAGATATTTACGGAGCGGAATCTTCCGGCAAAAGAGTAGAGTTCTTTTAAAGCCGTACGATGGATGTCGCAGATGTATTTGACTGAAAATTTTGTTTTTTGGGTTAGCTTTTCCGTGAACAAGATTTCCGCCATCAAGAATCCTTCGAATTCTGCGTTGTGAAGAGTCTCTTCATCCGTGATTCCGAGTAAATTCGGGAGAATCTCTCCCTCTTCGCCATTGGTGGTGTATCTGTTCATGGCTTTGATTTTTAACAAAGTTATAGAAATCTGTCAATTACTCCAAATTTATTTGTGATTTATGATTTATGATTTATGCTAAAGCCTTATCTTTGTGCATTCGGCAAGGCCGAGTTACAAGTTGACAGGTTGCAAGTTACGACTTCTTGGGAATGGTAACGTACCTGCTGATGGATGTGTCAGAATTCAACTTGTAACCTGTAACTTGTAAACTTGTAACTAAAAAAGGATGAAAGTATTATTATTGGGTAGCGGTGGACGCGAACATGCGTTGGCGTGGAAAATAAATCAGAGTGAAAGATTGACAAAGTTATATGTTGCCCCGGGGAATGCCGGAACGGCAGAGATAGCTGAAAATGTAAATATTAAGGTAACGGATTTCGAGGCGTTGGCGACTTTCGTAGAAAATAATGCGATCGATATGCTGGTTGTCGGACCGGAGGACCCACTGGTAGAGGGTATTCGGGATTACTTCGAGGCAGATGCTCGTTTTGCCCGATTGATGATTGTGGGGCCGGGGAAAGCGGGTGCTATTCTGGAAGGCAGTAAGGATTTTGCGAAGGAATTTATGTTCCGTCACCATATCCCGACGGCCGGTTACTTGACGGTGACGAAGGACAATCTGGAGAAAGGGTTTGCCTTTTTGGAAACGTTGAAACCGCCTTACGTGCTGAAAGCGGACGGTTTGGCTGCCGGAAAAGGAGTGTTGATATTGGAGAATCTGGAGGAGGCGAAGAGGGAGTTGGAGCTGATGCTGGGTGGAAAGTTCGGGAAGGCCGGAAATCAGGTGGTGATCGAGGAGTATTTGAAAGGAATAGAGCTTTCCGTGTTTGCGCTGACGGACGGGAAGAGTTATAAAATATTGGGATCAGCCAAGGATTACAAGCGTATCGGAGAGGGAGATATGGGCTTGAACACAGGAGGAATGGGTGCCGTTTCTCCGGTGCCGTTTGCTGATGATGAGTTCAACCGGAAGGTGGAAGAGCGGGTGGTGCGCCCCACGATTGTGGGATTGCAGAAGGATGGTATCGACTATAAAGGATTTGTCTTTTTCGGACTGATGAATGTCGGTGGTGATCCTTACGTGATCGAGTATAACGTGCGTATGGGAGATCCGGAGACGGAGGTGGTGATGCCTAGATTGAAAACGGATATTTTAGCTCTTTTCGAGGCGATGGCCAAAGGTAAATTGGAGCAGGCTGCATTCGAGCTGGACGATCGTTTCTGTACGACCGTGATGCTTGTTTCGCAGGGGTATCCCGGGGATTACGAGAAAGGAAAGGAAATCACGGGAGTGTCGGAGGTGAAAGGAAGTATTGTTTTTCACGCAGGGACGAAGCTGGCAGAGGGAAAAGTCGTGACGAACGGGGGACGCGTGATTGCCGTTAGCTCGTTCGGGAAGACGATGCGGGAGGCGTTGGCTCAGTCTTACGAAAATGTGGCTAAGATTCATTTCGACGGGATGAATTTCAGAAGGGATATAGGTTTTGATTTATAAAAGGGTTGGATGATGGGATTTAACGCCATTTTAAAAACCAAGAGGGTTTATATGTTGTATTTGCTGCCATTTATTTTGGCAGCAATCGCCTTTCTACGTTTTACTTTCGGGCCGGATGATTTTTCCGTTTGTTCGGATTTGGGCGTTATTTCGATTCCGGCTTTTCAGGAACAAGGTGGTTTGTGGTGGAAGGAAATTGGTGTGTTGGCTTTGTTGTGCTTGTCATTTTTAGTATTTTTTGTTGCGGACAGATATAAATTTTTGTCCCATATCACGGTTCTTCCAGCGGTGGTTTATGCTTTACTATGCATCGGTGTGATCTGTCGTTACGGGATGAATAATTATATAGTGGCGGCCTTGTGCGTCGTGTTGGCCGTGGCTCGTTTGCAGTCGGCCATCGTGAACACGCAATCTAACGCTCCGGTATTTGGTTTCGGGCTTTTTTCCATGCTGGCGGTTTTGCTTTGCCCGAAATTGGTCATGCTGATCGTTTGGGCAATCATCGTCTTGCCTTTTTCGGGAAGGGCGGCGTTGAAGGATTTGGTGGCGCTGTTTATCGGGATCTTTTCTGCATTATTTTTCACGGGATGTTATTACTTCCTGACGGATCGGTTGGCAACATTACCGGATGTATTCGTGCAGGCATTGACAAGCGGGCAAGTGTTCTGGAAAATAATGCCTGAGAAGGTGGTAGCTTTTGTTGTGATCGGCGTGCTGATCGTCGTGTCTTTGTATAATGTCGTGGTGAACTACCCGATGGCGATCGTGGCGCAGAGGCGGGGTATGTTGTCGATGTTGTCAATGTTGCTTTTCGTGGGGAGTTCGTTGTTTTTTATCCCGTTTAATTGTCACGGGATCACCTTGATTACAGCGATCCCGTTATCTTATATGTTTACTCAATACTTTATTTCACACCGGACCCGTTGGTTGGGAAACGTGTTGTTCCTGTTGTTCATAGTGGCCTGTGTACTTCTTGTTTTGTAGATTAATAGAATGTCAGCATTTCCCCGCGAATGTCACCATTGATCTTGCCGTGATCGTACACGATTTGCCCGTTCACTAACGTCATGCTTACCCGGTAGGTAAAAGACATTTCTTCGAGAGGTGACCAACCGCATTTGTAAAGTAAGTTTTCTTTCTTCACAGTCCATGGGTGTTTTTCGAAGATGGCGATGTCGGCCTTATAACCTTCCCGCAGGTAGCCTCTTTCTTCGACATGGAAAATGTCGGCAGGGGCATGACACATTTTATCCACGATGTTTTCAAGCGTGATTTGACCTTTCTCCATGAGTTCCAGCATGACGATCAGCGAGTGTTGTACCATTGGGCCACCGCTGGCTGATTTGGTGTACACTCCGGCTTTTTCTTCCGGAAGATGGGGTGCGTGATCCGTGGCGATGATGTCCAAGCAATTGTCATTCAAAGCTTGTAACAGAGCTTGACGGTCCTCTTCGGTTTTAATGGCAGGATTCCACTTGACGAGGTTTCCTTTGGTGTAGTAGGCCTGATCATTGAACCAAAGATGGTGAACGCATACTTCCCCGGTGATGTGTTTTTGGGTACGAGGACCTTGATCCAGTAATTCCAATTCTTCTTTCGTGCTTAAATGAAGTATGTGCAGGCGGCTGTTGTGTTTACGTGCCAGCTCGGCTGCCAGCGAGGAGCTGGTGTAGCAACACTCCCGGCTGCGGATCAAAGGATGGCAGAAAGGAGGAATGTCTTCCCCGTACTGTTGCCTATAGAGTTCCAAATTACGGTTTATCGTGGGCGAATCCTCGCAATGCGTAGCGATGAGAATAGGGGATTCTGCAAATATCTTTTCCAAGGCTTCCCGACTATCCACCAGCATATTACCCGTGGAGGAACCCATGAAGACTTTAATGCCGCAAGTAGTGTGCGGATCAATCTTTTTAATCTCGTCGATATTGTCAACGGTGGCACCGAGGTAGAACGAGTAGTTGACAGCCGAATTCTCCTTGGCAATCTGTTGTTTTTCCCGGAGTAACTCGTTGGTTATGGTGGGAGGTTTCACGTTAGGCATATCCATGAAAGAGGTCACGCCCCCGGCTGCTGCCGCCCGGCTACCTTCCCGGATGTCTCCTTTGTGTGTGAGGCCGGGTTCGCGGAAGTGTACTTGATCGTCAATTACTCCCGGTATGATGTATTTCCCCGTGGCATCGATAATTTTGAGGTCTCCGGGGACTGAATCCAATTTGCCTTCTATGATTTTTTCGATACGATCATTGTGAATCAAGAGATCACCTTTGAAGATTCTCCCTTCATTTATGATGGTTCCGCTTTGAAGTAATATACGCATATTAATTTTAGATTTTAAATTTTAGATTCCCACTGCACGAAGCTGACGCTTTAACTACCCCCCATGTTAATTTTAGATTCTAATTAATTTCTTGATTTATGATTTCCTCTCCCCAACTACCGTTCTTTTAATCATAAATCGTAATTCATAAATCGTAAATGGATTAATTTTTAATTGCCTTACGTTTTCCCAAGCTCCTGAGTTTCATCGTGATGACACCCCAAAAAGCCTCGTTGAAGATGCCGCCGCTCATTTTGGATGTGCCGAGGGTACGGTCGGTGAAAATAATGGGTACTTCTTTCAGCTTGAATCCTAGGGTCCACGCTGTGAATTTCATTTCGATCTGGAAAGCGTAGCCTTTGAAACGAATGTTGTCGAGGTCGATGGATTCTAAGACTTTCCGGGTGTAACAAACGAATCCGGCTGTGGCATCATGTACTTTCATGCCCGTGATGAATCTTACATATTTGGAGGCAAAATAGGACATGAGAACTCGTCCCATGGGCCAGTTCACGACGTTAACGCCTGTGACGTAACGGGAACCGATCGCCATATCGCCTTCCCCGCTTTCGCAGGCGTGATACAATTTAACCAGATCATCGGGATTATGGGAGAAATCCGCATCCATCTCGAAAATGTAGTTGTACCCGTGTTCCAGTGACCATTTGAATCCGGTGATATAAGCCGTGCCGAGTCCTAGCTTTCCTTTACGTTCGATCATGTGAAGTTGTGGAAACTCGGATTGCAGACGTTTTACAATCTGGGCCGTGCCGTCGGGAGAGTTGTCCTCTATAACGAGCACATCAAACTTCGGTTCCAGTTTAAAAACATAACGGAGAATGTTTTCGATATTCTCTTTTTCGTTATAGGTCGGTATGATGACAACTCTGTCGTTCATGGTCTGTTGTTTTATAAGTATTCTGTAATCCTTTCCAGTTTATTTCCCCGTGAACCTTTTATCAGGATAAAAGCGTGGAGAATCTCGTTCGCTTTGAGATACTCGATCAGCGTGTCCGTGTCGGGGAAGTAATGCGTAAAGGTATAGTTATTTGCGATGGATTCAAAACTCGCCCCCACGAGGAATACCCGGGGAAAATTGTTTTTCTTCATGAGTTCTACGATGTTTTTGTGGGACTCTTCGGAAATGGCTCCCAGTTCACGCATTTCCCCGATAATCAGTAATTTGTTGTCTACTTTCATTTCCCCGAAATTGGAAATGGCGACTTGCATACTGCTCGGGTTAGCGTTGTAGGCATCCAGGATGATCGTGTTGCGTTCCGTTTTCAGTAGTTGTGAGCGAAGGTTAGAGGGGGTGTAAGCTTCGATGGCGGCCTGTATTTGTAAAGGATCGATATTGAAATATGTCCCTACCGTGGTGGCTGCCATGGCGTTGTCAAAGTTATATCCCCCGATGAGTTTCGTCCGGATGTATAGTTGTCCGTGTTGGGTTTTCAAGGCATACACGAGGTAAGGGGTAGTCTGAACGATTTCCCCGTTCGTGAAATGCCCATTGATGCCATAGGTGTACCTTTTCTGGTCTTCAGATAATTGGCACAACAATTTATCTTCCCCGTTCACGAATAAAATTCCCGCTTTCTCCTTCACGGACTCGTAAAGGGCTTTTTTGGTTTGGATGATATTTTCGTAGCTTCCGAATCCTTCCAAGTGGGCATACCCGATGTTCGTGATGATACCGTAGTCTGGTTCAACAATTTTGCATAGTTCTTTTATTTCCCCCGGGTGGTTGGCCCCCATTTCCACGATACCGAATTCCGTGGAGGAGTCCATGCTTAACAGGGTGAGGGGTACACCGATATGGTTGTTTAAATTGCCTTTCGTGGCAACGGTATTATATTTTTTGGAAAGAACGGCGTGACATAATTCTTTCGTGGTGGTTTTGCCGTTTGTCCCGGTGATTCCCAAGATGGGAATGTTCAATTTCCGGCGGTGGTAGTTGGCTAGTTGTTGTAGGAATTGCAAGGTGTCGGGAACGAGTACGCATTGAGGAGCCGTGTTGTAGGCGGCCTCATCAATGACGACGTGCTTCGCTCCTTGGGCCACGGCTTTCTCTGCAAAGGTGTTACCGTTGTGATTTTCACCCTTTAAGGCGATGAATATATCTCCATCTTTCACCTCTCTGGAGTCTGTTGTAATCCGGCAGCCTGCCAGAAAAGAATTATATATTGATTCAAGCTCTTTCATCTTTTCATAATATCCGATCAGAGTGACAAATTTATAAAAATAAATGAACCATGAACGGTTTTTTCATTAATATTGCAGGATAATAATATTATTACAATGAAAATAAAAACAGGTATAGGGATCGATGTTCATCGGCTGGAGCCGGGACTGGACTTTTGGTTAGGAGGAATTAAACTGGAACATGAAAAAGGGTGCGTGGCCCATTCGGATGGGGATGTGTTGATTCATGCGATATGTGATGCACTTTTGGGGGCAGCCGGGCTGGATGACATTGGGGTATATTTCCCGGATACGGACCCCGCTTACAAAGGCATTGATAGTAAAATTTTGTTGAAGAAGGTGATCGATATGATTGAGAACAAGGGGTTTGCTATCGGTAATATAGATTGTGTGATATGCCTGCAAAGGCCGAAAATTAAAATGCGGACCTTGGAGATGCGGGAGTGCTTGTCTGAAATTATGGGAATTGATGTAGATGAGATAACCATCAAGGCAACCACGACGGAAAAACTGGGCTTTGAGGGGAGAGAAGAGGGGGTTTCGGCTTATGTGACAGTGCTGATTATTAAGTTATAAAAAAGGGACTCTCGTGAGTCCCTTTTTTATAACTACTTCTTTTCATGTAGTTTCAATACTTTTCCGTCGGGGAGGGTTAGTTCTGCCTCTTTCCCTTTGCCCATCAAGCTTACTTGATCGTTTTTGTACATGAAACCGGAAGCCATGCGTTGCTGTGGTAATTCGTATGTTTGGTCGTCAAATTTTACGACTGCCAGTTCTTCTGCGGGATAGAAGGTTACTTCTACCTGGTATAGCATTTTAGTTTTACCGTCACCACCTTGGAATACCACGTTAATCACGCTTTCAGGAGTTTCGGTGTACAATGTTTCACCGCGTTGTTCAATGATCCATTGTCCGTTGACCTGTCTTACGTTATAGGTGTCGTCGTCTTCCACGTTCCATGCGTAACCACCTTTCGGTAGTTCGCGTCTGTTCAGGAGCGGGTGGTTTTCCATGTTGGGAATAAATACTTCAGCCAACGTGGAATCGGAGGAGAACACGATGAAGGTGGAAAGCGTGGCTTGCGGATCGTTAACCGGATTCATGCGAACACCGGATTCGAACAGGCGAATACAGTCTTTTCTAGCTTCAGACCATGTGTAGCCTGCCGCACTGTTACATCCGTGGGCGTCGTTTGCGATACCAATTACTTTTTCTTCTGTTTTAGGCACGAAAACAAGAGTTTGTTTCCGGTCTTTATCCGTTAATTTCAATTCTTTGTTTTCAATGCTGTACGAGGTCATGGCAGCCAAAGTCTGGATGTATTCATGCTCGAATTGGAGATCCGGACAAGCCATCATGGTACTTCCACCCGGTTCTAACTTGATAGTGTTACCTTCCGTGGAGAATCTTCCGAAAAATCGGTTACACCCGGAGAATCCGTACATCGTGTTGGTGTCGGTCAGCATGAGGGTGGGTACTCGTTGCGGAAGAGTGGTTTTCCCATTTGTGGTTGTCATCTCTTTCAGTTGCCATTCGTTAGCAGTCAGTTGCGCTTTGTCTCCGCTGTTACTTTTACAGCCGGAGAAGCCAAGCGTCACGGCGATCATCATTAAAATAGTCGTTTTTCTCATATGTGTGTGAATTTTTTTACAAAGATACGGGCTAAAACAGGAAAAAGTTTATAATAATTATAAACTTTTTCTTGCTTTGTCGGCGAGGGATTCATTATCTGAATCTTATCCTTGATTCATTTTTAGTAATTCGTCGATGTGCGTGCGGTCGTTCCATAACTGTGGCACTTTATTCTGTCCGCCGAGTTTTCCTTTTTCTTTCATCCAGTCATTGAAAAGGTTCGGACGGGCAGCATGGAGAATCAGACGTTGAAGAGACATATCTTTGTAGCGTTTGGCCTCGTAGTCGGAATTTACTTTTTTCAGTTCCGTATCAAGGATATTGGCAAAGTTTTCCAAATCTGCGGGGGGAGTTCCGTATTCGATAATCCATTCGTGAGCTCCTTTTTTACCGTCTTCCATAAATACCGGGGCGGCCGTGAATGCCATCACTGTGGCTCCGGTATTTTCGCAGGTCTGTTTTAGGGCCTCGATGGCGTTGTCGATAATTAATTCTTCTCCAAAAGCGTTGATAAATAACTTTGTGCGTCCCGTGATTTTGAATTTGTAAGGACGGGTAGAGGTGAACATAATCGTGTCTCCGATCATGTAGCGCCATAATCCACCATTCGTGGAGATGACAAGGGCGTAGTTCACCCCGGTTTCCACCTCTTCCAATAGAAGAACCCGGGGATGTGGTTTAGTCAGTTCGCTGATCGGAACAAATTCATAGTAAACGCCATAGTCCAGCATTAACAGCATGGACGAGTCGCTGGGATCATCCTGTAATCCGAAGAAACCTTCCGATGCGTTGTAGGTTTCCATGTATTTCATTTTCGAGTTGGGCAACAGGCGTTTGTATTGTTCCCGGTAGGGGGTGAAGTTTATGCCGCCGTGAATAAATAGTTCTAGGTTGGGCCATACTTCGTGAAGGTTGCTTTTTCCCGTGCGTTCCAGAATCCGGTTGATGAGCGTGAGGAACCAAGAGGGTACCCCCGCAAGACTGCGTACATCTTCTTTGATCGTGATGTCGCATATCTTTTCAATCTTTTCTTCCCATTCGCTCATGAGCATGATTGATTGGTCGGGAGTCTTCATCATGTTGGCCCAGAACGGGGTGTTGGAGATTAATATGGCGGACAAGTCTCCGTAACGACAGTTGTTGTTTGTCTTGGATATTTCGCTACTTCCTCCTAGAGCCAAGGTCTTCCCGTTGAATACTTGTGCATCCGGGTATAGTTTATTGAAAATGGAGATAACATCCTTGCCGCCTCGAAAATGACAACTTTCCAAAGATTCTTTGCTGACCGGGATAAACTTGCTTTTTGCCGCTGTTGTGCCTGACGATTTGGCAAACCACGTGATGGGTTCCGGCCATAACAGGTTTTGCTCGCCGTTCATTAATCGCTCGGAATAGGGAGCCAGCTCTTCGTAGTGAATGATGGGTAGGCGCTCCCGGTATTGTTCTGCCGTCAAAATAGAGTCGAAATCATATTTCAGTCCGTACTCCGTGTCAGCGGCTCTGCGAAGTAATTCAACCAACGTGTCTCGTTGCACCTGAATCGGGTTTTCTTTGAAGAAATCGATTTGTGCCAACCTTTTGGTCGAGAACATGGATATGATGGAATTGATTACGGGCATAGAATTAAGTTAAAAGTTATAAGTTAAAAACTAAAAGTTAACCTCTATTGAGGAGTAGCAACTATCGTACCATTTGTTATTTTTAGTGATCGAAATCTAGTTTTAGTTGCGGGTCGAGCAACGTGAAACTTTGTCGATGATAAGGGGTAATTCCATGGAGCAAAATGCCTTCCCGGTGCTTTTTGGTCGGGTAGCCTTTGTTGCTGATCCAGTCGTAAACGGGGTACTCTTCATGCAATTTTTTCATGTATTCGTCCCGGTGTGTTTTAGCCAAAATGGAGGCTGCTGCGATAGCCATGTATTTCCCGTCCCCTTTTACGATACAATGGTGTTCGATGTTTCGGTAGGGCTTGAATCGGTTGCCATCAATCAGAATGTGTTCCGGGGTGACGCTTAGTTGTGCCAGCGCCCGGTGCATCCCTTCGATGGAGGCGTTGAGGATATTGATTTTGTCGATTTCGTTATTGTCCACGCTGGCCACGGCCCATGCGAGGGCTTCCTGTTCAATGATCGTGCGCAATTCATCCCGTTTCTTTTCAGAGAGTTGTTTCGAGTCGTTAAGCATTTCGTTGGAAAAGTCTTCAGGGAGGATTACTGCTGCCGCAAAAACCGGTCCTGCCAGACATCCCCTGCCGGCCTCGTCACATCCTGCCTCGATTTTATCTTGATAGTATTTTAATGTCAGCATAAATTAATGGGTTCGTAAACTCTATCACTCCCGCAAATATATGAAATACTTTGCAATTTTTGCTATATTTGCGGGGTTGTCCCTGCATACTAATTTTAAATTATCAGAGGTGTTCACGAAAGAAGAGGCAAAAGAGATTCGGGTGAAATTCTGGGAAGGTTTCAAGCGCTATTGCAAGCGGAAACATATTTACCGGAAATGGGTGCTCACGGGGGTGAAGATACGATCCACGCAGTTGAAATTTTACGCGGACCGGGAGAAGGCTCTCGTGTTATTCCAAATAGACCATAAAAATGAGTTACGTCGGTTCGAGGTGTACGAATGTATGTTATCTTACCAGACGTTATTTCGGGCCGAGTGCGGTGACGAGTTGAAGTGGGAAGAGGAGTATACCGGGATCGAGGGGCAGGAGATCAGTGCGATTTATTTCGAGTTGCGGGGTGTGAACCTTTACCGGGTGGAGGATCACGAGCGGATATACGCTTTCTTTGCCGAGAAGATGCCTTTGCTGGAAGATCTCTATTACGAGTACAGGGATTTAATTAACGAACGATTGAAACAGAACGATAATTAAAAACGCTGGATTGCGATGAAAATAAATAAGAGTGGGGCCGCTCTTTCCCGTATCGTGCAAATCGGGGAGACGCTGAAAGAACTTTCCCAGAAGAGTGGGAAAGAGTATTTACCCTTGAACCGGGGTGTGAATCAAGTGGTAAATATCGACTTGACAGAAGTCGTGAAATCGATAAACTTTAATTCTCCGGAGATACAGGTGTACCCGCATGGAGCCGGGCGTCCGGACTTACGGGCAGCAATTAACGAGGAGTTTTTTGCCGGAAAGTCTTCGCCGGATAATATATTGATTACGGCAGGGGGAATGCATGCCCTTGATCTCGTGGCGCAGACCGTGAATATCGGAAAGTTATTCCTGCCCTCATATTATTGGGGATGTTATTTCAAAATGCTTAAGATTCGTTCCGTGGAAAGCGAAGGATATGACAGTCAATCGGATTTACTCCCTATGATCGATCGTTTGCAGGGAAATGCCGTGTTGATCAGTGATCCGAGTAACCCGCTGGGAGACAAACATGATGACGAGGAACAATTGAATATTATTCGGGCGTTGAATGATGCCGGGGTGGTGATTTTTTATGATTGTCCCTATCGTCGGTTGTTTATGGATGCTTCAGATAATTACTATACGCACTTGATGAATTTGGATAACGTGATTATCACGGAGAGCTTTAGCAAGTCGGTCGGGTTAAGCGGTCAGCGGCTTGGGTTTGTCCACACGTGCAACAAGGAGTTGCATGATGAGTTGGAGGTGAGAGTGATGTATAACACGAACGGGATTAACGGTTTTGCGCAAGAACTCGTGTTTCGCTTGTTGACAACACCGGAAGGGAAAAAGGCCGTGACGGCATTTAAAGAGCGTACAACCCGGGATATAGCTTTGAATATCGAGTATTTGCGGGCGAGAGGCTTGCTGGCAGAAGAATTTTATCATGGAACTACACCACGAGGCATTTTCGTGATCGTGAATCGTAGTGAGGAGGAGTTGTTGGAACACTATATCGGTGCCGTATCACTTTCTTTCTTCACGAAAACCCGGCAGTAGTATGCGAAGAATTATTCCCGTATCTGTGTTTCCGTGCCTCACGATAAGTTGGTGAAATACTTTGAAACGATCTGATCATTGCTACTTTGTCATTGCTCTAGGATATAGCTAAGGATGGACTAGGACAAATACCAAACAATTACATAATAGGAACACGGCAAGTACACTGGAGATTGTTCTTGCTATGTTCCTGCGGTGAAGATGTTATGTTTTTGTCTTAGTCTATCGATAGACAAAGGAATAACTACGAGCGAATAAATGGGTTAGATACTCCGGATAGGACTTATAAACGTTATGAATCATGAACTTAAAAAATAAGTTTTTCATAACTTTACCTAAATAAGAGTAAAGAGAATGTTCATGAATCTAAAATCGTAAATCATAAATCTGAAATTAATTCATCGACTCAATCATCTCTTGTCAAGCTAAATTCCTTGTCGGCAAATAATTCTGCCAATCCGGAGATCTGTTTCAGGCGTAGCAACTCGTCTTTATCCATTCCTATATTACGCATGATCCAAGTGTCGGACATTCCGGCCTTGGTTAGTTCAGCTACGATTTCGGTCATTAATTCGATGCTATGCGTGCCTCTTGCCCGGTTGTGCCGGATGGTAGAGGCCATGCGGTTGGAAATATCTTTGTTGATGACGACTACGGGGAGCAATCCCTTTTCTCGTTCAAATATCCGTTGGGATGTTTTCATGACTTTGTAGCGGTGAAAACCGTCCACGAGTTCATAAATATCCTTTTCCGGGATGTAGTAACAAACGCAGGGCATCGTGTAGCCGTCTTCCCAGATGGATAGTTCCAATAGTTTCATTTCCGGGGGTGCCACCACGTTCGGGTTATAGGTGTTGGCGACAACCTTGTCGATCGGGACGGAAATAACGTTGTATACGGGACTTTTATATTCTTCCATAAGATTCCATGATAGATTTATATTTTTGCATCACCTTGGCCCGGCGTTCCCGTTCGGCTTTCGAGGGGGCGAACCCCATGTATTTACAGGCATGATCGTTTTTCAGGATACAAATACAGATACGTTTGAACGTGGGGAGTTCTTTAAACTCCGGAATACGTACATCATCCTGATAATCCATGCGCACGGGCTTTTTATCTGTCTTGTAATTTGTCGTTTCGCTAACCGTGATCGGGATTCCCATTCGTCGGAGTTTGGCGATAGTCTCTTCTGCCAGGCAGCCGCCTTTGTTTCGCCAGAACTCCATGCTCACGGAGAGTTTGTGCAAGTAGTTTTCCCTTGCCTCTTCCGGTAGGGTACAAAGGAGAAATTTAAAATAGGATGACCAGGTCATGTTCTCCGGTAGGGTGATGGACTGCCAGCCCATGGCGGAGGTTCCCCCGTATAACCCGGTAAAGTTGACCCCGTTGACCCGGTTAATCATTTTGCCCCATGTGTCTGGGTCTATGGCCCGGTAGAGTTTCAAGCTGGAAAGTGCCTGCGAGATAAACGGGCTGGCTACGCGTTGTCTTTCAAGAGGAACTCCTGCCTGATAGTAGAGATCATACAGGTGGTTGTAGTCCCATTGAAATTTTCCGTTGGCGGTCCAGATGTCCGTGGTAAGCCAGTCGTAGATGGGGTAGG
>DYVS01000110.1:0-15482 GCA_020743075.1 Butyricimonas virosa | reverse complement strand
TCGTTTAGGGTTGTATAATATCAAGTCTGAGATGGAGGACCTAGCTTTGCGTTACGGGGAACCGGAGGTGTATAAGGAAATTTCTTTAAAGCTGGAGGGGACACGGGAGGCCCGTGAAAAATATATCAACGAGTTTATTGCCCCTATCGTGGAAGAATTCAATAACCGGGGCATTAAATTCAAGGTGAAGTGGCGTACCAAGACGATTGCTTCGATCTTGAACAAGATGCGGAAGAAACAGGTGGAGTTCGAGGAAATCTATGACATATTCGCGGTTCGTTTTATACTGGATAGCAGGGGGCTGGAGGAAAAGGCCGATTGCTGGAGAGCTTATTCGATCGTTGCCGACAAGTACACGCCTAACCCGCAGCGATTGCGGGATTGGATTTCGGTGCCTAAATCCAACGGTTACGAATCATTGCAGACCACCGTTCTCGGACCTAATAACCGATGGGTGGAAGTGCAGATTCGCACGGAACGGATGGATGAGATTGCTGAAAAGGGATTCGCGGCTCACTGGAAGTACAAGGGGGGAACGGCGGATAAGGCGATCGAGGAGTGGTTGACTGAGCTACGAGAGATATTGGAGAGTTCGGAAGTTGGGGCAGTGGATATGCTGGACGATATTAAAATTAACCTGCAAGATAAGGAGGTACACGTGTTTACTCCGGCGGGAGATTTGAAGACTTTACCGGCGGGAGCGACGTTACTTGACTTTGCTTACGCTATCCACACGGCAGTGGGGTCCCGTTGTGTAGGAGGAAAGGTAAACCAACGTAACGAGACCTTGCGCTACGTGTTGAAGAACGGGGATCAGGTATCCATTCTGACCTCGAATAATCAACAGCCTAATGCCGACTGGTTGAATATTGCCACGACTTCGAAGGCTCGTAACAAGATCCGTCAGTTTCTTACCGAAGATTCGCGGGCTCAGGCCACGCTGGGTAAGGAGATGTTGGCTCGTCGGTTTAAGAATTGGAAGTTAGAGTTGACGGATGAGGTGATTCATCGTTTGCAACAACATTATAAATATAAGTTTGCTATCGATCTTTACCAGGCGATTGCCGAGGAAAAGTTGGATATGGCGGAGATCAAAGAGTTTATTACTCGCCCGAAAGAAGAGGAGCGTACGGTGGTCACCCCGAGAGAAGAGGTGCAGGTTGTCCCGTCCCGCCCGATTAGTGAGGATGTGTTGTTGATCGACCGGAATGTCGATAACGTGGTGTACAAGTTTGCCCGTTGTTGTAACCCGGTATTCGGGGATGATATTCTGGGATTCGTTTCTATTGGTGAGGGGATTAAGATTCACCGGACCCAGTGTAAGAATGCTCTTGATTTGCAGCGTCGCTACCCGTATCGAATCGTGCAGGCAGCTTGGACGAATGCCGGGGCAACTTCTTACCAGACGGTGTTGAGTATCGTGGGGCGTGAAGATGCGGGAATGGTGACCAAGATTACCGAGGTAATAGCGAAGGACCCGAAGATCACGTTACGGGGATTGTCCATTAATTCGAGCGAGGGATTATTTGACGGGCAAATCACCGTTTTGGTTAGTGATACTGAACACTTGTCACAACTGATTTCCCGGTTGAAACGTATACAGGGAGTCATGCGGGTATATCGTCATGACTCTGTGAAAGAGTAGTTTTATTTTGATTTTTGCTATATTTGTATAGTTCTAAATGATGGAGTAACACATGATAATAATATGTCGGAACAGGATGAGGTAAAATGGTTACAGGGATTAAGGGTTGGGGATGATCGGGCCTTTAAAGTTCTGTTTGAAAAATATTACGCCTCGCTCTGTGCGTTTGCTACTAATTTCGTGAATGATCCGGATGTGGCGGAGGATATCGTGCAAGAGATATTTTTTAAACTATACGCAGATAAACCGACTTTTGATGTCGTGGTGGCCTTGAAATCCTACTTGTATCTGGTTACCAAGAATCAATGTCTGAATTATTTGAAACATGCCCGAATCGAGCAAGAGTATATGTCTTTCTTGAAGGAACGGGAAACAACGACATTCTTTTTTAACCAGATTGTGGAGCAGGAGTTACTCGCCCTGTTGTCGGAGGCAATACAGGAGTTGCCGCAACAGACGGGACAAGTGTTTCAGCTGGTGATGGAAGGTTACGATAATGCAGAGATCGCGGAGAAATTGAATCTCTCCATAGATTCGGTAAAGTCACATAAAAAACGCGGAAAACAATTATTGAAGAGCCGGTTAGGGGATATAACGGCTATCCTTTTATTCCTGTCGAATTGTTAAATTTACAAGAAAGTGTTATTCAAGTGACACTTTTTTTATACTTGATTGTTTTTAGGTCGTAAAAGAAATTACGATGAAAGAAGCATTTGAAATAGCACGAATTATTCAGAAAAGTTTGAAAGGAAAACTTTCTGAATCAGAGGAAAGGCAATTATCTGGTTGGAGAAAGGTTTCAGATGAAAATGAACATGCTTTTCAACGAATGATTTCAGAGGATTTTTACACGATTGGAATGGAGAAGTTGGAAATGTATGATTCCCGGGTGGCCTACGGACGTTTCTTGCAAAGGAAATACCAACAACGTCGTAAAAGGAGATTTTTGATAAATATGGCCAGGGTGGCTGCCGTTGCGTTACCATTTGTGATTGCTCTTGTTCTATATGTAGGGTTGAATCGAGAGGAAGAACAAATGGTGCGTCCTTCTCTAGCTTCAAATATCCTTCCGGGGACGAGTAAAGCCGTGTTGACATTGGCAAACGGGCAAATGATTCCTTTAGGCAAGGAGGCTACGGATAGCACGATTATCACGGATGGAACACAGATTAGTGCTTCGGGATCAGGGGTAACATATGCCAGTGGGGTAGAAAGCGAATCGGTGATTTACAATAAATTGGAAATACCTCGTGGTGGAGAGTTTTGCCTGACGCTTTCGGATGGAACAAGGGTGTGGTTGAATTCGGAAACTTCTATCCAGTATCCGGTGGCTTTTGGGGCAAAGGAACGACGGGTTTTCGTACAGGGAGAGGCTTATTTTGAAGTGGCAAAGGATGCGAAGAAACCTTTTACCGTGCAGTTCATGAGTTCATCGGTAACGGTGTTGGGAACTTCCTTTAATATCCGGGCTTACCCGGAAGAAAAACGGTCGCAAACCACTCTTGCAGAAGGATCCGTGAGGATTTACAGCCCCGGTAGTTCAATGCTATTGAAACCGGGAGAGCAAGCAGAGGTGAATGCGTTATCGGGAGAAATGGCAAAGCAGGAGGTTGAAGTAAAAAACTTTACGAGTTGGAAAGACGGGCGTTTCGTATTTGAACAACAACCGTTGGAAGATATAATGAGAACGTTGGAACGATGGTACGATATTCGTGTGATATTCAAGGATGAGGGGGCGAAACGAATTTCTCTGTCGGGAAATATGAAGCGATATGGTGATTTCTCCCAGGTGATGAAAATGTTGCAGATGACGGGAGATGTGCGATTTGAATTACATGGAAATGATGTATATATAACTACAGAGTGAAACCCTCGATGGCCACGAGGGGAGGCAAGTGTGTAAAACTAACTAAATTAATTAATTACATTATGAAGAAGAACCGAAATAAGTCTCTTCCGGGAGGTTTATGGCTAATAAAGAACCGATTAATGATGAGAATGACGATTGTTTTATTACTATTTTCGTCATTTACGGCAGTGGCCCAGAACGTCACGGTGAAGATGAAAAATAGTTCATTTATCCAGATTGCTAAGGAAATTCAAAAGCAAACGGAGTTGACCTTTTTGTATAATGATGCAAAAGTGGGTAATATTACAGGATTGAATCCTGATTTTACAAATGCGGATGTAAAAGCCGTATTGGAGTATTGTTTAAAGAATTCAGGACTTACATTCTCGATCGTGGATAACACGGTGGTAGTTAGTCCGGTGAAAACAACTAGTCAACAGCAAGAGAATAGGCTTACGGTGACGGGTAAGATCACGGATCAACAAGGGCTGCCTCTTCCGGGAGTGAATATCATTATTAAAGGTACCACGTTGGGATTCGTATCTGACGTGGAAGGAAAGTTCACGGCGATTTGTTCACGGGGTGATTCGTTGCTTTTCTCGATGGTTGGTTTCGAGATGCAAACCGTGGCAATTAATAATGATTCTCCTCTAAACATTAAAATGAAGGAAGCCACGGAGGCATTGGATGAGGTTGTCGTTGTTTCAACGGGTTACACCCGTCTACCGAAAGAACGTGCCACGGGTTCATTTAGCGTGGTTACAGCTAAAGAATTGGAAAAACGTCCTAGTCCGAATATCATGAATCGTTTGGAAGGTGTTGTTCCGGGAGTTTACGTGGATGTTAAGAATTCGGATATGACTTTTTTGTATGGTTCCGATCGTACGGATGGTTATGTTGATGAGCAGACGAATATTTCAATGAATATCCGAGGGAAAAGTTCTCTTTTGAACACGACAAGACCTTTACTTGTTGTTGATGGTTTCCCGACAGATATGGAATTGAAGAATATTAATCCGAATGATGTTGAATCAATTACCTTTTTGAAAGATGCGGCAGCAGCCTCTATCTGGGGGGTGCGTGCGGCTAATGGAGTTATTGTTGTTGAGACGAAAAAAGGTAAAAAGGGTAAAGGAGGAACAACCGTTAATTTCGGGATGAATATTGCGACTTCTGGTTCCCCTCGTTTTAATACCTTACCGATCATGAATTCAGCCGAGATGATTGATTACGAGAAGGAAATGGTGGAGAAAGGTTATATCACGAGACCCGTGAATTCCGCCTATTCGGCAGGAGCCCCGATTTCACAAGCCGCTAAATTGATTTTGGATGCTAGAGATGGTATTATCAGTCAAGCGGATGCGGATGCTGTACTGAATGAATTGGCTGGTCGGGAGGCTTATCGTGATGTGAAAAAATATCTGTTACAACCTTCTTTTTCACAGCAATACAATCTATCTTTTAGTGGAGCTTCCGATCAGATGTCCTATTTCCTTTCCGCTTCTTATGCAAACGAGAGATCTAACATGAAAGGAGAAGAGGGGGATCGTTTCACGTTGACTTCCAACATGAATTTTAAAATATTGAATTGGGCTACATTGACCACGGGGTTAAGAGCCACTTTATTTAATATTAAAAATAATGCTTTAGGGCTTTCCATGATACAGGCATCCGGTGGTTTGATTTTGTTGCCTTATGATCAATTCGTGGATGAGAATGGGAATCGTGTAGACTATTACAAAACATACAATGAAGATTTCGTAAAGGAAAAGGAAGCTTTAGGGTATAAGAATTGGAAGTATAATTATCTGGACGAACTGGATAATAAAGATGAGACCCGTAAAGAACAAACTTTCGCAATGACGGTTGGATTAAATATTCCGGTTCCCGGGGTAAAAGGATTATCACTGGACGGACAATTCATGTTTGAAAGGAAAAATACAAAGAATCGTACTTTTGCCAACGAAAACACGTTTGAGGCTAGAGACCTGTATAACACGGCTACAACTTATGATGCAAACACGGGTATGTTAACGAATAATCTTCCATGGGGAGGTATTTTGAACGTGAACAATGGTAATTCCCAGAATTATAGTATTCGTGGGCAGATTAATTATGACGGAATCATTGATGAAATCCATCAAGTTACAGCATTGGCAGGAATGGAAATTCGAGAGACAAGAGATTGGTCAAATGGGGCCAGGTATTATGGTTATAACGAGAAAACACTGATTGCCGGTAGTCAGTTACATAATCCCTATATAAACATTTGGGGATATAATAGTTATTTGACGGATGCTAGTCCAGAGAAAGATTATCAACGACGATTCCTGTCCTATTACGGAAATCTGTCGTACACATTGATGAATAAATACGTGTTGTCGGGAAGTGTACGCTATGATGATTACAATAATTTTGGTGTAGATCGGAAATATCGGGCGACCCCGATGTGGTCAACCGGATTCTCATGGCATATCGGTCGGGAGGATTTTATTACAGAAAATGTTGGATGGTTGAACCAATTAACATTTAGAACGACTTACGGGTATAACGGAAATATAGATCAAAGTCAATATCCTTTCACGAATATATCATTATCCACGAGTAATGATGGGTTTACCCAGTTGCCTTCATCCAGTATCACTTCTGCGGCCAATCCATCAATTCGCTGGGAAAAAACGGGTGTGTTGAATTTCGGGTTGGATTTTGCTGTGTTCAATCATCGGCTTTCCGGTTCTATCGAAGTGTATCGTAAGTATTCGAGAGACTTGTTTGCAGAGTACACGATAAACCCGATATTTGGTGCGAATGCCTCCCAGCAATTTACGCTTACTCGTAATGCGGCTAAAGTGGATGGAAAAGGTGTGGATATTGCTTTAAACGGAACGATAGTACAGAAAAGTGATTTTAATTATAGGGCCAGTTTAACTTTCTCTTATAACACGAATGAAGTAAAATCTTCTCCTTATGAACTGTATACCAGTTTTGCATCTAGTGGAGGAGGAAGTGGTCGTATGATAGAAGGGTATAATATGAATAACTTCTGGGCTACTCGTTGGGCCGGTTTGGATGAAGAGGGAAATGCTCTGGTGTACAATGCGGACGGGGAAATTATAAAATCTACGGAGAATATTACGAATGATGATTTGGTGTATATGGGAACATTGACACCGAAGTACTTTGGTGGATTTTTTAATACGTTCACTTATAAAGGATTGTCTCTTTACGTGGGGATCACCTATAAGTTAGGGTATATTTTCCAGAAACCGACGATTTCACAACAGCCTGCAAGTAGATACGGTGGTGCTAATTATGAAATTAATGAAGATATGGCAAAACGTTGGAGAGAGGCGGGTGATGAAGCTAAAACCGATGTACCCCGTTTGGGAACGGATAACAATAGTTTTCAACGATATAGAGGTGCTGATATTCATGTCCAAAAAGGAGATCATATCCGTTTGAAAGAAATATCGTTGACTTATGAACTCCCATCTAAATGGGTAAATAAAATCATGCTTGGTAGTGCTAATATCGGGTTTACTGCAACAAACCTAGGATTGATCTGGAAAAAGAATAATGTCGGTATAGATCCTGATTTTATTCCGAACACGAGAGATTTGCGGATGGCGCCGACACCTTCTTATAACTTCTCGTTAAATCTTAATTTCTAAAACGTGATAGATATGAACAAGAAAATATTTAGTGTAATTATAGGACTTTCCTGTTGTTTCTCCGCTTGTTCCGATTGGGTGGATGTCAAGACTAAAGGATCATTGGTTCCGGAGGAGACGGAAAATTACCGTTACCTGATGAATAACACGGAAAATTTCCGCTGGACACTTTCTTACCATGATGTGGCATCAGATGATATTGATATTTCTGATCCGGCTCAACAAGAGGCGATCTATGAAACGAATAAATTTATCCCGGTATATACTTGGGCCGACGAAATTTATAGCCAGTCTGAAAATGACACGGAGATGAACAAAGTGTACCAGGTTATCTATAATTGTAACGTGGTGATTGATGAGGTGATGGATAGTAAGAACGGGACAAACGAGGAGAAGTTGGAGATTCGGGCTGAGGCTCTTGTACATAGAGCCGAGGCATATTTGACGTTAGTGAACGTGTATGGTGTTCCGTATAATGCAGCAACGGCATCCACGGATCAAGGAGTCCCCTTGTTAACTACCCCTCGTGTAGAAGGGGCTCTGCCACGTGCATCTGTCGAAAAAGTGTACGAACAAATTTTTAAAGATTTGGATGATGCTTTCGAGTATTTGCCCGATGTGGCAGAATTTAATTTCTATCCGGGTAAATGTGCTATTTATGCATTGCGAGCAAGAGCCTACCTGTTGATGGGTAATTACACGGAGGCGAAAAAGAACGCTCAAGAGGCGCTTAAATTAAAGAGTACGTTGGAAAACCTGAATGATTATGTTGATCTGGCGAGTACAGAGGAAAGTGTGAGAAGGAAAAATTACGTGGAAACATTGAAAGATAAGGAAGTTATTTTTGCTAAAATGCCCGTAACTACATTTTCGATGGCATCATATTCCACGGCTGGCCTTGTGTTAAGTGATAATCTGTTGAATACTTTTGATCAGGAAAAAGATTTACGTTATTTTTATTTTACTCGTTCCATGATAGATGATTTAGGTATGACTTATTCCGGTCGGGTATATTTTAAGGACAATTATTATCCTTATGACTGGAAAAAGAACGAGGGACGTAACATGGGGCCTTGTGTGCCGGAAATGATGCTAATTGAGGCAGAATGTTGGGCTCGCGAGGGAAACACGACGGAATCCATGAATATTGTGAATAAATTGAGAGAGTATCGTTACGTTGCGTGTGAGGACTATTCGTTGAGTGCCGCAACAGCTAAAGAGGCTTTAGGAAATGTATTACAGGAGCGTCGTAGAGAATTAACGTGTCATGGTTTACGTTGGATGGATCAACGTCGTTTGGCAAATGATCCGGATTTTCCGACACAGACGGTGACTCGGATATTCAAGGGAACGACTTATACATTAGAACCCGGTGCCGTGCGATATACTTTCCCAATGGGAGAAAAATATTTGGAAGAAAATCCGGAGATCGGACAAATTAAATAAGAGTTCGTAAGGTTCATAAAGTTATAAGGTTTATAAGGTCCTTTATAAACTTTGTGAACCTTACCAACTTTATAAATTATTAAATCGTATTGTATGAAAAAAATCACGTTGTTAGGAAGTATCGTTGTACTTCTGTTATTTACTTGTGTGGTTAAGGCACAGGATCGTAAACCTTTTCACATCATTCCATTGGTGCCGGTTGCCGGTCAGGATGTGAAGTTCACGTATGATAATTCGCTGACGTCACTGGCTGATGAGGAAACGATTTGCGGAACGGTTTATTACTGGGAAAATTTGCGTTGGAGGGCGGAAGATTTGAAGTTGGTGAAGAATGATACGGCATGGGAGGCCACTTGTCGTGTGCCTAAAAATTGTGCGTTGGTATCATGTAAATTTTACGCTGGGGACAAAAAGGATACAGGGGGACGGTCCACGTACACGACAATGACCTTTAACAAGAACGGGCAGAATTTACCGACTGCTTATATGGCGTGGGGAATGTTGCGGAACAAGACGTTGGAGTCTTTACCGGAATATTGTGACGAGGATGCGTATATTGATGATGAAGTTATGCGTTTTTGGCTGAACCAACAGCTTTTGAAAGATCCCGGAGCCCGGAAATACGTATTCTATTATGCGGCGAAGTTGTTGAATAAAATGATGCCGGGAGAAAAACATGAACAGATGTTGGGAGACGTGGATTTTATACTGAATTTACCGGATGTGGATGAAGAGACGTTGTTGAAGGCACTTGAAGTTGCTAAGAATATCGTGAAAGACAGTACGAAAGCGGCGGCAGTAGAAACCCGGATTTTAAAAGATTACCCGAACGGGATTTTGGCTAGGGACCAAGAGATATGGCGGATTTTCAGAATCATGGATGCCGATGCGAAAGCTCCTGAATTAGACGCTTTCCTGAAACGTTTCCCGACGGAAAAGTTTAAAGATATAGAGACGGAAACATCATCCATGTATCTGGGTAAAATCTTTCAAGCGGTAGTTTATCAGCCCATCATCAAGAAAAATGATTATAGTTTCTTGTACAAGTACCTTCATGATGTTCCCCATCTTTGTTTGCTGACTTTCTACTGGCACATGGTACAAGTGCCGTTGAACACGAATCAGAGAACCCCGGAACAGGTGTTACCTTTTGCTAAGGTTATTTACAATGAGGTGATGACTCGTCCTCAAGCAGGAGCTGATCAAGTGTATTCAGAACGGGAGTGGAAGGATTATCTGCTCACGAGGGGGAAAGATATGATTCTGAAACATGCGTTCGTGTTGGATGCTACCGGTTCTTCTGCCGAGGCACTGGAGTTGATGGAAGAAATTAAAGGAAAATATAATTTCAAATCGGCAGAATATAACAATCAGTATGTTCGTTTGTTGGAAAAAAATGGCTATCAGTCGATGGTAATTCCCATGATTGTGGCTAGTGTTCGGGAAGATGCGGTTACTCCCGAAATGTTGGAAATCTTGCGGAAGGATTACGTGAAACAACATAAAAACGATAAAGATTTTGAGGCTTATGTCAGTTCATTGAAGTCGCAAGAAAAACAACAGGAGTTGCAAAAACATTTGCAGGAAACGATGATTAACGAGGATATAGAGCTTTTTGCTATGGAAGATCTGGACGGGAAAAAGGTTGATCTGTCAAAGATGGAGGGGAAGATTATCGTGTTGGATTTTTGGGCAACTTGGTGCGCTCCTTGTAAGGCTTCTTTACCAGGAATGCAAATGGCTGTAAACAAGTACAAGAATGACCCGAACGTGGCGTTTTTCTTTATTTCCACGATGGAAACGGCTGCAAATTTTAAAGAACAGATTCGGAAATTCATGAAGGAGCATAACTACACGCTGCAAGTGCTTTGTGATAATGTTAACCCGAAAACGAAAAAGCAATCGGCTGTTTATGATACTTATTGCAAGGCTTTTAAATTTTCCGGTATTCCTCACAAAATGATTATCGACGGGAATGGAAAATTGCGTTGGAGTATTGGTGGTTACATGGGAAGCCCCTCGGCTTTGGCAGAGGAGATGAATCTTATGATCGAGATGTTGAAAGCGGAATAATCGATAAGATTCATTTGAGTTGTTAGGATTTAGAACGGGATGAACGAATCCCTGTCTAAATCCTAATTTTTATCCTTAATCCAACTGTTTTCAAACTCTGATAATATCCATTTAATGGCTTACAGACGAGATATAGATGAATTAAAGCCGAGTTCCAGTCATAGGGTTGTTGTTTCTTTTGTTTTTACTGATATTCAGATCTAAAATCGTTATAATTGAAAAGCATCACCTAAATTCTACGTTTTCTCGTAGCCAATCCCCCATGATTTGCAAGGCTTCCTCTGAAAACACATCTTCCAGATCGGGTATTTCTTCTCGGGTACACTCTTTACAGTGTTGGAACATATGGTTCAGACCGGGTAGTTCCACGATTTTGTACCGTGTGTTTCCACCTTTGTCCAGTAATTGTTTGATGGATTCCAGGTTTTCTTTGGCGGGAACCATGATGTCTTTGTCCCCGTTTAGCGCCAGCACGGGTTTACGAATGCGGGGAATATAATTTTCCGGATCATAATTGATCATTTCCCTGTACCAGCGTCCTTGTGCTTGATGCAGGTAACGACTGAAAAACATTTCGTCTCTTCCGTCATTAAAATTGACAGCTTTCAGTGTGGCTTCGTCCTGTTGAGCTACCCATTGATCGAAGGCTTGGCGCAAGGGAATATCTAAAGGTTGTTCCAAGGGGACAGCGTGTACTTTGTCAAATAGCGTGTTGAAGAGACTCATAAACTGATCCACCCGTTCCGGGGTCATTCCGGGGGTGGTACGCAAGATTGCTTTATTTTGTAATTTTAGAATCTGCAGGCCATCAACTCCCACGCCCGCGAGGGAGATAACGAATGATACATCCGGGGAGTCAGCTCCCAGCATGAGTGCCACTTGTCCGCCTTCGCTATGTCCGATAACCCCGATGTGCTTGGTGTCTGTTTCCGGGCGTTGTTTCAAGTAATCGATCCCGGCTTGAGCATCCCGTGCAAAATCGCACGTGGTAGCTTCTTCGTATATTCCGTTGGTTTTTCCGGTTCCCCGGTCATCGGTTCGTAACACGATGAATCCTTGTCGGGTGAGGTAGTCCGCGATTTTGAAGAAGGGTTTGTGGCCGGAAAAGGTTCCGTCTCGATCTTGTTTCCCGGTGCCGGATATAATGATGGCCGCGGGAAAAGGGCCTTTGCCCGATGGAATGGTCAGCGTGCCTGCAACTTGTATTGAATCGCATGACACGTAGGTGATTTCTTCGGAATGGTAGGGATAAGGTGGATGTGGATTTTGTGAAAAATAGATAGGCCGAAGGCTATCGACTTTGCCGAGAGTGAATTCTCGTATCTTCCCGTAGGTGGTTACTTCTGCTTGGATGGAGTCTTTACCGGAATGGAAGGCTCCTTCAAAGCGAATGTTTTCCCGGTTGAAGATGGCAAGAATACTTTCGTCTGAAAGTACAAGCGTGTCGGCTTGTGCTTTGTCAATCCATTGTTCTGGAAGTGACAGGAAAGCTTGAGGTGTTCCTTCCGGTGTGGTTTTTTACTCGATGAATACCCGTTTGCTACCGGATTGTCCTTGCCATGCATGAGGCGAAGAGGTACATCCGATCAGCGTGACGGAGGATAATAGCGCAATTGTTTTAAAGTGTAACATACAGTTTTAATTTTAGTTTTCCCTCAAAACATCCAACCGTCTGAAAAGTGTCACTTATTTTCGAATTTCTTACTGAATCTTCATTTTCAATTTTCAATTCTCCATTTTCAATTGTTTCAACGTAATGACCGTGATTTCCGGCCATGCCCCGAAACGCAGGGGCATCAGTCCGATATACCCCAACCCGACGTTGACATACAAACCTTGTTTGCCTTCCATGTAGAGCCCACTCCATTCCGGATACATGAATCGGGACGGGGAATGTCGTCCGAAGGCAAATTGCATGGCATGCGTGTGGCCTGACAACATGAGGTCGATGTCCGTGTCGAGTACTTCCCGGCGCCAGTGCGTGGGGTTGTGGCTTAACAATAGTTTGAAAGAGCATTGTTCCGTGCCTTCCATGGCTTTGGGAAGGTCGCTGTATTGAGAGAAGGGTGGTTCCCCGTTATTTTCCACGCCAATCAGGGCAATGCTATCCGTGGCACGTTTTAGTATCACGTGATCATTGTTTAATAACTGCCATCCCATGGAGGCCTGCTTGTTTTGTACATCTCGGATGTTCTGGTCTCGGGCCTCGGTTGTAGGCCAGTTGTGATAGGGACCGTAATCGTGATTCCCGAGGATGGAGAACACGCCGTCCGGGGCTTTCAATTGTGCCAGAATGTTTTCGAATGGTTCCAGTTCAGAGGCTTTCGTGTTGACAATGTCACCCGTGAAAACAATTAAATCGGTTTGCTGGGCGTTAATCAGGTCCACGGCTTTTTGCAGGGCTGTCCGGTCTCCGTTCCAACTACCCGTGTGTATGTCGGAAATCTGTGCAATGCGATACCCGTCGAAAGCGGCAGGAAGATTAGGAGAGGCGAACGTGACCTGTTTCACGTCAAATCGTGTTTTGCCCCATATTGCCCCGTAAAGTACCATGAGCATCATTCCAGTTCCTAGTATGATCCCGAGCCAGCTAAAAGGTTGTATTTGCCATTTGAACAAGTATTTTAACGGTAAATCAAGTAGCGAGCAAATCATGAAAATGGTTTTCGGTAGTACGATGGTCATGTAGGTGATCGTGAAAGTTCCGATGAGGTGTTGTATGGCCAGTGCATCTCTGGAGGATAGTAGAATCCAGACGAGTGCGAATAATAGGATCACGGAAGGAATAAACCACAGCCAACCGAACGGATTGCCTCCTGTTGATTTGGTGATATACGATTTATAAATATAGATGTCCGGGATGATTAGTAGCAAGAAAAGATAGATAGATAGTTTCGAGAGCATATATTTTCTATTTTTGTGTAAGTGGTGTTATTATAGTTTGTCTCTTGATTTAACAAAGTTATCATTTCTTTTCACGTGGTTCTCACGTACAGGATTTTTTATCTTTCTTTGGGGAATCTTTAAAATATTGTTTGTTTTCAAAGAGAAGCTTGCTAACTTAATCTTAATTCTTTGTTCCGATTGGATGAAATTAGGATGAAAGGATAAAATATTTTTAATGACAGATAATTTTGCGGAAGATAAAAGGATATAGATAATGTATGTAAATATAATTATTGCGTTATGATTAAAAGTGTTATGAGATTATTTCGATGAATTTCAGTTGAAGATTTTCGTAAAAAGGCGGAGGTTGGAATGTTAAATGCTGGTGGTATGGGATAAATAATTTTGTTCTTTTGTGGTTTATATTAAAGAAATATTTACCTTTGCCTTGTCAATTCGAGAAATAATAAGAAAGTGTATAGCACATGAAGGAATAAGCCTCCGGGAGTGTGTATACACTTTTTTTATTAAATCCGAGTTGACATTCCATTTAATGATCCGGAGGCTTTTTTGGAAAACGTTTTTTGAAAAGATATAGTTACATATAAATGTAATATTTTGAATTCTAATTTGTCGACGAGGGTGAGAGTACCGTGATGGGAAATCATCCTTTTTGCATTTCTTCACTTTAAGAAAAATTTAAAACGTTTGAATTTTGCATCCATAAAGATTCGTCTTATATTTGTTAACGAAAAATAGTGCGTGATCTTTCGATGATCTATTATTATTTACATGATTAAAAACAATTACACATGAGAAAAACAGTATTGGTTATTTTTAGTTGCTTTCTCTCCCTGTTATTTGTTCCTAAGACTTACGGGCAAGGACAGGATAAGTTGCTGGGACTTCTAAAAGAAGAGTTAGCTCAACAGATGAAAGAACTAAAGGGTGAAGAATTTCCCCCGTATCACATGAATTACAGGGTGATTGATGTGACTTCTTCCGTGGTATCGGCTTCTTTCGGGGCGTTGATGAACAGTCAGCAATATCGCTCCCGGACGTTAGTTCCGCAGATCCGGTTAGGAGATGAGAAACTTGATAATTTTAGATTTAATCAAATGGGAGCGGCCATGTCCCGATACCAAGGACCTTCCGTGGCTCGTTTGCCATTGGATGAGGAAAATAACGAAGATGCCGTTCGTCAGGCTATTTGGGACGAGGTGAACAATCGTTACAAGTTTGCCGTGGATATGTACCAGAAGACGAAGGCAGAAAGCTCTGTAAACGTGGAAGAAGAAGATAAAGCTCCTTATTTTTCTGAAGCGAAAGTGGAGAAATATTATGAGGCTCCGCTTCCAGCTGAAAAAATGACGATCGATATGGATCAGTGGGCGGCCCGGATGAAAGAGATTTCAGCCGTGTTCAAAAACCAACCCGGGATTATGAAAGGGGATGCGATCATGATTTACACGGTAGAGAGACGTTATTTCGTGAATAACGAAGGGACGGAAGTTGTACAGAATCTACCGTATGCCCGCATCATGGTATTTGGAGAAACAAAAGCTGATGATGGGATGGAATTACCTTTGAACTTGTCTTATTTTGCCTATGACCCGGCAGATCTTCCCGCGAATGATAAAATTATTGCGGATGCCAAGGAGATGGTGAAAACATTAGAGGCTTTGCGTGTGGCCCCGGTGGTTGATCCCTATACGGGACCGGCCTTGTTGTCGGGTCCTGCCAGCGGTGTGTTCTTCCACGAGATTTTCGGTCACCGGATCGAGGGACAACGTATGAAGAGCGAGAATGACGGGCAGACGTTCAAGAAAATGGTTGGTCAGCTAGTATTGCCGGCAGATATGCACGTGTATGATGATCCGACTCTTCGGAAATATGCTGGAGAGGATTTGAA
>DYVS01000109.1:0-14786 GCA_020743075.1 Butyricimonas virosa | reverse complement strand
TATTTTTATGCTGTTTTCATGTCATTGATCCGATTGAGTGAAGTGTATTATATTGCTGCCGAGAGTGAACCCGTGTTGGCGGATAAATACGAATGGTTGAATCGGATGCGTACACGGAGAGGATTACCCGTTTTAGGAGTCGTTTCGGAAGAGGATTTTATGAAACGGTTGCGAATGGAATACTTGAGGGAATTCCTCGGGGAAGGACAAATTTTCTACCTGTATAAACGTTTGTTCAGTAATATCAATAGTGATGAAAACGGGTACGACACGAACACTTATGGCGCGAAAGAGGAACGTTACGTGTTACCTTTACCTTCAGGAGAAATTGCAAATCGTTAAAATGATAAGATTATGAAATGGAAAAATATATTGCTGGTTTTAGCTTTGTGGGTAGTGGCTGGGGCTTGTGAAAAGAAGGAAATCCCGATGTTTACCACGGATGACGCGGGCATTTATTTTCAACGGGTGACGAGTTATATTTACGGGAGTACGACGGAGAATTACGGGGATTCAGTTGCTTATTCATTCGTGTCGGCTCAGGCCACGGCTAAAAGCGTGGTGCTTTCGGCCACGGTGCGGACGATGGGAAAGGTGGCAGATTATGACCGACCTTTCAAGGTGGTGGTGGACCAAGAGGGGACAACCGCAATCGAGGGAAAACATTACGAGGTGAATCTGGATACGGTTGTGGTGCCGGCCGGGGCGAGCACGGCGTATGTCCGGGTACGTTTTTTCCGGACGAGTGACATGATGGAGAAAGCGATACGCTTGGCTCTTCGGTTAGAAGAGAACGAGTATTTCAAGTGTTATTTTCCCGAGTACAAGAACACGAATGCTTACTCGGCCACGGGAGCGCTGATTCACGGGGACGTGTTTGCTTTTTCCCTAAGTGAGATGTACACGGAACCGAGTTACTGGAATTGGTTCGGGGGTGATTATTTTGGAAATTGGACTCCTCGAAAATACGTGATTGTTAATATGGTGTGCGGGTTGACACCTACGGACTGGAGTAATGCGGGGTATGCCGGAGCAAAAGTGTCACTCGGGCGTTTTAGCTTTTTTGCTGTTGCCGTTCAAAGATATTTGCAGGAACAGGCGGATGCCGGAACCCCGGAACTGGATTCGGACGGGAGTTATATGCAGCTTGCCCCTTCCTATTCGGTGGATTATTCCCGATATGAATAATGTTAAAATGATAAGGTTATGAAAATAAATGCGATTGTACTGTTTTTATTCGTTTTTTCTCTTTGTGCTTGTTTTGATGACAAAGGGAATTACGATTACCGGGAAGTGGCGGAGATTACCATCGAGAATGTCCCGGAAGTGATTGAGGTGTTGGGAAATTCCGACCACATTGTCGTGAAACCGAAAGTCGTTTCTTCTTTGGAAGGAGAGATAACGGGGGACAACGCTAATTTTGAGTTTAGTTACAAAATAGAGATTAAAGGGGGAGGGACAATAGAGTCCGGACAAAGATGGGTGGATTTGAACCTGGCGAAGACGTTGGATTTGGATACGTTGGCAGCATTTGTTGCTAACACGTATATCGGATGGTTTTCCGTGACGGATAAACGTTCGGGAGTGCAGACCTCTGCCACGTTTGATATCAAGGTGTCCTCCCCGACTTACGAGGGGTGGATGGTGTTGTGCAACGAGGGGAAGCAGGAACGGGTGCGGATGGATATGATTTCGGTGATTTCGGCGGAACGGGTTATTCCGGCTTATGACGTGTTGACCCCGTTGGGGTTGCCGGAGTTGAAACAGGCTAAAGGGATTGGTTTTTATCCGAATCGTTTTGCTAATCCTGCTGATGTGATTTACGTGATGTCAGGAGAGGGAACGTTTAAAATAGACCGGGAGACGTTTAAAACGGATGCCTCGTGGAATATAAGAAATATAGATTTTATTATTCCCCCCGGGGATGAAAATGTTATTTGCTATACCCCGGTAAATAACGCAAGTACGGCCGGGGCTCTTGCCTGTATTTGCGTGACGGATGTCGGTAATGCTTATGTTCAAGTCTTTGATGCAGCCGGGGCTGCATTTGAATATCCCGTGAATACTTCAATACGGGGTTCGGTTCCCGAATTCCGGGTGGCCCCGTATGTCGGCGTGAGCATGGCCCGGCCGGGGAATGGATCCACGGCTTTGTTATATGACGTGGATAACCGTCAGTTTGTGGGATGGAAGTACGGGTATGATGATGATGCCATGCAGACATTGACCCCGTTGCCGGACCCGGAAAACGGTCTGTTCAGTTTCAAGACGGGAATGGAACTGGTGTATATGGAGAGTACCCGTTATTCCAGTGGCCTCGTTTACGCGATTTTCAAAGATAACGCCGGAAAACGTAGTATTTACGGGATCAACATGTCGGGAAACGGTTTTGTCCAAGAGGCGAAATACGAGAATTTGAACGCCCCGGATTTTGACAAAGCGACGAGTTTTGCCTTTCATTCCCAGTTCCCTTATATGTTCTATGCCGTGGACAACAAGGTGTACTTGCATAACTTGGGAACGAACACGACATTCCCGATGGATAATATCGTGTTGGGAGACAATGAGGAGGTTACGATGTTGAAATTTAATTTGTACAGGCAGTGTTCCTTGGATGACTTGAATAACCAATCGGATGAGTTTATGGCCCGGCAGTACGAGTTGATGGTGGGTTCTTACAATCATTCTGCCTTGGATAACAATGGCGGAAGGTTGGGATTTTACCCGGTGGATGGGGTGAATAATAGCGTGACAAAAAGGACCGAGTACAGTGGTTTCGCGAAAATAAAGGATGTGGTGTATCGTGAGCGGCGGTAGGGGGTGAGGATGTTTTTTGGAAAAAACGTATGCTAGATACTGTTTTTACTGGCCCAAAGAGAAAAACTTTTCTCTTTGGGCCAGTCTTGTTTTTGTTATAGAATGTGTTTCCCTCTAATCTGTTTGGTAACCGGGAGTGTGGTATAAATAGAATGCTGAAATGAGGTAATGAAAGGGAAATTATTTTTTGTGGAAAGAACGTTTGTTGATAAGATTATGATTAAAATAAAAATATTTATCTTTGAACGGACACATTAAAGGATTATAGTGGATAAAGAAAAGAGGGACACGTTTGAGTTACTGTATAAGACTCATTATAAGGAATTGTATATTCATGCTTTAAGCTTTGTCCGGGATGACGAAGAAGCGAAAGACATTGTGACAGATGTTTATGAATACGTGTGGAAGAATTTTGACAAATTGGATTCTTCGGTTTCTTTACGTCCTTTTTTATATACCCTAGTTCGTTCTCGTTCGCTTGATTTTTTGAGGAAGGAGAAAACCAAAGAGAAGTTTCTAGCCTATAAAAAGACTTTTCCCGAAGAGGAGGAAGAATACGTGGAGTATGAACAGCTCATTGAAAAGGTGATGCGCATTATTGAAAATATGCCCCAACAGACGGCCACTGTGTTAAAAAAATGTTTTATCGAGAGAAAAAAGTATCAAGAGGCGGGGGATGAGTTGGGAATTTCGATCAATACGGTTCGGTGGCATATAACAAAGGCAATCAGTATATTAAGAGAAAAAATGTCAGATATTGAAATGGTGTTGTTATATGCATATTTCCTAAAAAAATAAAAAATATTGCTTTTTGACCCACATCATTTGCCATGCTTTACGTGTAATGTTAAAATGAACGTGAAGTTATGAAATTCGAGAAAGAAGAAGATCGTTTAAATTTTGTCACCGAGATACTGAATCATCCTGAAATGTTACGGGAAGTTCGGGTGCGGGAATGGTTAGCAGAGCCCCATAATAAGGATTTGTATGAGGAGTGCCGGAGGTATTTGGAAGGAGGCCTTCGATTGACAGTGAGCGAACAGCTGGATGTGGAGGGTGAGTATCAGAACTTTATTCGGAAAATGAAATCCGGAGGTCAGTCTCGACGAATTGCTTGGTTTTCTGTTGCGGCAACTGTGGTTATACTGATTTCCGCTAGTTGGTGGTTACTGGAAAATTCATTGCTGTCGAAAAAGCAAGAGGTGATGCCGGTGGCAGAACACATTGTACCTGGAAGGAATCAAGCCGTATTGATTACAGAATCCGGAGAGAAATTCGTGTTGAATGCATCCCAAGGTGAAAGTCGGGAGGTGGGTGAAGGTGTACGGGTGGAGTATGATAGTTTAAGCGGGATTAATTACAATTTGGCCGAGGGGGGTGTGGTTCGTTATCACACGCTTCGAGTGCCTAAAGGAGCAGAGTATAAGTTGACCTTGAACGATGGAACGGTTGTATGGTTGAATTCAGAATCAGAGTTGCGTTACCCAACTTCTTTTGTGGGTGAAAAACGAGAGGTATTTTTGACAGGAGAAGGTTATTTTTCCGTGGCTCACGATGAGAAACAGCCTTTTATAGTTGTGTCTTCCGATATTTACACGAAGGTGTATGGGACGGAATTTAATGTACGTTCCTACGGGGATGAGGAGGTACACGTGACTTTAGTACAAGGTCGGGTTTCCGTGAAGAAAACGGAAGGCGGTTCAGAGTATACCTTGAATCCGGGAGAGAATGCCCGCTTTGTCGAGAGTGTGCCGGAGATCACGAAAGTGAACGTGAATCGGTATATTGCTTGGAAGGATGGATATTTCTATTATGAGAATGAATCGATGGAATCTATTATGGATGATTTGAAACGATGGTACGATTTTGATGTCGTGTATGTAGGTAATCGGGTTAAGGACTATCGATTTGAATTGTGGGTAAGCCGGGATAGCGAGATCTCTGTGATTACCGATTTGTTGATGAAAACGAATCGGGTTGGAATAAAGGTGAATGGAAAAACATTAGTTGTTTCTGAAGTAGTAAGATAAATAGTAATCATTTAAATTAATAACCAAAACGATCATTTATGGCAATACTTTTGAGTAAGAAACGTTCCATAGACAGGAACGTTAGTAGGAGAATTGTGAAAATGTTTTTGATACAATTCGTGTTTTGCTTGTGTTTTTTCACAAGTATTGCATCCGGTGTGACACAAAATCGGGTGGTGAACTTGGACTTTGAAAATGTGGAGTTGTCAAAGGCATTGAAAAGTTTGAGTGAAGCGGCTAATTGTAAGTTTGTCTTCAATTATGATGACTTGAACAATTATAAGGTGTCCGCAAAGTTGGAAAATAAGAGCGTGGAGGAGTGTTTGGATATTTTGTTGGCGAGAGTGCCTTTCAAATATAGCCAAGAGGGTGAGTTAATTGTAATTTCCTATAAAAGTAATGACGAGAAGAAGATTTACAAGGTTCGAGGAGTGGTAAAGGATGAGACAGGAATGCCTCTCCCCGGTGTGGCGGTGATTCAGAAAGGTACGACGTTGGGAGCAGCTACCGATGTGGATGGGAGATTCGAGTTCCAATTGACCGAAAAGAATGTTACCTTGGTGTTTTCGTTTGTTGGAATGAAGACGAAAGAGCTGTTGTATGATGGTTCGGACAAGTTACTGGACGTGACAATGGAAGAAGAGGTTGAGATGTTAGGAGAAGTGGTGGCTACTGGTTACCAGACGATTTCTCGAGAACGTTCAACGGGTTCCGTGACTATTTTGAAAGCGGAAGATTTGAGGAAAGTGCAAGGTACGAGTTTGGTTTCCAAGATAGAAGGTTTGACTCCGGGATTATCTACTTATGGCGATAAGTTGGAAATGCGGGGAACATCTTCATTTGCGGTTAGTTCTACCCCGTTATTAGTGGTAGATGGAATCGTGATGAATCAAGGCTTGAATAGCATTAATCCGGATGACGTGGAAACGATTACTGTGTTGAAAGATGCTGCTGCAACCTCGTTGTATGGAGTACGTGCTTCCAACGGGGTAATTGTTATCACGACGAAAAAAGGCAAAAGTGATAAAGTTAATTTCGATTTGTCTGCCGGTTTTTATATTAATCCGCTCCCTAAATTGAGTTATATGGATTACGCTTCAACAAGCGATATTATTGATTTTGAGCTGGAATTCCTGCTCAACAATGATTTGTATAAACAGAATCCGGGAGATTATTTTGATGATAAGAATCAGACTACGAGTTCAAAGCCATACACACGAATTGAACGTTATTATTACGAGTTGTACAAAGGGAATATGACGCAGGCGCAAGTGGATGAAAAAGTCAATGCGATGCGCAAGAATGATTATCGTAAAGAAGCTCGTAAGTTAATGTCCGAGACGGCTCTGACTCAAAATTATAATCTTTCTATTTCAAAAGGAGGGGAGAAATCGAACCTGTATTTCTCGTTACGTTATGAAGACAATGGAAAGTATTTGAAGTCGGATGCAGCTAGTCAATATAGTATTTATTTGAAGAACGAGTTGAATTTGACAGATTGGTTTACATTGACTTATGGGGCAAATACTTATATTGCCAAAATGAAAGAATCCATGTCTGGGATTTCTTATCTGGATGTAATGCCTTATGAGAAGGTGTTGACGGATGAGGGTAATCCCGTTTATCAATATGGGTATAATTTTTACCGTAGCATAGAAATCGATGAAACGGAAGGATTGGAGTTTATGGGATTCAATTTGAACGAGGAGAGGAATAATAATATGCAAAAAACCAATAGCTTGTATGTGCGTTTGTTTACAGATGCCGATTTCAAGTTATGGAAAGGTTTAGATTTAGGGGTGAAATTTCAATATGAACGCAAAAATATAAATATCAAGCAGTTTGACGAGGCAGATTCTTATAAAATGCGAGAATTGGTTAATCGTTATACTTCTGGTTCAGTTGGCAATTTTGTGTATAATTTGCCCCAGGGAGGTCATCTCTCGGAGAATAATCAGAATGAAGAGTATTTTAATTTTCGAGCACAATTGAATTACCAGACTACGATGGGGGAGAAGCACGATTTGACCGTGTTGGCGGGTGCTGAAATTCGTCAGGATGAATGGAATGGAACGATGAGTGAGCGTTATGGTTATGATGACAAAAAATTGACTTATAAACAGGTGGATTGGGCTACATTGGCTCAAGGGGTTGTCGGTCAGTTGTCAAGTGCTTCTTTGACATTTTCCGAAAGACTTCAAGTAACGAGCACTAAACATCGGTATGTTTCCGCTTATGCTAATGCAGGATATACTTACGATTCTAAATATAGTTTAAATGCGAGTGTGAGGGTGGAACAAGCAGACCTTTTCGGAACGGATCCTAAATATCGTTATCGTCCTTTGTGGTCTGTCGGAGCAGGTTGGTTGATGACAAGGGAATCTTTCTTGAATGACATTGCTTGGTTGGATATGTTGAAACTACGTGTAACTTATGGTATTACGGGTAACGTGGATCAATCTTCTTCTCCTTATTTGTTGGGAGCTTACATAACCTCTCCTTACACGCAAAATAGCTTGACATCTATATTGACTCCCCCGAATCCGATGTTGCGTTGGGAAAAAACGTCCACATTGAATATCGGTACAGATTTCGCTTTGTTGGGAAGATTGAAAGGATCGTTGGAGTTTTATCGTCGATATAGTTCGGATTTGTTGGCAAACAAAACATTGGATCCTTCTTTAGGTTTTGAATCTGCACGGGTGAATAACGGGGCCATGAGAAATACGGGATTGGAGATATCGTTGTCTTATGATTGGTTGAATAACAAGGAGTGGGCACTGAACACGACTTTGACAGCAGCCAATAATAAAAATAAGATTATGAAGGTGGGGTTCACGCCGTCTAACGCTTTGGATATGTTGAGATATCCGGGAAGCAATTACTTAAAAGGAGATACCTATAATTCTATTTATGCTTATCGTTATGCAGGGTTAACCGAGAATGGTGATCCGTCCGTGTATGACGAAAATGGCGAAATAAAAGCCAACGAACCGGTACGTAATATCAATGCTCTAGTAAATGTCGGTCAGTTAACTCCAAAATGGAATGGTGCTTTGGCTGTTAATCTGAGATGGAAAACTTGGGAATTCTTTACGAAATTCGTGTACTATACGGGACATTCGTTGAGAAATGACGTGACTCCGTTGTATAGTACTTATGGTAGCCTTCAATCTACTTCTACTTATGGTAGTATAAATGGTGCAATGCATAAGGATATGGTTAATCGTTGGACCGAGAGTAATAAAGACACGGATATTCCGGCAATGAGAAGCGCAACTTCTGCGGATTCAGACCGGGAAAATCTATGGCGGTATGCGGATTCTCACGTGCTCAGTGCTTCATTTATCAAGTGTCGTAATATCGGGGTATCCTATTCTTTCCCGAAAAATTTGCTTCAGAAAATAAATCTGCAGAATGTTGTTATTCGTGCCCAGGTGGATAACCCATTTTATTGGGCAGCCAATGACGAGGGTATTGATCCTGAATCATTTAATGCAAATGAAGGTACGCGTACTCAGTTCATGATGCCTACTTATAGTGTGGGATTGAATATTAACTTTTAATGAGTGAGAATATGAGAAAATATATAGTGATAGTAAGTTTATGTCTTTCGGTTTTCCTGATGTCTTGTGACAATTACTTGGATTTGGTGCCGAAAGGAGAATCAGTGTTGAACACGACTGATGATTATCTTGGCTTGGTGGAGTCTATGACCTCAGAATTCCCAACGGATGATTTTTGGTATTTTTCCGGAGATGCTACCTGGCCTTATAAAAATGAAATTGAAAATTATAAATACCCGTTGCGTTCAATCGCTTTTTTGTGGGATGAAACAGAAGGGTTACGACAACAACATACTGTGACGAGTGAACTTTATAGTAAGTGCTACTCCCGGATTGCCAATTATAATATCGTGGTGGAAAATGTGAATGATGCAGAAGGCCCATTGGCTGATAAAAAATTAGCTATGGCGCAGGCAAAGGCGATGCGAGCATACAACTATTTTATGCTAGTGAATACTTTTGCAAAACCTTACGTGAAGGAAACGGCTGCCACGGATAACGGGATTATTATTCATAAAAAATTTGATTTGGAGAATGAAAGTAAACAGTATTCCGTGCAGGAGGTGTATGATTTTATTATGGAGGATTTAAACGCAGCCATACCCGATTTACCAGAAAAACCGTTGAATGAGTTTCGGCCTAGTTTAGCTTTCGGTTGGGCCTTAAAGGCAAAAGTACATTTGTATAAAGGAGAATTGGATTCAGCTTTAAATGCTGGATTGGAAGTATTGAAATCAACTTATCATAAGTTGTGGGATATGAGACCAATGTATTATGATGTTGTAGCGGAATTACCTTTTATGGATTTTATGTCAACGGGTTGGGATTCATATGCAATTCATCCGAAGGCAGACCCCGAGAATCTGTTATATCAATTCTGCAATAATGATAATGGGGAGCCTTTCCCGTTCTGGATTCGTAAGGAAACATTGGATTTGTTTGATAAACAGAACGATTTGCGTTACAAAACTTGTATTAGTTATAGTACACCTAATAGACCGACGGGAGAAAGTGGGGCTAGAATGTTCGGGTCTATCCAGGTAAAATGGAATTGTGGAGGAATGCGTCTTTCGGAGGTGTATTTGATCGTTGCCGAGTGTTACGCTAGATTGAATGATCCGGTAAATGCAATGAAATATTTGAACGAGATGTACAAATATCGGGTAAAGAATGGAACTCCTGAATTGACGGCAGCTGATGCGGACGAGGCTTTGAAGCAAGTGCGTAATGAACGGAAGCGGGAGTTGATGTTTACTTATAACGGGTTCTTTGATATGCGTCGGTTCAGCGTGCAGTTGAATGAAACGTTTACTCGTACATATATCAATGAGGCAGGTGAAACGAAAGAGCTTACTTTGAAGCCGGGTTCTCCATTGTATGTATGGCCTTTCCCACAAAATGCAATGGAAACAAGTAACTTGATCCAGAATACAAAATAAAGATGCAAATGACACGTAAGATATGTTGTGTGTTTCTGACACTATCGGTCCTGATTTTTATCGGGGCCGGGTGTCGGGATTCGAAAATGGCAACTGATGCGAAGGTTGTTTTTAGTAACACGTTGAAGGGGAATTTCTTTTTCCAACCGGAAAGTAAAACTGCCTATGATAAGGTGGCGGCAGATTCAACCGGGAAATATCAGTTTGTAGCAGAAATTCAAGAACCGACTTTTTTCCGTTACGTGGGGGTAAAGCAAGGGTTTTATTCCGTGTACTTGACACCGGGAGCTAATGTGGAGATCGTTGAAAGTGAAAACGGAGTTGAGTTTAAAGGAGATTGGGCTGCAGAAAATACTTTTCTGGCTGAAAATCGATATATCGGGATCTCGAAGGAGGGGATTGAAAGTTATTCTGCCGAATGGTTGGAAATAAACTCAGAGGAGATTAAACGATTGATTGCAAAGTTGGAGGCGTCAGGGCTTGATAATGAGTTTATTCACCTTCAAGGTTTGAAATATAAATATGATTTTTATAATCAATTACTTTTCGGGCCGGCAAATGCTATGATGTTTGCACATATGAATATTGAGTTGCCGGAACATTATTATGATTTCGCCCAAAGTATGACTTTTACGGATTCGGCTATCGTGCAGATACCTAAATGGTTTACGGTTATGCTTGGTGTTTTCGAGCGTGGAGAAAAAGAGGGGTGGATTGAAGTATCCCCGGAGCATTACATGGAAATTTATGTGAAGAAAATTGAGGATGAGAAAGTTCGTTCGCTATTTTTGGTTAAATTGTTGGATCATGTTTTGCAGAAGGGGTATTCAGATGATTTTCCGGTTTATATTGAGAGTGTCCGGCCGTTTATTACACATGCAGCAGCATTAGAGGAATTACCTTCTCTTGAGGCTCGTTATAGAGCATCCCGTGAGGCTCATAAAACGATATTGAGGGGCGAGATGGCTCCAGAATTCAAGGCTGTCGATATAAATGGCAAAGAGTATTCGTCTGCTGATTTTAAAGGGAAAATTCAAGTGTTGGATTTTTGGTTCACGGGATGTATTCCGTGTCGTGCTGAGATGCCTTATATGGAAAAATTGGCCGATGATATGCAAGGAGAGAATATCGTGTTTATTGCGATGTCTGTGGATACAGGGGATGAGTTGATGGCTTTGTGGAGGGAGATGGTTAAAGATAAGAGAGGTGCGGAATTACAGTTGAACTTGCCGGGAGGTTTTAAATCGGATTTAGTGAAAAAATACTTGATTCATGGAGTTCCTCGTATCGTAATCGTGGATAAAGAGGGGAAGATTGTTGATGCAAATGCGAAACGTCCTTCGGATCCTAAATTGCGAATGCTATTGGAGCGATTGATTTAAAAATTTTAGATTATATGATCCGTTTTTTGTTCGTTTTCAGTGATTTATGGGGCTTTTATTTTGATTGGAAATAGGCAGAATTCCGGGATCGTATAATTTAAAATCTTATGGATTATCCGTTTAGGCTGAATTTCACCCGGTTGACTAGAGAGCGACCGAGTGTGAGCTCATCGGTATATTCCAAGTCATTGCCGATGGCAATACCTTTGGCAAGAGTGCTAATCGTGATTTCATCCTGACGGGGGAGTTTTTTGAAGATATAATATCCTGTGGTGTCTCCTTCGATGGTGGCCCGCAATGCGAAAATGACCTCTTTCACGGAAGGATTGGCTACTCGTTCCAGTAGGGTGTTTATGTGAAGATCGGAGGGACCGATGCCGTCCATGGGGGAGATGATTCCTCCTAAGACATGGTAAAGCCCGTGGTATTGTCCGGTGGCTTCAAGGGACATGATATCCTTGATGTTTTCCACGACACATATAGTCTGGGCGTCTCGTTTGGGATCGGAACAGATCTCACAGATGTCACTGTCTGAAATGTTGTGACAGTGTTGACATTCTTTGATGGCTTCTTTCAAGGCGGTAATGCTGTCCGTAAATTGCTTTACTTCTTCGGGGCTTTGGCGAAGCATATGTAACACATAACGTAAAGCTGTTTTGCGTCCGATTCCCGGAAGGGAAGCAAATTGTTCTACTGCTTTTTCCAATAGTTTGGAAGATAAAGATTGCATGTTTTATTCCTCTTTGAATTTTAAATCTCGAATCATCATTTGAATGTCGCTTTTTCCCATGAATTCGTTTTCCTGAAGGGTGTAGCAAATATCGAAATATTCACCTTTACTGATACGGGAAAATGCCTCTCCCATGCCGAAAGCTATACCGCTCCGGTCGTTGCAGACTCTCGTGTCATCCACGACAACCAGTTTTAGGTGTTCGTTGTTGCGTCCGACTTGTTTCGAGCCGATGAAATTCGTCACGTTTTCAGTCATGAACACGGGAATCGTGTTGTTGGGACCGAATGGTGCAAACTTCTGAATCATGGCGTAAAGGTCCGGGGTGATGTCGTTTAGTTTGATTTGGGCATCAATGTTGATTTGGGGTGTCAACATCTCTTCAGTAATCGTTTCACTCACGATTTTTTGGAATTTGGCCTTGAAAGGTTCGATGTTTTCAAGCCTTAATGTCAGTCCTGCCGCGTATTTGTGTCCCCCGTAATTTTCTAAAAATTCGCTACATTGCGAAATGGCGTAATACAGGTCGAATCCTTCCACGGAACGAGCCGATCCGGTTGCCAAACCGTTGGATTCTGTCAGGATCACGGTCGGTCGGTAATAATATTCCGTCAGACGTGAGGCGACAATTCCGATGACACCTTTGTGCCAGTTCGGGTTGTAAAGGACGGTTGCTTTTTGGGATTGATCGTAATGGGACTGGTTGATGTATTCAAGAGCTTCTTCGGTGATATCGTGATCCAGTTTCTTGCGTTGGTCGTTGAAGTTGTTGATGCTGGCAGCGACTTCCGTGGCTCTGGTCTCATCGTCGGCGATCAGGAGTTCTACTGATTTGTTCCCCGATTCAACTCGTCCTGCTGCGTTAATCTTGGGACCTATGCGGAAAACAATGTCGTTTATCGTCAAGTCCTTTCCGATTCCGGAGAAGCTTAGTATTGTTTTTAGTCCCAGACTGGGTTTTCTATTTAATTGTAATAACCCGAAATGAGCGAGGATGCGATTCTCTCCCGTGATCGGAACAATATCACTAGCAATACTGACGCAAACTAGGTCCAACAATTTGTACAAGTCGGCCATCGGTAAGTTGTGTTTCATGCTATATGCTTGTGCCAGTTTGAAGCTTACCCCGCAGCCGCTTAACCACCGGTAGGGATAGTGACAATCTTTCCGTTGCGGATCCAGAACGGCAACGGCATCCGGAAGTTCGTCTCCCGGGGTGTGATGGTCGCAGATGATGACATCCACTCCCTTGGATTTGGCATAACGGACTTTCTCCACGGCTTTCACGCCACAATCGGTTACGATCATGAGGGAAATCCCGTTGCGTGCTGCGTAGTCGATGGCTAGGATGGAAACCCCGTAACCTTCCGTGTATCTATCTGGAATATAATATTCTGGATTCTCGCATTTATTTTTCAAGTACTTGTAGAGTAAAGCAACGGCCGTGGTCCCGTCCACGTCGTAATCGCCGTAGATCATGACTTTTTCTTCGGTACTGATTGCTTTTTCCAACCGGAGAACTGCTTTATCCATATCCTTCATCAAAAACGGGTCATGGAGCATGTTGAGGGTTGGATTGAAGAAAGCATGGGCCTCTTCTGCAGTGTCCACACCGCGTTGCAAAAGCAAGTTCGCGATAACATGACTGCAGTTAAGTTCTTTGGATAGTTTGTCAATTTTCTCCCACTCGGGTGGGGTGTTGATGACCCATCTTTTTTTCATTATCTCTTTCTCCTATTCTGCTACAAAGAAGCAGAAATTCCTTGGGATTTCAAAAGATTCCTAATTATATTTTTTAACAGGTTTGTTCTAAATAAGGTTATGCGATTGTGTTTCAGTTCTATAAAAATGTGATTGGATGTTTGATGATAAATTTTTAACAAAAAGCGGGAGAAATGTAAATAACGAGGGAGAGTATCCCTTTTACTTTCTTCTTTGTACTTTATTTATTATCTTTGCACATTAATTTTTGAATAAAATTTAGAGCGGGTGTGTACCCGGTAATAAATGGATTTTATATAACCTTTTAAAGCATATAAAAATGAGTCTTGCAGAATTAAGCGAACAGGAAATTATTCGCCGGAACTCTTTAAATGAGTTGAAAAATTTGGGAATAAATGCCTATCCGGCACCGGAATTTAAAGTAACTCACCTTTCTAAAGAGATCTTGGATAAATTTGAGAAATCACCGGAGGAATTGCAAGAGGTTGTGATCGCCGGGCGAATGATGAGCAGACGGATTATGGGTAAGGCTTCATTTTTTGAATTACAGGATGCCGAAGGTAGGATTCAGGTCTACGTGAGTCGGGATGATGTGAGTCGGGATGAAGCTTGCACGATGTATAATACTGTTTTCAAGAAGTTGATGGATATCGGTGACATCGTGGGAGTGAAAGGATTCGTGTTCCGCACGAATATGGGAGAGATTTCTGTTCACGCGAAAGAGCTGGTGATGTTGTCTAAGTCTTTGCGTCCGCTACCGATTGTGAAAGAGAAGGATGGTAAGGTGTTTGATGCTTTTACCGATCCTGAATTAAGATACCGTCAGCGTTATTTGGATTTAATCGTGAATCCGCAGGTGAAGGATGTGTTTATCAAGCGTACGAAGATGATCAATGCCATCCGTCAGTTCTACACGGAAATGGGATGTTTGGAGGTGGAGACTCCGGTGTTGCAGGCTATACCGGGAGGAGCTTCGGCCCGTCCGTTTATCACGCATCATAACGCACTGGATATACCGTTCTATTTGCGTATCGCGAATGAGTTGTACTTGAAACGTCTGATCGTGGGTGGTTTTAACTGGGTGTTCGAGTTCTCCCGTA
>DYVS01000108.1:0-2639 GCA_020743075.1 Butyricimonas virosa | reverse complement strand
TGTAAATTCGTTCTTGAGTTTTAAAGGTATCAGTTTGAATTTCTCCTTGAGCTTTGAGTATGGAGCAAAGACATATAATTCAACTTTAGCAGAGAGAGTAGAAGGGGTTGACCCGAATAATAATGCGGATCGTAGGGTGTTGAAAGATCGTTGGAAACAACCAGGTGATAAAACGTTCTTTAAGAATATAGCCTTGAAAGAAGATGTATCTAATTTAACAACTCGTTTTGTGCAGGATTACAATCATTTAAGTATTGGTAGTGTTTCGCTCGGATATGATTTGAAAAAGAATATTTGCAAGAAAATAGGTCTTAACGGTTTGCGTTTTTCATTCAATATGAGTGATATCGGACGTTTTTCTACGGTAAAGGAAGAACGGGGATTGAGTTATCCTTTCTCGCGACAATTTACTTTTTCATTGTCTGCTCAATTATAATAATAATTAAAATTCAGGGATATGAAATTAAAGATATATATAAAGACCTTGGGAATAGCTTTAGGAGTCATGCTATTTTCCGGATGTGATAATTGGTTAGACGTTCGACCTGAGTCGGAATTGAATGAGGATCAGATGTTCGCTACTGAACAAGGATATATGGATGCCTTGTACGGGGTATATGTTAATATGGGGAAGAATGAGTTATACGGTGGATCTTTACCGTTAACGATGGATCTCGTGGCTCAGACTTTTGATGTCGCTCCCGGAAGCGATTACGAGTATTTCAAGACCTTCGAGTACCAGAACCCGTTATGTACGGGGATTATGGATTACGTGTGGGAGCGGTTGTATTATTGCATCATGTTGACGAATAATATATTGAAGCATTTGGATGAAGTTACACCCGAACAGTTTGACAGTTATTATTATTTGAGAGGTGAATGTTTGGGGCTTAGAGCTTTTTTACATTACGAGTTGCTGCGAATATTTGCTCCTAATATTAAGGATAAACCGAATTATTTGTCAATTCCTTACAAAAGGTTGTACTCTAATGATATAGAACCACAGTTGACTGTCGCTCAGGTTTTTGAAGATATTATTATTGATTTGGAAGCGGCTAAAGAGGCACTTAAGAATGATGTGATACGTACTAATTCTCCCGAATTTCTTGAGAATCAAAAAGAAAATGGAACATCGGAAAACGTGACGGAGAATAATGATCAGTATTATATTTCAACTTTCTTGGAAAATCGCAAATATCGGATGAATTATTACGGTGTGTTGGCGACATTGGCAAGAGTTTACATCGATCGAGCTCAAGGGGATGATGTTGAAAAAGCGTATCAATATGCTAAAGAGGTTATCTCTTCCGGTAAATTTCGTTTGATCCAGAGAGATGATTTTATCAAGCCTTCCAATGAGGTGAAACAACGTGATGCCCTTTTTTCCGACGAGTTTGTTTTTGCCCTTTTCTCCACGAAGGTAGATGCGTTTTATACTTCGTGTTGTTATCCTGCATCCACTTTTACAAAACGTTTCCGGGTTCGGGATATTGCTTCGATCTTCGGGACAGAGGTGAATGATTTCCGGTATATGCTTACAGAGCAAGATGAGGGGAATAGCCAGCATATTCTATTAAAGAAACATCATGCTGATTACGAGATTTCCAAACAAAAAATCCGGATGTTGGGTTTGGCTGAAATGTATTATATTGCCGCAGAAGCTAAACCGGAAGAGGCTTATGAATTGATGGAGGAAATTATGGTATCCCGGGGTATTGCTTGTCCTTTGACAGAGGCTTCTAGCCGGGATAAGGTGATGGAGACGATTGTAAAGGAGTACCGGAAAGAATTTATGGGAGACGGACAGTTGTTCTTTATTTTCAAACGATTGGTGAAGGAGTCTTTCTTGTTAAATTTGAATTTGAATATTCGAAAAGATGATAAAGGGTTGGTATTTCCTTTACCGGAAGCTGAGATCGAGTATGGAGAACGAGAGTCTGAAATTTGGAAATAACAATATAAAGCGTGAAGTTATGAGTAGAATAATATTTTTTGTTGTGATTGTGCTGGCTTGTGTCAGTCAGGCATGTGAAAAAGATCCCGCTTTTGAATTTAAGGGGGATGATCGAATTTATTTTGTATTTCCGAAATATATGTATGGTTCGGGTATAGAAGGGCATGAACTGGATAGTGTGGTTTTTTCTATGGTTGGAGAGCCAACCTCCGTGTTATGGGATACTTGTTGGATGAAGGTGAAAAGGGTTGGAGAGCGTACGGAAATTGATAAACGTTATGTGGTGACTGTCGTGAAAGATAGTTCTACGGCTGTAGAAGGTGTTGATTTCGAGACTTTGAAGCCGGAATATGTTTTCCGAAAGAATGTGGGGATTGATTCTTTTCCCGTTATTGTAAATCGAGAACACTTGAAAACGGTTTTGAGTAAAAAAGTAATGTTTGCGTTGCAGGAAACAGAAGATTTTAAGCTTGGATTCGTGGAGTATTCCCGGATTAAGTTGGTGGTGACGGACTTTTTACAAAGACCTGAGTGGTGGTACCTAGTGAGTGGATGGCTGGGAGATTATCATTACATGAAATATGAGAAGTGGATCGAAGTAACTGGAAGTATGGATAAGAGTGATTCACAGTCTTATCGTCAGTATTATTGCCTGCAAATCAAAGATTATTTTAATAACAACATC
>DYVS01000107.1:0-61180 GCA_020743075.1 Butyricimonas virosa | reverse complement strand
GGTACGGATATTGTTGCCATGATTATCAACAAGTACCGGAATATCAGTCCTGGTAAAATTATCATGTATATCGATGTGTTTATCATCGGATGTAGTTACTTTATTGGGGAGGATACCGTGATAGATCCCACGGCAAAAATAGCCACTATTATCTATGGTTACGTGGTGATGGGGGTTAACTCCTACACGATTGATTTGGTGTTCACGGGACAGATGCAATCGGTACAATTCCTTATATTTTCCCAAAAATACGAGGATGTGGCGAATTCCATTACTCGTGATTTGCGACGCGGTGTTACCGTGGTGGATTGTCAGGGATGGTACACCGGAGAGGCTCGTAAGATGTTGATTGTCGTAGCTCGTAAGAGCGAAATGCAAAATATTATGCGTGTAACGAAAATGGTTGATCCTGATGCGTTCTTGACGATGAATACCGTTATGGGAGTTTATGGTCGGGGATTCGATACGCTGAAAATCTGACGATTCGTTTATAAACGTTACGGACAAAGAAGTGGATCAAAAGCCTTTTTGATCCACTTCTTTTTTTCGTATATTTGTCGGGTTAAAATGCACGACAGATGAAAATTAAAGTATTTACAAATAATCTATGGCAAGAGAACACGATCGTGTTGTATGACGAGACAGGGGAGGCTGTGATTATTGATTGCGGTTGTTTTTCGAAGGAAGAAGGCCAACGTTTGAAGAGTTTCTTGGTGGAGAACCAGTTGATTCCGGTAGCATTGTTAAATACACATTTGCATATCGATCATATTTTCGGGAATAATTTCATGCTGGATGAATTTGGGCTATCAGCCCGGGCGCATGAGGCGGATTCGTTTTGGGTAGAAGATGCCGAAAGATATGCGGCTATGTTAGGTGTGAAAGGAATTACCCCGCCACCGGCTTTGGGGGACTACCTGAAAGATGGGGAGGTCGTGAAGTTCGGACATTCGGAATTGAAGGTGATTCATGTCCCGGGACACTCTCCGGGAGGACTTTGCTTTTATAGTGAAAAGGATAAATTACTGGTTGCCGGGGATGTTTTGTTCCAAGGAAGTATCGGCCGGGCTGATTTGCCGGGTGGGGATATGAATCAGTTGTTGAATGGTATCCGGGAAAAATTGTTTGTATTACCCGATGATGTTCGTGTCATTCCCGGACATGGAGGATTCACGACGATTGGGGAAGAAAAAAGAATGAATCCATTTTTTCAATAGAGTTATATGAGAAGGATCGGAATAATTGTGGCCATGACGTCCGAATATGGATTGGTGAAATCATTATTGGAACAGACAAAAGAGGAATCAGTTTGCGGACTTCTTTTCACGGAAGGACATATCGGGAACGTGGAGGTTATCTTGGTTAAAAGCGGTATTGGAAAGGTATGTGCTGCTGTCGGTACGATGGAAATGATACAGCATTACGCACCGGATATTATTGTCAATACCGGGGTAGCGGGAGGGATAGATCCCTTGACACAAGTGATGGATATTGTTGTGGGCGAGAATATGGTTTATCATGACGTGTGGTGTGGGGAAGGAAATGAATATGGTCAGGTGCAAGGTTTGCCGGCTCGTTTTGTTTCGGATAAGGAGTTGTGTAAATTGGCATTGTCTGTTGCTCATGAGGGTAATGTTTACGGTGGTTTGATATGTAGCGGGGATAAGTTTATTACCGATAAAGAGGAGTTGACGGAGATCAAAAAACGTTTTCCGGAAGGAATGGCGGTAGACATGGAATCATGTGCCATTGCACAAGTTTGCTATATGTGCGGGGTTCCATTCTTGAGCTATCGTATTATCAGTGATACTCCCGGGGTAAAAGATCATTACAAACAATATTTGAATTTTTGGGAAGAGGCACCTAAACGTTCTTTTGAAATGATTAAAGTGTTGATTAAAGTCTTATCAGAAGAATAAAATTTAAAGTATGGAAAAAATACCGAGTTTTACGATTGATCACCTGCGCTTGTTGAGGGGAATTTATGTCTCCCGTAAAGACTATTTAGGCGATCAGGTGGTCACGACGTTTGATATACGCATGAAGGAACCGAACCGGGAACCCGTTTTGGGGCAGGGGGAGTTACATACGATAGAGCATCTGGCGGCGACCTATTTGCGTAATCATAAGGAGTGGGGTGACAAGATCGTGTTTTGGGGACCCATGGGATGTTGTACGGGAAATTACTTTTTGATGAAAGGTGACTTGGAGTCCCGTGACATCGTGGAGTTAATGCGGGAAACCTTCCGTTTTATCCGGGATTTCGAGGGAGAAGTTCCCGGTGTTGCCGCTAAAGATTGTGGTAATTATTTGTTACACAATTTGCCTATGGCAAAATACGAGGCTGCGAAATATCTTTCCGAAGTGTTAGATGTGATTGAGGAGAAGAATTTGATATATCCAATGTAATGAAAATAGGAATTATAGTTGTTTTGATAGCCTTATTAACGGCTTGTGGGGAGAATAAAGACAAGGAGAGAACGATTAGCGTGAGTATTTTACCGCAGCGTTATTTCGTGGAGAGAATTGCGGGTGATTACGTGAAGGTGAACGTGATGATTCCACCGGGAGCGAATCCGGCGGTGAGTGATCTGAGTACGGAGCAGTTGAAGGCTTTACACAATAGCTCTGTTTATTTTGCTGTGGGATATTTGCCTTTCGAGTTGAGTAATTTGTATCCTTTTCTGGAAACGCAGAAAAATATGTTGCTTGTGAAGCAATCTGTCGGGATGGATTTGGAACAAGGAGCCTGTAATCATGATCACGGGCATGGGCATCAGCACGATCATGGTTCGCATGACGGGAATTTTGATCCTCACGTGTGGATGTCTCCCCGGTACGCGGAGATGATGGCTCGTACGATATTAGATGTGTTGGCGGCAAAGTTCCCCGATCAGCGGGAGACGTTTGAAAAGAACTATCGTCAGTTCCGGGTGGAGATTGATAGCATTGATCAGGCAGCCCGTCGGATTATTCCGAAAAAAGAGAATAAAACTTTTCTAATTTATCATCCGGCGCTGACTTATTTTGCCAAGGATTACGGGATGGAACAAATCTCTATTGAAGATGAGGGAAAGGAACCGAATCCTTCGCATTTGAAAGCGGTGATTGATTCTTGCCGGACTAAAGGAATAAAGATTGTTTTCATTCAGAATCAATTCGATGTGGACAATGCCAAGGCTATCGCCAAGGAGATTGATGGAGAGGTGATAGCCATAGACCCGTTGAGCCCGGACTGGAAGGCTGAGATGTGTTCTTTATTGGGTATCATTGAACAGAAAATGAAATAGAAGAATGAATGAACTTCTGGAGTTAAAAGGGATTACAGCGGGATACGAGCAGACGGTCGTGTTGCGGGACGTAAATCTTACCATTCGGGAACATGATTTTATCGGGATCATCGGACCGAACGGGGGAGGGAAAACAACTTTATTGAAGGTGATTTTGGGATTGCTAAAACCTTTCTCCGGTGGAATTGTTTATCATGTTACTAAACAATCGTTGTTTGGTTATTTGCCTCAGAACAGCCGTTTTGATGCAAGATTTCCGATTAGCGTGAAAGAGGTCGTCTTGTCCGGTTTGATGTCGGAGAAGGGAATTTTTAAGGGTTACACGAAGGCTGATCGGGAAAAGGTGAATGATCTTTTAGAAACATACGGAATGGGAGGTTTCGGAAATCGCCCGATAGGAGAGCTTTCCGGAGGACAGATGCAGAGGGTATTCCTGTGTCGAGCTATTATTTCTTCCCCGAAAATTCTTATTCTGGATGAGCCTTCTACTTACGTGGATGCGAATTTTGAGAACGAATTCTATTCCGTGTTGGGCGAGTTGAACAAAACGATGAGTATCGTGATGGTTTCTCACGATTTGGGAACAATCTGCTCTTACGTGAAGACGATAGCCTGCGTAAATGGCGGCTTGCATTATCATGAATCAAATCTGATCACGCCGGAACAATTGAAATTGTATAATTGCCCGATTGAATTGATCTCTCATGGTACGGTACCTCATCGGGTGTTGTTGAAACACGATCGTACAATTGAAAACTAATCAATTTACGATTTATGAATTACGATTTTCGATTGAGGAAAAGCGTTGATTCGTGGGTGGAAATCTAAAATCATAAATCTAAAATCAAAAATTAATAAGGTGTTTGAATTATTAGAATATACTTTTTTCCAGAATGCACTGTTGTGTACAATTCTGATTGGCGTGAGTTGTGGATTGGTAGGAACTTATATCGTGGCCAAACGGATGGTCTTTATCAGTGGGGGAATCACACATGCTTCTTTTGGGGGATTGGGGTTAGCCTATTTCTTAGGATTATCGCCTCTTTTCGGGGCGGCCGTGTTTGCTTTGGCTGCCGCTTTCTGTATTCTATATCTTTCGGATAACAAGCGATTTAAGGAAGATTCTTTGATTGGGATTTTCTGGTCTGCGGGTATGGCCATTGGGGTGTTGTTTATTTATCTGACACCGGGGTATGCTCCTAATTTGTTATCTTACCTGTTTGGGAATATCCTCACGGTGACGGGAGAGCAGGTTCTTCTCTCGCTTCTGTTGTGCTTGGTGATCATCGTGTTCTTTGCTAAATTTTATCGTCCTTTATTTTATATCGCTTTTGATAAAGAATACAGCCGGACGCATTTCGTCGCATTGAATGGTCTGGAAATCGGAATTACAGCGTTGATCGCCTTGTGTATCGTGTTGTGTATGAAGCTAGCGGGAATCATTCTCGTGATTTCGTATCTCACCATACCACAAGCTATTGCCGGGATGTTTCATAAGAATTTCACGAAACAGCTGGTGTGGGCTACGATTATCAGTTGTGTCGGTTCAATTATCGGCTTGTTTACTTCGGCAGCGTTGAAATTACCTTCGGGGGCAACTATCGTGCTCTGTTTCTTGTTGATCTTTATTGTTTGCTATTTGTGGAAAAGGAAAAAATGAAAGTCGCCGAATTCGGCGACTTTCACTACTTATTCATTCTGTAACCCAATGCTCCTGAGGGACATTTATTGATTTGTTCAATTAGTTCTGCTGTTGTTGCGTTTTCGATTTTGACCCAGGGTCTTTCTTTAGGATTGTACACCTTGGGTAACATTTTCACGCATACCCCGGCGTGTTGGCATAAGCCGGGTTGCCAGATAATGGTTAATTCTCCGTTTGTATATTCAATTTTTTTATCCATATGTGCTTATTTTATATTAATACCTTTCATCACAATGCGTCTCCATTCGGGGTGTTTTTTGATATAAGCTGCCACAAAAGGACAAAGCGGAACGAGTCGAAGTCCTTGACGTTCGATGTCTTGCAATGTTTTTTCAACGAGTTGACTACCTATCCCTTTCCCTTCCAGTTCCTGCGGGACCTCTGTATGTGTAAGATATATTTCTCCGTTGATTGATTTTATATATTCGATTTTCGGTGTGTAGTTCCCGATGCGAAATTCGTATTGTTGCCGATGTACGTCATCTTTTAATTCATAATCCTCAGTCATAGCCTTAAATTTTAAAGTTTAATTATAAATTAAACGTTTAAAGCATTCCTTTGGTTTGTATTTTATGGATTATTTTGAATGAAATATCCGAGAATTAAGATTGCAGGGGAAATATGAGAAGAAAAAGGGGAGTTCCTTTGTAAAGGAGACTCCCCGGATCCGATTATTTAATGTAATTTTGTGCGAATTCACGTCCAGCACGTAATGCTTTCAAGTTCATCTCTACGACATCTGCACCTTTGCGTTCGAAAATTGCCATGATACCTTTTTCCAGGTATTCGAAGGGAATTTCGATGAAAGGAGAACCGGCTCCCATCATCACGAAGTTGCTGGCACGTACGTTACCTGCCGCTTCTTTAGCGATGCTGTCAGCGTCAATGATTACTTGGTGAGGAAGGGCTTTCAACGTAGCCATCAAGGTCTCAACTTCCGGGTAATTCGGAATATTGATGAATGGAGTAGCGTTCGTTACCACGTAACCTCCTTTTTTCAAGTAGGGAAGATAACGTAATGCCTCCATAGGCTCAACTGAAAGGATAATATCAGCTGTTCCTTTGGCAATCAGGTCAGAGAAAATCGGTTTGTCGGAGATTCTCATGAAAGACTGCACATCACCTCCACGTTGACTCATTCCGTGAGTCTCGGCTTGTTTCATGTACAGGTTATTGTTGAGGGCGGCAGACCCCAATGCTGCTGCGATAGAAAGGATTCCCTGTCCACCAACACCCGCTAATATAATATCTGTCTTCATAATTTTAAATTTTAAGTTTTAGATTTTAAATTGATTATTGAATCAATTTATTTTTTCTTTTTCTTAGCGTCTCTTGCAGCTTTCTGGATACAAACTCTTCTCGGGATGATTACGGATACACCCTTGTATTCGATCTCGTCACGGATGATCTTGCATAATTCATCGTGATTTTTCGGTACAGGAAGTAGAACACGGATATGTTCCGGTTCAACACCAATACCGCGACAGATAGATTCCAGATGTCCTAGTGCTGAAGATTCCTGACCTCCGGTCATGGAGATGGATTCATTATCGGAAATGATAATTGTGATGTTGGCTTTCTCGTTTACAGCATCCAGTAACCCGGTCATTCCGGAGTGAGTGAACGTGGAGTCACCGATAACGGATACAGCCGGGTATAATCCTGCATCTGCGGCACCTTTTGCCATGGTGATAGAGGCTCCCATGTCCACGCAAGAGTTGATCGCTTGGAATGGAGGAAGGGCTCCTAAAGTATAACAACCGATGTCAGAGAATACACGTGCATTCGGGTATTCGGCAACAACTGCATTCAATGCGGCGTATACGTCTCTGTGGCTACATCCCACGCAAAGGGCCGGTGGACGAGGTGCCACGATCTCCGGTACAGGCGATCCCTCGATAGAAGGTAATCCGAATGCTTTCGCTACGTGATCCGGGTTCAACTCTCCGTCTCTGGGGAGCGTGCCGTCCAAGCGTCCGAGTACACATTCTTTTTCCAAATAACCTTTCAATGCTTCCTCTACGATCGGGTATCCTTCTTCTAATACAAGTAATTTTTCGGTGCTTTCCGCCAACTTGGTGATCATCTTTCTAGGAAGAGGATATTGGCTTACTTTTACTACCGGGTAAGGACAGTTTCCACCGAATACTTCCATCAAGTAATTGTAACCGATTCCACAAGCGACGATACCCATTGATTTGTCTGCTCCGTCAATGTATTGATTGAAAGAAGAGTTATCGGATGCTTCTTCGAAAGCGGTTTGTTTCTCTAGTAATAATCTATATCTTTTTTTTGCGATAGCGGGAAGTAACACGAACTGACGTTTGTCTTCCGGTAAACGCATTTCATTTTCGGCTTTAGCCTCTTTCGGTTCAACACCGGCACGAGAGTGTGCCAAACGAGTTGTGATTCTTAATAACACGGGAGTTCCCATTTGCTCTGACAGGTCGAAAGCGTAACGGGTCATGTCGTATGCCTCTTGCTGGTTAGAAGGTTCCATGATCGGAATCAAGGCAAATTTACCGTAAACACGTGAATCTTGCTCGTTTTGAGAAGAGTGCATAGATGGGTCATCGGCAGCGATAACAACCATACCTCCGTTAGCCCCGGTTATGGCAGCGTTCATGAAACAGTCTGCGGCCACGTTCATTCCCACGTGTTTCATACACACCAAGGCTCTTTTTCCTGCATAGGACATTCCTAATGCGGTTTCCATGGCTGTTTTTTCGTTAGCAGACCACACCCGGTGAACGTTACGGGCAATAGCCTGTTTCGATTCCTGAATGTATTCCGTGATCTCTGTTGAAGGGGTTCCCGGGTACGCGAACACGCCGGATATACCTCCGTCTATAGCACCTTGTGCAATAGCTTCAACACCTAATAATAGTTGTTTTTGCATAATTAAAAGATTATTGATTTAAGTTGTTTGTTTTGCTTAAAAGAGAGCAACATACCTGTTGCCAAAAGATGCCTGAAATTATTCCGGCGGAATTTTCATAGTCCCCCGAACAATTTGAGTACGCCCACGATGTAGGCTAAAACGAAATAATATTCTGATGGTCTATACATCTACTAAATATTTAAAACGTTTTCGTTTGTAATTCGCGACTAAATTAGTATTAATATTTAATAAGAACAAATATTTCAGATGAGAAGTATTCGTGTGTGGAAATTCTTTTACAAATTTATTTTTTCCAATCAGTACTGGTGGAGCTTGTTAGCCGGAATCACTTGGGAAAAGACTCTTGAATAATTATTTTTTTGTACTTGTTTTATAGTTTTTTTGTATATTCGTGGCTTATTATAACGGGGTATAATAAGGAACTTTTCATCAATTGATAATATGATATTTGATCGCTATAAAAAATCTTTTCCTGCAAAATTGAGTTTGTATGTGATTTCGTTCATTACAATTCTTTCTTTTGTTTTAGTGGGTGTATTTTATCACTACTCAACGGAAACGTTGTCGCAAGAGGCCGAGGATAAGATAGAGAGTATGGCTGCTCAGGCAAATTTACGTGTGAGTGCGTTATTGAGTAAGGTGGAAAAAATTCCCGAAAACTTGGGATGGATGATCGTTGAATATGTAAAGGAGCCGGATTCTTTGTTTGGTATCACTCGGAGGATTGTAAAAGATAATCCGGAGATTTTTGGTTGCGCAATCGCTTTTGAACCTTACTATTTTCCGGAAAAGGGACAATACTTTGCACCTTATTCATTTATGGTTGGAGATTCTGTGAAGACTATTCAAGTGGGAAGTGAAAATTACAATTATTTTGAAAAAGGTTGGTACAAAGGTGCGAGGGAACATCGGTACTGGAGTAAGCCCTATCGGGATGCGGGTGATCCGGATGTAATCACGACGTCTTATGCGGTCCCGGTTCATGGGGAAAAGAATGAACTAATTGGTATTTTATCAGTGGATTTAACCAATCGATGGTTGCGTGATCTGGTCGATTCGATTAAGCCTTACAAGGGTAGTTATACCGTGGTTATTGACAAGCAGGGACGTTATATCTTGCGCAGGGAAGGAGAGGTGATGATTGGCCAAAATATGTTTGAAACGGCAAAAGAGGCTCGGGATACAAATGTTACTATTCTGGTAAACGAGATGGCTGCCGGGAAAAGCGGTAGTATCATCGTGGACGATGGGGGAGTTCTGTCCTATGTGTATTACACGCCTGTGGTGGCAACCGATTGGTACATGGCGGTGATTTGTCCATACGATCAGGTATTTGGTAAGTTGAGCAAATTTAATATGTATCTGCTGGTTGGTTTTGTCCTGTTGTTGTTATTTGTTTATTTTATTTGTTTTGTGGCCGTGCGACGAATCACAAAACCATTGACGATATTTGCTGCTTCAGCCCGGGATGTGGCACAAGGGAATTTTAACACGCCGTTGCCACGTATCCGGTCTAAGGATGAATTAGGGGAATTGTATGAATCATTTCTTTTCATGCAGCAACAATTAACGGAGTACGTGGACCAGTTACGCCGGACAACGACAGCGAATGAAAAAATCGAGAGTGAGTTGCGTATCGCTCATGATATTCAATTGGGAATGGTTCCGAAAGAATTTGTTCCCACCTTTGGAGCTGAATGTATTGATATCCATGCCGTGTTGCATCCGGCTCGTCAGGTAGGAGGGGATTTGTATGATTATTTGATGCTGAACGAGGATGAGTTTGGTTTCGCCATTGGGGACGTTTCGGGGAAAGGAGTTCCTGCCTCCTTGTTTATGGCAACCACGATCAGCCAGATGCGATCTTTGGCTCTGCGGGATACCTCTTTGAATTATATCATGAATTTGATGAACCAGAGTTTAATTCGGACTGAGAACACGAGTATGTTTATTACTTTTTTTGCCGGGGTATTGAATCTAAACACGAATCGTCTGAGATTTTGTAATGCGGGACATCCTTACCCGTTATTGATTGCTCCGGATGGAACCGTGTCTTTCTTCAAGACGGCGGATAATTTGCCTTTGGGTGTTACGTCCGATTATGAGTACGAGGAGCAGGAATGTTATTTTGCTCCGGGGTCTCAATTGCTTTTTTACACGGATGGTGTGTCAGAGGCTCAAAACGAACAGTCCAAATTTTATAAGATAGATCGGTTATTTAACTTGGTGGTAAGTCATTCTCAATTAGCACCACGGCAAATGGTGGATAAAGTGGTTGGGGACGTGAAACGTTTTGTCGGAAAGGCAGAGCAATCGGATGATTTAACTGTGATGAGTTTCCGGCTTAACCCTCGCGGGAAAAAGAAAATAGAGGGACTTTTATAGTCCCTCCATGAAGAAAATAAAAATTGCACCTTATTTGGATCTCACTACGATGTCGACACATTCAGCCGTTGTAAAGAATTTCTTGGCAACTTCGTGAACTATTTTAGCGTTTAGTTTTTCAATCGGTTGCTCGAACATCACGGGAGAATCGATATCTTTACCTGTCTCTGCATAATATCGTAAAGCTTCCTGCCAATGGGCATTTCCTCGATTTGCCAGTATGTTGGTGCGCCCTTTTTTCATCATTAGCACCATATCTTCCACGTCTTCCTCGCTTACGCCTTCGGCTACAAGTTTGTCAATCTGCTCGTGGATGATGGCACGCATCCGGTCGCCTTGCTCCGTGTTGCTCTGGAAGTTGATGGCAATGGCTTGTGTGTGTTTCGGGTATGCGGTATAAGATGCGGCTACGTTTACCCCGTAGGCACCGCCCTCGTCTTCTCGGATAATATCTTGGTAACGATTCGAGAGTACGAAACGAATCACGTCCATAGCCAAATCCTCCACGGGTTTTAATTTTAGCGTGTTCGTGAACTCGATATTCGTCATGTACTTGTTGTCCGGAATATTGGCAGTGATGGTTTCCGTGATGGAACCTTCTTTCCTCAAGTCATGTTGCACGGCTTTCTCGATCCGGTGAATGGACGGGATAGCTCCCAAATATTTCGCCACCAGTTTTTGTGCTTCTTCCCGTTGGATATTTCCTACCAGATAAAAGGTAAAGTCCGAGGCATCTTGAAAACGATCATGATAGATGGAAACCATTTTATCGTAATTCATGGCATCGTAGAATTTGGCATCTTGTTTCCACAGGCGGGGAGAATCTTTTACCCGCAATTTTTGCATCTGTTCCGCTATCGTGTCATTCACCGTGCGGGGTGTGTTTTCTGCTTGTAGTCTGTTCAAGTACACAAACTTTTCAAAATCGTTCTGGTCGAACCGAGGATGTTCGAAGAATAAGTAAATGATTTGGAGTAGCATTTCCATTTCGTTGTTATCACATACGCCGCTCACGCCCTCGAATGTTTCCCCGAGCATGATATTGGGTTGCACGTGATGCCCTTTCAGGATCTCTTGCATCATCTGCACATTGTGCTTGTACAACCCGGAGTACATCGCCAGGGTCGATAATGCCGAGGCTGACGGCAGGTCTTCTGCCGGGAGCAATGACATCCCGCCGGAACTTTCGCCTAACAGACTCACTTTGATTCCGTTCTGGTCGCTGAACTTATAGTACACTTTGCAGCCGTTTGACAACGTCCATTCCTCGGCATCCAGCATCTTGATCGATTTCGTTTTCACTATCTCTCCCCCTTCTACATCGTAATCCAACAGGGGAACCGCTTTGATTTCCTCTGCCGTGGCTGTAGCTTCGACATCCTTGGCCTCTTGCATGATGGTCATGATTTCCTCTTTTGTTGGGAAATTGTAATTCGGGTCGTTGCCTTGCATCATAAATACCCAATTTTTGCTATCGCTGTTCCACGAGGCAATCCAGTCTTGTATATCTTTTGCCGTGATTTCCGGTAATATTTCTCGTGACAAGGCGATGTCTTCCTCGATACTCGTGATCGGTTTTCCTTCTAGGAAATTATTCTGGTACATTTGCACGTACACCTCGTTTGGGAACTTGTCCTTGTTTTTTTCCGTCTCGTCTAATCCCGATAGATATGCCGTGACCTGCTCCTTCACCTCTTTGTCGTTTATTCCATAGCGGTGGATGCGTTCCAGTTCTTCCATCAAATCTTTTAAGGCTTGCCGTTCCTTGTGCGGGTAAGCCTGCACGTAGATATTCCAGCGGTCGTAATTCCGTACTAATCCGCTGAATCCGACCATGGTCTGCACGAATGCGGGATCTTGGGTTTCGATGTACTTTTGCAGGTATTTCTCCACGATCTGATTGTAGAACAAGTTTATCAAATTCTCTTTCATCATCTCTTTTAGCGAGGCAGGCGGTGTCTGGCGTACCCGTTTGAGCAGCGTGATGGAAGATTCCGTCATTTCCTTGTCAAATACTTTCGTGTAAAATGGTTCGCTATTGTCCGGGATCTCGTATACCAACCGGGGTTTTGGGTCCTCTCGTTTCGGGATGGGGGTGAAAAGACGGTGTATTTCTGTCTCTATTTTGGCAGCATCAATGTCTCCGACCACGATTACGGCTTGCAAATCCGGGCGATAGAAATCGTTGTAATAAGCCTTTAATTCTTCAGGAGTGAAGTTGTTTATGATCTCTTCACTACCGATGACGTTACGAGTGGCGTATTTGCTGTTATTAAAGACGAAAGCATCCGTTTGTTCTTTTATCCGAGCACCGAGGTTGCGGCGCATCCGGCGTTCTTCCCGGATCACCCCTCTTTCTTTGTCTATTTCATCCGGTTTGAGTAACAAGAAACCTGACCAGTCTTTCATCACGAGAATACATGAATCTAGTAATTTCGTGTCGTTTGTGGGGATTGCCGTCATGTAGTATACCGTTTCGTCTTGTCCGGTATGTGCGTTAAAGCGTGTTACTCCCCGGCGTTTCAAGAAATTGGGAATCCCTTCCTTGAAACTTTCGCTCCCGTTGAAAGCCATGTGCTCCAAGAAATGGGCAAGCCCGTTCTGGTTGTCTTCTTCCATCAGCGCTCCTACGTTTTGCACGAGATAAAAGTCTGCTTTCCCCGGTTGCATGGACGAGTGGCGCACGTAATAAGTCAACCCGTTGTCCAGTTTTCCGTGGCGGAAGATGGTCGTGTCCCCCTTTTGGGCGTGTAGCATTCCCGATACGAAAAAGCTAACTATGCATATCAATAATACTTTTTTCATAGACCTTGTAACGCTTGTTGTATAATTTGTTGGAGTTGCTGCATCTCCATTTTGTTCTCGATTTGTGCGCTTGCTAGGAATGCCTGGTTATAAGATTGTTTTGCTTTGGTGTTATCGCCCGTGTTTTTCAAACATTCTCCCATCATCATCAACAGGCGGGTACGATTCGAGGCTCCCACGTTGTCGAATGTCAAGGCTTTGGCAATCCAGTGGATACATTTCCGGTAAGTATTTTCAGACAATTTACCCTCGTATACGCTGGCGATGTCTTGCAGGGGTTGGAAATAATCGTTTAACTCCACCTTGTCTCCTTTTCCGGTAAGATAGGTGTCCATTTTCTCGAAGAAGGTATTCTCGTCATGGCGGTAAAGGCCGTATGTAGCATCGGCAAGTAATGTCATGGCATCTAGCACGGAAAGGTTACCGAAAGAAAATTCCGAATAAACATCTTTCAAGTCTCCGTTCACCCGTTCGAGCCGTTTCTTGTAATTCAAATCTCCCTTTTTGCAGAGTTGGATAATATATGTGTTATTCAACGAAACTAAATAACGTGCCACGTTGTCTTTCCCGATCTCTTTGACAAATTTGGGATAGTTCTGGGCGATGTAATCGAAAATTGGGTCTTCCTTGGCAGTCGTGCGATGGTACATGGTAAGTACCAAGAAATCCGCTTCGTTCGCCATATTCTCGATTTTTTTGTTTTTTAGGTATTCCGGGAACAGGCTTTCGATGCGGGTTCCCCATTTCTGTTGGTTGTATCCCTGTTGCATGGCTATAAATGCCGGGGCCTCGATCAGTAATTGTTGTTGCACGTTCAGGTCATTTTTCTTCTTCTTGTATTTCTCGTACAATTGCTCGAAACTCAATTCTTCGCCTGTGGCAATCTTTGCTTCTTTAACAAGCGATTCGGCAGGAACGGCTCCCTGCACCCGGCGCAATTCTTTGCCATCTTGGCTGATAAATACCATGGTTGGCAACGCTGTTACGTTGTATTTCTTTGCGATGTCCTTGTTCTCTTGGGCATCCACGTCTACCTGCACGCACACGAAACGAGTATTGAAAAATTCCCCGACTTCTTTTTGCGTGAACACGTCGCTTGCCATCATTTTACAAGGGCCACACCATTCTGCAAAGAAGTCGACGAACAGGTCCTTTTTCTCTTGTTGTGCTTTCTTCAAGGCCTCGTCAAATGTACCTTTAAAAAGTGTCATTTGAGCCGATAAGTTTCCCCATGTTCCTAACATTAGGAACACCATCATGTAAAATATTTTTTTCATGTAATTCTTTTTTTTATAAGAGGCTGTTTGAAAAGTCCTGTTAATTTTACCAACTACCCCCACCAGCTTCCCCTACACGGGGGGAGAGCTGATTACCAAGCGGTTTCCCCTCCTGTGTAAGGAGGGGGTAGGGGAGGTAGTTGTTTTAACTTGGCTTTTTAGACATCTTCTAAAGTAAAATTTGTCGTTATTCTTCTATGGGTGTTTCTTGGATGGGGGCATCCACCACGAAAGTGAACATATCATTCAGTATTTTGGTTCTTCCTTCATTCTCTACTTGCAACGATACCGTGTAATTTCCGGGAATAACATCCACGTCCAATTCCACGTAAATCGTTCCGTCGCCCAGCACACCGACATGATTCATAAACTTTTGGGCTTCACCCGTGTTTGCACTTTTCACTCCGATAACCGTGAAGAGTAAAGGTTGGGTACCTTCAACACCTTCTATTTTGGCTGAGGTCCACGGGAGATTATAGTCTATTTTTTGCTGATATTCTGCGATTTGCTTTTTTAGAATCTCCAGAGAACCTATACCCATCTCCACTGCGAGATTTTCCAAAGTTGCTTGCGCTTCTTCTAGACTCTCTTTGAGAGGTGTAATCCCAAATCTATCGTCTAGTTCTTTGAGCACTTGATCTATAAGTTCCGTGTATTCTTCGAAACTAATTTCATCATTCCAAAATTGATCCTCGATATCGGTTCCACCTAGTTCGTCGTAAGCATCCCAATATTCGTCACTCCCTTCTAATTCATACTGTAAATCCTCAAGTTCTTCTTCTAAACCGGCTATTTTGTCTTGAAGTGTCGAGGTGTTTGTGTAAAAATCCGTCTCGATGCCTTCCAATCTTTGTAACTCGTTCGTGGCATTTGCGACAATATGCATCGTGTCGACCGAGTATTTTGCCGCATCTGTTTCCAAGTAACCGATGGTAACATCCTGACAAGCGGAAAACAGCCAAGCAATGCTTGTGGCAATTAAATATATTGTATATCTCATCGTGGCTTCGTTTTAAAAGTTTATCATTTTGAAGTCATACCCTAGGGCTTGAACCACGCCGTTGGTGGTCTGAATGTCCGAGGAAGCAATTCTCCAGTTATCGGAAGTTGACAGGCGGCGTGCAATCCACAATTGTTTCTCTCCTTTTTTGCTCATACCTGCATAGTCTTCGCTGAATACCCAGCTAAATAATTCTTCTTGCATGAAAAGAGACGAGAGTACTTTACCATCCGTTTCAATGTAAGTCGATCCTTCGGGATCTTTCAAGCGTTTCCCTTCCGGTATGTCTTTCAACATAATCCTTTCGGGGATAACCAATCTTTTCAAAAATGCCGTGCAAATTGCAGGCGGAATATCCGTCACCCGATACCAGTAATCGCTATCTTGAATATCTTCCCCTTGTTTTTTTGCATCGTCCATAGCTTTATTATGATCGAGTAGGTATCTTACGATACAAAGATCTGTTATTCCGAAGAAGGTGATTTGTTTGTATTCTCCGCTACCGTCAAAGAGTGATTTTAATCCGGCGTGTTCGATCATGATCATCGTGGAATCCCAATCATAAGTCTGATTCTCGAAATATTCCCACATGGTGCAGTCGTGAATGCCGTTTGCTGTTCCCCCGTCAATATAATTATAGTCGGTACACGAGCAGATATTGATCATGACCAATATCAAGGCTCCATAAAATAAGTTTGTTAATTTTGATGCCATAACCAGTAAATATTCTGTGTCATTAATGGATTGTTTAAAAATGCGTTACTGCCTACCGGGAGATAAAGAGCTCCTTTTTTCACGTCATCGTCTGTCAGAGTTTGGTAATTCCCTATCAAGACATCCCGGAAATACCCGTTTCTCACGATGTCGTAATAGTGATGTCCTTCTCCGAAAAGCTCTCGTTCCCGTTCCCGGAATATCTCTCTTAATAAAATCTTTTTATCCGTGAAGCCCCTGTAGGAGTCTAATCCGGCACGCTCCCGAATCCGGTTCAGGTCTGTTACCGCTTCAGCCATTCCGAGATGGGCTCGGCATTCTGCCCGAAGAAGAATAAGGTCTGCCAGGCGCCAGTATACACGATTTCCTTCCATGGCGATTAATTTCGAATTGGAACCTTGCGTTGTTTCCGGGTTCACGGCGTAAACTTTATCTCGCCATTTATTAATGAATGCATGTTTGGAGATATAAGATTCGGGTTCTCCTTCAATCGGGATTGGCTGTCCGAGATTCCACCAATATTCTTTGCGGCGTAAATCTGCTTTTTCGGGATATAAGGCATACACCGAATCAACTAGAATGCGAGGGATATCATTTTTATCTACATTACGGGGATCGGTTTCGTCATACGGGTAATTGATTAACGCAAATCCAGGGTAGTACATTTCAAAGTTATTGGTAACATACCAGTTGTCATCTTGCTCGTTTTTCTCGATGGTGAAAATTACTTCCGTTACGTCACGGGCTTTGCCGAATGTTTTTTCCACGAGGTCTTTCATACTCACCAAGTCATAGAAACCGGCTTTCCCTTCAATTACGAGGGAAGCTTCTGCCTCTGCTTTTCTCCAGTATTCCTCTTTATCGTAAAGTCCGCCCATCCATGCGTAGATATTTGCGAGTAAGGTATGAACTGTTCCCAAGCTGGCATATTGTCTGCTGTTGATATGATTGCCTTGCGTATTTACCAATTTATCGTAAGTTGGTAAGATAAGGGCGGCTTCTGCCGCACGGATGGCTTCCGCGAGAATCGTGTCAACCGGACTTTTAGCCAGTTGAGAGGCATCTTCCGTGCTGGGTGCGACAACGGCTTCTCCCCAGTCCTGTGCCAGTCGGAAATACATCAATGCTTTCACGAAGTCTGCTTGTGCTAGCCAAAAGTCAGTACGTTCTTGTGAGATATTTTTGAAACGGAATTGATTTTCATGCAGGAAATTCGCCAGGTAGATCGCCTTGTAGTGAGTATCCCAGCCTGTGCGTTTATCCATGTCCCAGATTGCGGCTGGTTCCAGTTTGCGATAGGGTTCTCCGAATGTTCCTGCGTTACTGCAATGAAGTGCGCTCCAATCAAAAAATCCCATCATCGTAGGAGCAATTACTGCTTTCTCACATACCAATATGGTCGTGAAAATGTCTTCCACGTCTTGCTCGCTATTAAAATAGTTTCTGAACGTAACGGCTTCTTCCGAATTCACGTCAATCCAGTCATTACACGAGAACAAGGGGAAAAATAAGATAAGGATAAATATCTTCTTCATAGTCATTAAAAATTAACAGTTAGACCAACAGTGAATTTCCGGGGAAGAGGATACCCGGACAAATAGTCGCGTCCCGACGTGAGATTCACAATCTCCGGATCGAGACCGGAATAATTCGTCCACAAGAGTAAATTTTCTCCCGTGATAAATAGACGTGCTCCCGAAAGTCCCAATTTCTTGGCGATCCTTTCATGCAGGTTATAACCCAGGGTAAGTTGTTTCAAGCGAACCATATTTACTTTTTCTATATCACAGTCATATAATCCCGAGTATTGTTCTCCGAGATTCTTGTAAAGGATAGCGCGAGGGTAATCCGGGTTTTGGCTGTCCGGACCCGTCCATGCGTTTATCTTACGAATGTCAAACGTGATTGGTCCACCGTTTATATTGGGTTGAACAGCGTTATCGTCATAAATCTTCAAGATATGTCTGCCTAAAGAATAAGTGAAAAATATATTCAAATCAAACTGTTTCCATTTGAGTTCGTTTATAAAACCACCGTGAGCTACGGGTAGAGGACTGGCTGCGTAGTATTGATCTCCGGGATTAATGATCCCATCGTTATTTAAATCGACTAATTTTCTTGTACCGCCAAAGAATACTGCATTATCGAATTGCGTGCGAAGCGGCATTGGTAGCCCGTGGGGTTGCACGTAATAGGGAACCTCCTCTATTGAATTATAATATCCTGCAGTTTTATAAGCCTTGATATTGTACAGTGATTTTCCGATGACATTTTCCAGGAAGTCTCGACCGTTATTACTCTTTTCAAATCGATTCCAGTTACGGGATGTATTGAATTTCATCCGCCACTTCACGGCGGTTTCTCGGAATATATCGGCGGTTAGTTCTACCTCCAAACCTTCATTGGATACGGCTAGAGCGTTTTGCCATTGGAATCTCAGGTAATTCCAGTTACCCGGCATATCCATCTGTTGTAATTGGCCTTTCGTGTAACGATAATAATAATCGCAAGTCAATTTGAATCGATAATCTAAAAAATTCAGGTCTAGCCCGATATCATATTGGTCTGTTTTTTCCCAGCTCAATGTTCGGTTTAACACACCACCTTGGGGGGACGGTTCCATTCCCTGATTGCCTAGGAAAGAAATACCTGAGCCACTCATTAGCCCGTGGGCAAGATAAGCTTGGGAGAATTTCTGTCCCGATTGTCCCCAACTAACCCGGATCTTTCCGAAGCTTAGCCAATAAAGCGGTTTCACGAACGATTCTTCCGTGAATATCCAGCCCACAGCTACAGACGGGAAGGTAGCCCACCGGCAATCTTCTCCGAATACGGATGAACCGTCTCGTCGGAGCGTTGCTTCCAACAGGTATTTTTCTTTATAGTCATATCTTAATCGACCGAAATAGCTGTTCATCCGTTGTTCTTCCAAGCTGGATTTGTAGTTGAAGGCAGATTGCCAAACCGGATTCGTGTCTTTATCCGAATCGGTATTCATGTTTATCAAACCGCTACCGTTACCCCACAGACCTGCGGCGTAATGCACATAGTCATTGGGACCGTCCGTGGCGTCTCCTTCGTTCAGGAAAGATTGCTCTTTTTGGAAGGATAACCCGAATAATAAATCAACGTGATGATCTTGTTTTATTTTGAAATTGTAGGTCAATAAATTTTCGTTCAAGAGCGAGATGCTTTTCGTGATGGTACCTTTCGTGAATGAACGATGAAAATAAGCATCTGATGTACTCGGTGAGAAGTTGTTTTGGTTTTGTTGATTATAATCGATCGAACCGGATACCTGTAATCTGAGGTTACGAATAATCTCGTAATCCAAGGAAAGGTTATAACGTAAAGAGTAACTTTGGTTTTTCTCGATACTGGCATTTAACTCTTCCAGTAAATATTTTTGCACGTATTCGTTACCCGGTAACAAAGAAGATACTTTCATCGGGCTTACCGTGATGCCCTCTATTTTGTTGCCTGCTGCGCCTTTCCCTCCGCGGCTTCGGTCACTGTAGGAGAGGGATATCTGGTTGTTTATTTTGAGGCGTTTGGTCGGGGTTGACGAGAGATTCGTGAGTACGTTGATACGTTCAAAATCACTGCCTAACGCGATACCTTCCTCTTTATAATAACCGGCTCCGATCATGTAGCTCATCGTCTCGCTTCCGCCACTAGCCTGTAAGTTGGCGTTGTACACGTTTGCCGTGCGATACGTGTATCTCCACCAATCCGTGGAGTTATTGTAAAATTCATTTAAACTATCTTGTAGAATATAGGCATTTTCTCCTTTTTCCCGGTTTCCGAAAAAGTAATTGTAACTAGGATAATACCCATCTTTGGTATAATTGTACACGTCTTCGTAGGAATTCGGCATAACCCATTTCCCGTTTGCATCTTCGTATGGCTGTATTGCGTTGCGCAGTGCCCGCATATTGTATTGACGTACCAGTTGCCCGCCGCTACACGTGGGGGTCTCCGGCAGCCAGGAAGCGGAATACGATACGTTGGCGGTGAACCGGGCTTTTCCTGCACGTCCCTTTTTAGTGGTGATCAAGATTACACCGTTTCCTGCACGTGAACCGTAAATGGCTGCTGAGGCGGCATCTTTCAATACCTCTATGGATTCAATCATGGAGGGATCAAGATCAGAAAGCGTATTCGATCCGGTGATAGGAGAGGTAAAAGCTTGCATCGGAACTCCGTCCACGACGTAAAGCGGAGTCCCGTATTCCCGGTCTTCACCTTCGTCACCCGCACCGACATTTCCTTTCGTGAAGAACGAGTTGTACCATCGGATAGCCACGATGGAACCACCGCCACCGGGAGCCCCGGAAAGGTTGTTGACTTCCACGCCCGCCATGTGACCTTGCAACAGGCTTTCCAGGCTGTGTGTCGGGAGTTCTTTCATCTCGTCGGCTTTCAACGAGGAAATGGAACTGATCACCTTTCTGGCTTTTTGTGTACCATAGGCAACGACTTTAACTTCTTCCAGACCGGACACGTCCGGTTGCATTTTTACCATAACTAGTTTCCCGTTCGTGTAATTTACCTTTTGGGGTTTGTAACCGATAAACGAGAATACGAGAGTGCCTTTCGCTTGTGGCAGGGGAAGGACGAAATGGCCAGCCGTATCCGTGGCCGTTCCGACTTTCGTGCTATCCAAAAGAACCGTCACTCCGGGCATAGGTTGGTTGTTTTCATCCACGACTTTTCCCTGAATAATGAATGATTGTTTTTTGTCGTCTTTCACCTGTTCCCGGAAGAGAATAATCGTCTTGTCGAGAACCCGGAACGAGAAGCCCGTGTTTTTGAGACAAGTTGTTAATACTTCTTCGATAGAAGCTCCTTTTAAATCTAGCGTGATGTTTGAAATTTTTTTTACTGCGATGTCATCAAAGAAAAAGCTGTATTCCGATTGGGTACGGATATTATTCATCACGCTTTCGAGAGACGCATTTTTAACCTTTACATCCAGCCGATTATCTTGTGAATAAGTGGCTGCAGATAAGTGCATGATGCTGATGAATGTTAAGATAAAGCATAACTTCATAGTTTTTACTTGTTTTTGCCATAATCCACCCGAGGAATGGCTGTTTTTGTCCATTTTTTTCATACATTTGTAATGTTATTAATGAGAACTAATGAATAGTTTTCGGGCATTTGATGTTGCGAGCGTCAAATGCCTTTTTTATTTTGCTTGAATAAAAACCGTTCGTTGATTTACTGTAAATGTTATCCGTTCGTTTTGTTCTATTATTTTTAATATGGATTTGAAATCATCTGTTTTGTTCAAGTCGCCTGTGAACCGGAAATCTTTGGTTTCCGGAGTTAGGTAAAAGACGTTGAGATCGTACCAACGGGCGAGGATATTGAACAGGTCTTCCAGCCGGGCATCTCGGAAGGCAAAGCGACCGTCTTTCCAAGCCGTGTAGAGGTACGTGTTCACTTCCTGTTTTGCGAGCTTGGCGGAATTCTTTTCCAGAACTCCCTGTTCGCCGGGAACAAGCTTGATTTGTTGTTTATATTTTTCCGATTGCATGATCACGGAACCGGAAACGAGGGTTGTCTGTACCTCCTGCTCGTCGGGGTAAGCACGGAAGTTGAACTGTGTTCCCAGCACGGACACGCTGGCATGCGTGGAGATGACTGTAAAGGGCTTGTTCTTGTCCGGGGCGACCGTGAAGTAGGCTTCCCCGTCAAGGTAAACGACTCGTTTGTTGCCTGTAAACTGCACTGGGTAACGGATTTCCGTCTCGGCATTCAGCCATACTTCCGTGCCGTCAGCAAGTGTCAGGAAATACTCCCCGCCACGAGGAATTTGCAGGGTGTTGAATACTGGACTTTCCTGGGCGAGTAAACTGTCTTCAGGTAGGACGTAAGAGATTTTGCTGTTTGTAATGTTCACGATCATCCCGTTTTGTTCTCGTATGGGTAACAACGTGCTATCCGATAAGGTGATTTTTTCGCCACCACCCGTGATGAGTACTGCCTTGCGTTCTCCCGGTTTAATAACCTCTGTAATGGAGACAACGGCTTGCTGATCCTCCTTTTGAAGTAGGAATATACCTGCTATCACGATCGGGAGAGTAAGCATTGCCGCGTAACGGATGATCGTTTTTATCCTTCTGTTTTTGCGGGAGTGTAGGCGTTTGGTGATAAAGTGTTGGTAGTCGTTTTCCCAGTCGATCTGTTGAGATTCGACTATTTTTTGTTCCAGACGCTTTCCGTCTTTGAATCCGTCATAAATCTTTTTGTTTCTTGTGGAAACGGATAGCCATTCTTCCAGAACTTGTCGTTCCTCATCACTTGCCTTCCCTCGAAGAGACGCTGCAATGATGCGGGCTAGTTGAAATATATTTTTCTCTTTTTGACTCATCTTTTCGCTCGTTTGCTAGTAAGTCCCCTTGGGGATAAAAAAGAGTGAGTCAAAAATGAATTATTTTTGAAAATATTGCAATTTTGTGATTATGACGAGAAATTGGATTCTTGAAATTAAAGTTTTATTCGTTTTTAATCTTCCATTCCCCGATATTTCTTTTTTCAGCATTGAAATTAACACCGACTTTCATGAGTTGTCGGTCGTCTGCCATGTACGGAATCAAATAGCCCCGATCCTCGATTTGTTGAAGGGCTTGTTCTGTGCTGCCATCCAGTTTGAATTCAAATACATAGATGTATTTGGGAGTTTTGACCACGGCATCAGCCCGTCCGGCGGCACTACGAACCTCCGCATCAATGAATTGTCCCATGAGTTTGAAGACAAGGTAGAACACGACTTGATAATGTCGTTCTGTTTGGGCATTCAACTCGTAGGGAAAATCGGCAAAGAAAGCTCGTAACCGGATCATGAAAGCGTCAATGTTACCTTGCCGGAGTTCTTGTACAAATTTTCCTATGTAAAAGCCGCGTTCTTCACTGGGTAGAGTGGTGTAGAAGGGCAATAAAAAACCAAGGAAACCGTATTTCACTTCTTCGTTTGGGAATCCTAGCATGTAGTTCCTAAATTCTTTATCGTATTCTTTAATCGTCAAGTAGCCGCTTTGATAAATCAACGGGATAGGATTATCGGTATTCATTCGGTATTCCGTGAAAGAAGATGCGGGCGCTTCGATCCCGTCAATTAATAAGCGTAGGTCATAATCACTCTTTTTCAGTAGTTCCACGAGGAATGTCGGGGTACCCGTTTGAAACCAGTAATTACCGAATTCCAGTTTGTCGAAGGCGTTTAGCACGCTAAAAGGGTTGAGTACTCCTTCTCCGTTCGGGTGGAAATGATAGCCGTCATATTGCCGGATCATTTCGTTTACTATTTCTTCTTCTGTCACTTGATTCCTTTGTGCCATTTGATGGATTTCCGGTCCGAAGACAGCAGTTAATTCATCCGGGGTAATCCCGCATAACGTTGCGTAGGAAAAATCCATACTGATGTCGTTTAGTTGATTCAAGTAGCTGAACACGCTGACTTGTGAGAACTTGGTGACACCCGTTAGAAACACAAACCGCAAATACCGATCGGTACTTTTCAATACACCGTAAAAAGCCTTCAAGGTTTGCCGATAATTTTCCGTTAGTTCCGGATTATTAATGGCTTGCAACAGTGGTTTATCGTATTCGTCTACCAACACTACAACCCCACGTCCTGTTTGTTCATACGCTCGCTGAATGACTCCGGCAAAACGTCTGGAGAGTGTAATTTCGTCTTTCCCTTCTCCGTATATGGTTTCCCATTGTGTGAGATAATTACTCAATATGGCATGTAATTGTTCCGGGGCATCGTATCTCTCCGCATTCAGATCAAGATGCAGTACGGGATAAATTATCCAGTCATGTTCCAGTTGCTCGATAGCCAACCCTTTAAATAAATCCTTGCGTCCATTGAAGTAAGATTCGAAAGTCGAGAGTAACAAACTCTTCCCGAACCGACGTGGGCGACTCAAGAAATAAGGCTTACCCATGTTGGCGATACGCCATGCTAATGCCGTTTTATCGACATAGAGGTAATTATTTCTGCGAATATCTTCGAAGGTCTGGATTCCGATGGGTAGCTTTCTGGTTATGCTGGTATTCATGGTCTTTATGTATTTAGTAACAAAGGTAGAGAATTAATTGTAAACGGGCAAACACAAATAGTGGAATGAGGTCGTCTAAAGTTCCAGCAAGAAAATAAGAATCCCGACGGGTATAATGTGTTTCAGTTGATCGTAAAGCAACTTTTTCCCGGCTTGTTTGTGGGATTTGACGGTTTCGATGTTCAGTTGAAGTTGATGGGCGATTTCTTGGTTACTTTTACCTTCTAAAACAAGCAGGTACACTTTCCGGCATTGTTCTGGTAAATTTTGGATGGCCTTGATCAAGAGTGTGTAGACCTCTTCTTCAAGAACCCGTTCTTCGTAGGTCCTGGTTTCATCCGAAGCTTCACTTTGTATGTATTTCTGGTAGCGTCTTTTTACCTCTTCATGACGGAGGTGTTTCAGGCATTTGTGTCTGACCGTACCGTATAGATAGGCTTTCAGATTGTCCACATCATTAAATGTCTCTTGGGATTCGATTAGCGAGAGAAACACTTCCTGTACTATATCTTTATCCGTGTCCAAGTCCGGGATATAACCTTTTGCGAATAACACCAAGGGAGTATAGTGCTGCTCGAAAAGTTCCCGAATGACTTTTTCATCATAGATGGAACGAGAATTTAAAGGTGTTAGTGTTGCCACATGTCGTTTTTTTGCCGATACTAACGAGACTTTTATTTGCTCGTGACAAATATAAACTAAATTGGGCTATTTACAAAATGTTGTATGTATTTCTAGGCGTTTTTTCTCCAAAGGGATACCATTGAATTGCACCGGGGATTCCTTGTCGTTAAGCTATCTTTATTTGTCATGCTCTTGATAGTTGCCTGATAGTTCATTTAGACCACGAAGCATTCATCCTGCATTCTTCTTGCATTCTTGTTCGATTAAATTGATTTTTGACACGATTTTGTTTGCCGGATGGCTATATCGTGTGGTATATTTGTTAATAGGAAAAATATGCTTGGAAGATTGTATGGATATGACTAGTGGATAATGAAAGCATACGGAAATAAGGACAATCATTTTTTTATGAGTAAAATATGTGTATCTTTACACCATGTTAAAAACTAGATTACAATCGGATTTGGTATGATAAACAATCTGTGTTTCTGATACAGGTTGTCCTTTCGTTTGCTTTCGGAATCTCTTTCCGGGGGTAATTTCTTTATTATTATAATTTTAATTATTAATTGGTGTGCAATGCTGAAAATGTCATTCTGTTTTCACGTGTACGCTATCATTTGAGAGATCATGAGTAACGAAAATAATACTATTTTAGGAATCGACGTTAATTTAATTTGTGAGTTTTTTCTGAACACGGAACGACAAGGACCGGGAAGTCCGGATATAACTCTTAAGGCGTTGAGTTTTGTCGATAACCTAACGGATAAATCTTTAATTGCCGATCTGGGTTGCGGGACGGGGGGACAGACGATGATACTGGCGCAACACACGACCGGGCATATTACCGGGCTCGACTTTTTCCCGGGATTCATTGAGCGGTTTAATGGCAATGCCCGAGAATTGCACCTTCAGGACCGGGTGAAAGGCGTTGTCGGATCAATGGACGACCTGCCTTTCAAGGAGGAGGAGCTAGACCTGATTTGGTCGGAAGGCGCTATTTATAATATCGGTTTTGAGCGGGGACTGAACGAGTGGCATAAATACTTGAAGACGGGAGGGTATGTTGCCGTTTCCGAGAGTTCGTGGTTTACCGAGGAACGTCCGGCAGAGATCCATGATTTCTGGATGTCCGTTTACGAGGAGATTGACACGATACCCAATAAAGTAGCCCAGATTCAGAAAGCGGGATATATTCCCGTGGCAACTTTTATCCTACCGGAATATTGCTGGACGGAGAATTATTTCACCCCGTTAGTTAAAGCCAGGGAGATATTCAGCCGGCAATATGCCGGGAATAAAACCGTCGAAGAACTGATGAAGTTTCAACATCACGAGGCTGAATTATACCGTAAGTACAAGGAGTTTTACGGTTATGTATTTTATATCGCTAAAAAGATAAAGTAAGCTGATGCTTATTTGTCTTCTTTATGAATTCCTAATTCTGCCGCTACTTGGAACATGTATTCCCGGGCTTCAGTAGGATTATTGCCGATTATGCCATCAAGGATTGCCTCTTTGATGGCATTTTTTATATCCCCGATAGCCTTGCAGGGTGTGAGTTGGAATGTTTCCATGATCTCTTCCCCGCTGACAGGAGGTTGGAAATTCCGGATCGCATCCTTCTCTTCGACTTCTTTCAGTTTTTGGCGCACGATCTGGAAGTTTGCCAGAAATCGACGCACTTTCTCTTCATTTTTAGAAGTGATGTCCGCCTCGGCAAGAGTCATCAGATCGTCAATATCGTCCCCCGCATCGAAAAGCAGGCGGCGTACGGCTGAATCCGTTACAGTGTCTTCCGAGAGAACGATCGGGCGCATATGCAGGCCTACCAGCTTTTGCACGTATTTCATCTTCTCGTTTTGGGGAAGTTTCAAGCGGTTGAATAATCTCCCGACCATACGTTCGCCCACGTGGTTATGCCCGTAGAAAGTCCACCCTTGTCCCGGGATGAATTTCTTGGTGACCGGTTTGGCTATATCATGCAATAAGGCTGCCCAGCGTAACCACAGGTTATCGGAAACACGACTTACCGAATCCACGACAGTCAGCGTGTGGTAAAAGTTATCTTTGTGTCCGATGCCATCCACGTGTTCCACGCCTTTTAAAGCGGATAGTTCCGGGAAGAATACTCTCAACAGGCCGGATTGTTCCAGTAATTTTAATCCCACGGAAGGTTTCGGTGAGGCCATGATCTTGTTGAACTCGTCCATGATGCGCTCTTTGGAGACGATTTTCAACCGATCCCGATTTGCGATGATACTTTCAAATGTCACGGGTTCGATCGTGAAATTCAATTGTGAGGCAAAACGGACGGCCCGCATCATACGCAAGGGATCATCCGAAAACGTGATAATCGGATCGAGGGGAGTTTTTAATATTCCATCCTCTAAATCCTGAAGTCCCCCGAACGGGTCAACCAGTGTCCCGTAGTTCTCTTGGTTCAAGGATATGGCCAAAGCGTTGATCGTGAAATCACGCCGTTTCTGATCGTCATCGATGGTTCCTTCTTCAACAATGGGTTTACGAGAGTCCAGATGATAGGATTCCTTGCGGGCTCCCACGAATTCAATCTCAACTCCTTTATAGCGGAACATGGCAGTTCCGAAGTTTTTGAACACGGAAACCGTTAAATCACCGAGTTGCTTGGCAGCTGTCTCAGCCAATTCTATTCCGCTCCCCAACACGACAATATCAATGTCCTTGGAGGGGCGTCGTAATATCAGGTCGCGCACGTATCCCCCGATAACGTAAATTTCCAACCCTTTCTCTGCCGCGATTCCGGATAATATTTTAAAAATAGGATGAGTTAACTGCATATTATTTATTTTGGTTGCAAAATTATCAAGTTATCTTGTACAGACCAAATAAATTGTTTCGGATTTGTTCGGATTACCCTTTTTTCGATATTTTTGTGACCTATGTATTATTGAGATGAAAGATTATGGATAGAGTGAGACGATTTGCGGCATTATTCGATATGGATGGGGTGGTGCTTGACACGGAGGGGCAGTACGATAATTTCTGGCGGGAACAGGGGAAACGTTACCATCCGGATATGCCGGAATTTCATAAAGTAATTAAAGGGCAGACGACTGAACTGATTTTGAAGAATTATTTCGAAGGTGATGTCGCTTTACAACAACAGGTTTCACGGGAACTTGACGAGTTCGAGTGCCGGATGAATTTTCCTTACTTTCCCGGGGTGGAACAATTTATCAGGACGTTACAGAAACATGGGGTGAGAACGGCCTTGGTTACCAGTTCAAATAATAAGAAAATGGCTTACGTTTTGAGGGTTCACCCGGAGTTTGCCGAGTTATTTGAATGTATGATCACGGCAGATAAGATTACCCGGTCTAAACCCGATCCGGAGTGCTATTTGTTGGCAGCACGAGAGTTACAGATAGAACCGGATGATTGTTGTGTCTTCGAAGATTCTTTTTCCGGGATAGAGGCCGGACTGCGTGCGGGGATGAAGGTTGTCGGTTTGGCAACCACGAATCCGAGGGAGAAGATACAGGACAAAGTCGATCGGGTGCTTTCCGATTTCACGGGATGCGTGTATGACGAGTTTGTTAGTTTGATGGGGAAGTGAGTCGAAGGTTTATAAACCTTCGACTTATTATACGATCCCCGAGAATCCCATAAATGCCATGGCCAGCAATCCGGCTGTAACCAGTGCGATAGGGGTTCCTTTCATTCCTTGAGGAATGGAGGATAGTTCCAGTTGTTCCCGGATTCCGGCAAAGATGGTTAAGGCTAATCCGAAACCTAAGGCGGTTGAGGCTGCAAAAACAACGGATTCCAGTAAGTTATAATCTTTTTGAATCACCATGATGGCCACACCAAGCACGGCACAGTTCGTCGTGATCAAGGGTAGGAAAACTCCCAATGCTTGATAAAGCGACGGACTTACCTTTTTCAGAATGATTTCTACCATCTGAACGAGGGCGGCAATGATTAGGATAAACACGATGGTTTGCATGAATCCGATGCCGAACGGGTCAAGTACGGTTTTCTGTACGATAAACGTTACCAGGGTTGCCAGAATCATCACGAACGTAACGGCTCCTGTCATACCGAGTGCCGTGGGTACGCTCTTGGAAACCCCTAGGAACGGGCAGATTCCCAAGAATTGTGCCAACACGATATTGTTGACAAATACTGCGGCTATAAATATAAAAACGTATTCCATAATAATTTACGATTTATGATTGGTGATTTATGATTAAGATGAGACTTGGTAATCTGAAATCTAGAATCATAAATCAGAAATTAATTGGTTTTTCTTATTCTGTTGATAAAAGCGATCAGGTAACCCAAGGCGATAAATGCTCCCGGGGCCAAGACGAAAACGAGCATTCCGTAGTTTTCATTGTAGAGAGTCATGTTGAAGAACTTTCCACTACCCAGAATTTCACGGATTGCTCCTAATATTGTTAAAGCCATGGTGAAACCGAGACCGATGCCCAAACCGTCCAGCATGGAAGGAAGGGCTTTGTTCTTGGATGCGAATGATTCAGCTCGTCCCAACACGATACAGTTCACCACGATCAACGGAATGAATAATCCCAACGATTCGTGCAAGCTCGGCAGGTAAGCTGCCATACACATATCGACCACAGTAACGAATGCGGCAATGATCACGATAAAACCGGGAATCCGGATTTTGTCGGGAATCAGGTTTGCCACGAGCGAGATGGCCAAGTTGGATAGTACCAGAACGAAAGCCGTGGCTAATCCCATCCCCAAGCCGTTAATGGCGGAGGTGGTCACTCCCAGCGTGGGACACATCCCGAGTAGGAGTACGAAGGTCGGATTTTCCTTGAAGAACCCTTTGGTAAAAGTTTGCCAGTTGTTCATATCTTTATTCTTTCATTGATTTTACGTGTTATTTTGCGGATTCTGCCAATGCTTTTGCCGCCCGGTTTACTGCATCTAGGAAGGCTCTGGATGAAATCGTTGCGGCCGTGATGGCATCCACGTTTCCGCCGTCCTTTGAAACCTGAAGTCCTTGCGTACCCGTTTTTTTTCCGGTAATATCCCCTTTGGCACCTTTCACGAACCAGGTGTCCATTTTGGAACCTAATCCCGGGGTTTCTTTGTGGCTTAGCACGGAGTAGTTATATATGCTCCCGTCCGGGGTGAATCCTACCATAAGTTCAATAAGCCCGCCAAATCCGTTATTCGTGAATGTTTTAATGGCCGTCCCCACGAGTTGTCCGTTTGCTTTGGCCGGATAGAATTCTAATTCACCTCCATCTGCTTTCACGATCTGTTTTTCCGTCATCGGGTCATTATCAAAAGCGGGAACCACGGCACGAATGGCTTGTACCTGTTTTTCAATTTTTACTTTTTCAATCAACCCGGACGTGAGTGAGTTCACAACTCCCACTGCGGCTGAGGAAACCAGTGTTACCAAGAATAACACCAGTACCATATTCTTAAAGCTTGATTCTAATTTTTTTCCCATCGTCAGTAATTTTTGATTTTTGATTTTTGATTTACGAAGTTTGGATGAATCTTAAATCGTAAATTATGCAAATCTTTTGGGTTTACAATATCTATTTATCAGCGGTGTGAATCCGTTCATGATCAGGATGGCGAAAGACATTCCTTCCGGGTAAGCCCCGAATACACGGATGATCACGGTCAATAGTCCGATACCGACACCGTAAATAAGCATTCCTTTATGCGTCATGGGTGAGGTTACGTAATCCGTTGCCATAAAGATTGCTCCCAACATCAAACCTCCTGTAAAGAGATGGAAAACCGGGCCGGCAAATTGTGCAGGATCGGCTAAGTTCAGTATTCCGGAAAATACGATAACCGTGGCAAAGATAGCTACCGGGATGTGCCAGCTGATGATCTTCCGGATTAACATATAAGCAAATCCTAGTAAAAGTCCGATAGCGGCTACTTCTCCTAAACTTCCCCCGATGTTACCGAGAATCAGGTTGCCGGTAGTGATTCCAACTGAAGATAGTGTGTCACCGACGGCTTGTCCGTTCTTGACGGCTTCTTTCACGAGTGCCAGAGGGGTAGCTCCGGTTACGGCATCAGCCGTGGCGAACCCGTTCGGTACGGGCCAAGTGGTCATTTGTACCGGGAAAGAGATCAACAGGAAAACACGACCCACGAGAGCCGGGTTGAAAATATTGTTTCCTAATCCTCCGAAACTCATCTTACCGATACCGATGGCAACCAAGGCTCCGATCACCACGATCCACAAGGGAAGGGAGGATGGAAGGTTAAATGCCAGCAATACTCCCGTGATGATGGCTGATCCGTCCCATATCGTGGGACGCTGTTTCATGAGGTATTTTTGAATAACGTATTCGAATACAAGGCAGGCAGCTACCGAGGTGAGGGTTACCAGAATGGCGCCTAACCCGAAAAATACGATAGAAAAGATAAACGTAGGTACTAATGCGATAAGTACGCCGTACATGTTTTTTTCTATCGAATCCCCGCCATGAACGTGGGGGGAGGGGGATATGGTGAAATTACTCATATGAAATATTTTAGATCTTACTAATTTCTTGATTTATGATTTTAGATTTAGTGATTCTTTTCATCCTAAATTTTAAATTCTAAATTCTACATTAATTTTTTATTTCTTTCTCGACCGAATCATTTGACCGGTTCTGGCTTTTGCCAGACGGATCACATCAAGCAACGGACGATTTGCGGGACAGGTAAAACTACATGAACCGCATTCAATACAATCCATGATCTTTTCCGATTCCAGCATCTCCAGCTTGTTGTGTTCTCCAAGCACCATCAAATAATAGGGTTCCAACCCCATGGGGCATACGTTAACGCATTTCGAGCAACGGATACAGTTGCGATATTCTTTGCGGGTAGATTCCTCTTGACGCATCAGTAGGATGCCGCTCGTGCCTTTTGTAACGGGAATGCTTGTGTTGGTTAGGGCTTTCCCCATCATGGGACCTCCTCCGATCACTTTACCCGTGTCTTCAGGTAATCCCCCGGCGGCCTCGATCAGTTGTGAGATCGGGGTTCCGATGCGGCAAAGGTAGTTACCCGGTTCTTTTAATGATTTTCCGGTAACCGTGACTACCCGTTCGAACAAGGGTTTGTGTTTCATAACAGCTTCGTACACGGCATATACCGTTCCCACGTTTTGAACCACGGCTCCGACAGCAATAGGTAGTCCGCCCGATGGCACGAATTTTCCCGTGGTCGCTTGTATTAATTGTTTCTCACCTCCTTGCGGGTATTGTATTTTTAACGGGCAGATTTCGATTCCGTCCGCCAGTTTGGCAAGCTTACCAAGTTCTTCAATGGCGTCCCGTTTATTATTTTCGATTCCCACGATCGTGCGTTTCACGCCGAGGGCTTTCATGATGAGTTCTATACCAATGATCAATTCCTTCCCATGTTCCAGCATTAAACGATGGTCAGCCGTGAGGTAAGGCTCACATTCCACACCGTTTATGATCAGTACTTCGGCGGTACTTCCGGGAGGGGGGGATAATTTCACTTGTGTCGGGAAGGTGGCGCCACCCATACCGACGATTCCTGCTGCACTGATGGCTGCTAGTATTTCTTCTTTCGTGAATGTACCGGGTTGCTTGTTGATGGGTTCTTTTAGGATATTTTCGTCCCATTCGTCACCTTCCACCTTAATGGTAACAGCCGGGCGGGGATACCCGCTGGCATCGATCACGGGATCAAGTGACATGACGGTTCCGGATACGGAACTGTGTATGTTTGCTGATATGAAACCGGCAGCTTGACCGATGATTTGTCCTACTTTTACTTGATCTCCTTTTTTCACCGTGGGAACGGCAGGAGCCCCGATATGTTGTGATAATGGTATACTTACTTGTTCGGGGAGGGGAAGCGTGATGATTTCCCCTTGTGCTGATAATTTATTTTCTGGTGGGTGAACTCCCCCAATTTTAAATGTCTTGAGCACGGTGTATTAGTTTTAGGTGTTAGATTTTAAATTTTAGATTGAAAAACTAATGAACTTTTTAATTTTAGATTTATGATTTCTTGATTTTAGATTTATTCATCGTTAATCGTCATTCATAAATCGTAAATTAATTCGTTGCAGTTTTCAACTGGTCTGCAGGTTCGGTGATTTTCCGGGGAGGGAAATTAACCTCGTGGATCGCATGTGTCGGACAAACACTGACACATTTCCGGCAAAGTCGGCACTTGCGGAAGTCAATGTATGCCAAGTTGTTTTCTAACGTGATGGCCTCGAATGGACACTCTTTCACGCATTTCCCACATCCGATGCAAGCTGCTGTACAGGCTTTACGGGCAATGTTCCCTTTGTCCTTGTTCACGCAACAAACGAAAACTCGTCGGTCTTTTACTCCTTTGTTCCGCAATTCGATGATATTTCTCGGGCAGGCCTTCACGCAAGCTCCACATGCCACGCATTTCTCCTCGGAAACGACCGGGAGACCGTTTTCGTCCATGTGAATGGCGTCGAACTGGCAGGTTGTTACGCAATCTCCACACCCGAGGCAACCGAATGTACAATCGGTTTCTCCCCGGTAAAGGGAATGTTCGATGGCGCATGATTTGTAACCGTCATATTGACTGGTACGTTGACGATGGTCACACGTGCCGTTGCATCTTACCACCGCGATTTGTGGAGTTTGTGCAGTTACTTCCATACCCAAAGCAGCGGCAACTTTCGTCATGGTTTCCGCACCTCCAACCGGACAAAACAGTCCATCCAATGAAGTCGCCTTTACCGTGGCTTCTGCAAATCCCCTACACCCGGGTTTGCCACATCCTCCGCAATTAGCTCCCGGTAGTATGCTTTCCACGGTATCAATTCTAGGGTCTTCCTCGACCTTGAATTTTTGTGCAACAAAATAAAGAATCACGGCAGACGCGATTCCAATAGCGCACAAAGAAATAATGGTGTAAATAATGGTAGTAGTCATCATAAAGGTGTTTGTTTTGTCTCCTCTAGTTTGTAATAACGCCCGTAAAGTTATTATTTTTTTTCTAGGTTATGCTATTTTAACCTTGAATTTTATTTTTTGGGCAAACTTGTTTCTTAATAAATAAAGAACAATAAAATATACTGTTGTAGTCGTTAGAGACAGCGTTGCAGCTAGGACTTCACTGGTCCCGGCAAGAATTAACAAAGTCAGAACGGCGATTATAAGGATAGAAGGAACGATGTATGCCAGCAGGACGGAAAGCATGGCATTTTGGGTACTGGCACTGACGATTACTTTGTCTCCTATTTTGACATATTCATTTGGTTTTTCTGCCGTGATACTCTTCAAGGCCATTTCCGATATACCACAAGCTCCTTTGGCATGACATCCCGCACAGGCTGTTTGGCTTTGTATGGTCACTATAATAAAGGTTTCAGCCACCTGCGTCACGATTCCATCATGTTCTATTGTATTTTTTGCCATAATATGATTTTTTGAATAGAACAAATATAATGATAAAATAAAAACCATCCTGCAGCGAGGATGGTTTTCATTTTTTTATTTTTTACGCATGAAAATCTGAATCGGTACACCCGTGAACTTCCAGTGTTCCCGGATTTTGTTTTCCAAGAAACGCTTGTAAGGTTCTTTCACGTATTGCGGTAAGTTGCAATAAAATGCGAAAGTTGGGGTTTTCGATGGTAACTGTGTCACGTATTTTATGCGGATATATTTTCCTTTCAAGCTGGGGGGAGGGAAGTTTTCGATCTCTTCCAGCATGATGCGGTTCAGTTCGGATGTTTTCAGTTTTTGTTTTCGGTTTTCGTAGGTCTGGATGGCTGATTCAAGCGCTTTCAACAGACGTTGTTTTGTGAGAGCCGAGGTGAAAATGATTTCCACGTCGTTGAAGGGGGCCATTTTTGCCCGCAGTTCTTTCTCAAAATTGATAGTCGTTTTGTTATCTTTCTCGATCAGGTCCCACTTGTTTACGAGGACTACCACGCCTTTCTGGTTACGCTCGATGAGATGGAATATGTTCAAGTCCTGAGATTCCATTCCCCGGGTAGCATCAATCAGTAGCATGCACACGTCACTGTCTTCGATGGCACGTACGGAACGCATCACGGAATAGAATTCCACGTCTTCACTGACTTTCGCTTTCTTGCGTAATCCGGCAGTGTCAACTAGTAGAAAGTCGTGTCCGAAACGATTGTAGCGGGTTGTAATCGTGTCACGAGTTGTTCCGGCAATATCGGTTACGATATTACGTTCTTCCCCGATAAGGGCGTTAATGGTGGAGGATTTTCCCACGTTGGGACGTCCTACGATGGCAATTTTAGGAAGCTCTTCCATGTTTTCAATCGGGTCGGTGGTGAAGTGTGAAACCACCTTGTCAAGCAGATCACCGGTTCCCGAACCGTTGATAGAGGCTACGGGAAAGATTTCTTCTCCGACTCCCAGTTTATAGAATTCGTGTATATCGTAAAGACGTTCTCCATTGTCTACCTTGTTTGCCACGAGGTAGATGGGTTTGTTGACTTTCCGAAGCATACGGGCGAAACTGTGGTCCAGATCGGTAATACCGAGTTCCACGTCGCAGACGAACAGGATCACGTCGGCCTCGTCCATGGCGAGTAATACCTGTTTGTTGATCTCCTCCTCGAAGATGTCCGAACTGTTGGAGACGTATCCTCCGGTGTCAATCACCGAGAATTCTTTGCCGTTCCACTCTGATTTTCCGTAATTCCGGTCACGGGTCACCCCGCTTTCCTCGTTTACGATGGCTTTCCGGCCACCGACCAAACGATTGAAAAGTGTTGATTTTCCCACGTTGGGACGTCCTACTATTGCAACAATATTACTCATTGGAAAGATAAAAGTTAAAAGATAAAACTAAAAAATTAAAGTTGTTTGTAACCGAAGCGTTTCAGGTCGTTTTCCTTGTTCCGCCAGTCTTTGAGGACTTTAACGTATAGGTTCAGGAATACTTTTTTCCCGAAGAAGGCTTCGATGTCAACACGGGCTTCCGTGCCGACTTTTTTCAATGCGGCTCCTTGATGCCCGATGATGATACCTTTTTGGGAATCCCGTTCCACGTTGATCACGGCCATGATGTTGATACGTTTGGCTTCTTCCTTGAATTCCTCCACGACAACCTCGACGGAATAGGGAATTTCTTTATCGTAGTTCAATAAAATCTTTTCCCGGATAATTTCGGTTACGAAAAAGCGTGCCGGCATATCGGTCATTTCTTCTTTGTCGAAATAAGGTTCTCCCACGGGTAACAACTCCAGAATTCTCTTGTATAGATTGTCCACGTTGAAATTCTCGGTAGCCGAGATCGGGAATATTTCAGCTCGCGGGATGATCTCTTTCCACTTGTCGAACAAGGCATCCAGTTTATCCGGAGTGGTCAAGTCAATTTTGTTCAACACCAGAAGGATGGGGACCTCGCTTTGCTTCACTTTCTCGATAAAGTCTGCGTTCTTCTCGATATTCTCCACCACGTCGGTGACGTAGAGGATGATGTCGGCATCGATAATGGCGCTTTTCGAGAAATCAAGCATGTATTCCTGCATCTTGTAACTGGGTTTCACGACACCCGGGGTATCGGAAAACACGATCTGAAAGTCCTCCCCGTTCACGATCCCCTTGATCCGGTGACGCGTGGTTTGGGATTTGGACGTGATAATCGATAATTTCTCCCCGACTAGTCGATTCATCAAGGTTGATTTCCCCACGTTGGGGTTTCCTAAGATATTGACAAAACCTGCTCTGTGCTCCATTTATTTAAAAATTAATTGGGCACAAAGGTACGATAACTAATTGAAAATTGAAAGCCTAAACGAAAATGTGCGGGTCTATTTTTTGTTTTGCTTGTAGACATAAGTGATTTTCTCGCTGTCCGCCGGGTTCGTCTTGCTCGTTTTACTGGTCCATGCTCCGGTTTGGTCGTAAGTATATTGGTAATTAGGATTGATCGGGTTGCCGAATTCATCGTAAGTTAGAGTCATATTACTTGTTATTTTTTCGTTTTGCAGATTCTCTTTCACGTAGGAAATGCTTGTGAGGTAACCGAATGAGTCGTAAATATAAAGTGTGACTTGTTTCGTGGCGGGATGGTCGGTATCCGGTCGGGTGTTTATCCATGTTTTACCGGAGAGACGCCCTTGTGGGTCATAAGTGTAGTCTGTTTGGGCGCAAATCAGCCCGTTCCGGTATTCTTGGGTTCGATTGACCTGTCCTCTGTGATTGTAATAGTCAATAGTGTTTTGCCCGTGACTCCACTTGGTCGTTTTCATGACGGGATGGGAAGTCGTGTCATACTGATAATTGATCAGGCATACGGTTGCTTTAGCGAGGGAATCAATGGTTTCCTCCTCGTAACATTTACCGAGGTCATTATACCTGAATGTCGTGACAATCAAGTTTAACGGTGTGGTAGTTGTGGAATCTTTTTGCAGTCGTGTGCTTTGAATGATCCGTGTCAAAAGCCCTTGAGGGGAGTAATGGTATGTGGTGATTGTGAGCGAATCATGGTGAATTTTGGTTTCCCGAGTGATGTTAATTCCGGAGTAACAACGGGTGATGGTAGGGGATATGTAAGTCATCGAGTCGATAAATTGTTTCCTTAACTGTTGGGCTTTGTCTCGGAATGGCTTGTATTTATGTGTTTGGAGGTAAGTCTTGATCAACGGGAGGCGTGGGAAAGAATCAACTTGCGAAACAAGGAGGATCAGGTCTATGCTGTCGTTCGTGTATTCCACTTGTGGCAGGTATTTGCGGTTACATCCTGCCAGATAGGGACATTCGATATAAGCATGGATACAATGTTTTTGTGAATCCGGAGAAGTGGCCGTTTGTATCGCTTTGAACAGGCAGTCGTCATAGAGTTTTTGTACTTCAGCTAGGTAGGGACGCGGTTCCTTGGAGTTGGCGTAGAATGTTTTTAGAGTGGTGTCATTGAAATAACAGAGAATGGTTGAATCGTTTTGTTTGTTGAGAATGGCTTTGTACAGCAGATCATTATATATGTTGGCCACCTCGACATAATTGTATTCGTTAGGGAAGTCTTTGAAATAAGTGTTGCATTTTACCTGTGTAGGGTGGGCTTTCAGGTCTGCATACTGTACTTTTTCCTTTAGCCGGACGATGGCCTCGTAAACGTCGGGGTCCATATTGTAATCGTATTCTTTTATTTGTGCAAGTACTGTACGGGAATCTTCAAGTTGGTCCTGGGAATAGGTAAGCAAAGCAAGGATCGTGGAGTCTGCTTTGTGACGGAAAAGGTTGACATTCAGGTTTGCTGCTTGGCAGAATGAGCGTAGTCGAGCGCCCCCGTCCTGTTGCTGGACGGCCATACTACTTTTCAAGTACGGCTCGATGGCATTAACACGAGGAGTCAGTAACAGTTGCCTAAGGGCATCGGCCAGAGAGATTTCATTTTTGTAGGCATCCATGCTTTTGGTGTCCATCCGTTCTCTCAATCGGTCGTACTTGTCTCCTTCGGACCAGGCGATGTGTTGATATAGTCTTTCCACGCGATTCTGTTTTTGTGCCCGTGCATTGGTGCAAAAAGCGATGGTAAAAATCGTGAAAACGATCATCGTAAGGTATGAGTTTTTCATAGTGATTAAAATTTATGTAGTTCTAATATAACGTTTGGCCTAGAATATGATGGAAACCGGGCAGTGTACACATTTTTTAGAAGAAAATGTGCGTTGTTCTTGCTTGGTTTTCTTGTTGTTAACGTATTTTCGTTATCTTTGTTGTATAAAAAAATTGAAATAAAATTATGATTGTAGACGTACTGGCTAATAGCGAACGAATTGAGGGGTTAAACCCGTATTTTAAAGTGGTCTTTGACTATATAAAAACACATGATTTGTCAAGTATGCCCGTGGGACGAATTGACATTGACGGGGATAATGCCTATCTCAAAATTGAAGATGCCAAAGGACGGAAAACCGAAGAAGCCGTGTATGAACGGCATGATAAGTATATCGATATTCAAATGCCTTTGAGTATGCCGGAAAGCTATGGTTGGAAAGCTCAAAGTTTATTGGGCGAAGAACGGGCACCGTATGATGTTGCGGGTGATTTTACTTTTTACCGGGACCCGGTGGAAATGGTGTTCACGTTATCTCCCGGTGAGTTCGTGATCTTTTTCCCGGAAGATGCTCATGCTCCTTGTATCGGGGAAGGGGTAATTCGGAAGATGGTGGCGAAAGTCAGGAGAATTGAGAATTGAAAATGGAGAATTGAAAATGAAAAAAAGATATAAGATACTTTTGACGGTTGTGGTGGTGCTGGGGATTGCTTATTTCTGTCTGCCTTATTATGCACGGCAGGCGTTGTTGTACTGGTACCCGTCGATAGATGATTTGTCGATGTTTGACAAGCATACGGTGAGGAAGGCTGATACGTGTTGGACGTGGGGGATTGCCAAGGATTATAATACCTATGAGTTGAGCCCGGAGGATGATGCCTACTTGAATGATTTTCGTACAGTTTCTTTTCTGGTGATCCAGAATGATAGTATCGTGTACGAAGAATATCGGTCCGGTTGGAATGACACGAAGACATCCAATATATTTTCATCGACCAAGAGTATCGTGGGGTTGTTGGTCGGCATTGCTTATGACGAGGGGAAAATTACCAGTCTGGATGATCCGGTGGGGAAATATATCCCGGAATTTAACGAGGGAAAAAAGAAAAATATCACGATTCGCAATCTGTTAACCATGAGTGGTGGGTTGAGTTGGGATGAGGCTTATGCGTCGCTATTTTCGGTAACTACACATGGCTACTACGGGAACGATCTTTATGATTTGGTGACTACGTTGAACGTGATCGAGGAACCGGGGAAACAATTCTCATACCGGAGCGGGGACACGCAGATTTTGGCTTTTGTCGTGGAGAAAGCGACTGGAAAGAGCATTAGTGATTATGCCGAAGAGAAGTTATGGAAACCGATGCAAGCCTGTCAGGACGCTTATTGGTTGCTGGATAAAAAGGACGGGGACGAGAAATCTTTCTGTTGTTTTCACACCACGGCGAGGGAAATTGCCCGTTTTGCCCGTTTGATGTTGCATCACGGGAATTGGAACGGGAAACAGTTGGTTTCGGAAGAATATATTAACGAGGCCATGAGTCCGGCGGGGTATCTGAAGGACGAATGGGGTAAGGATTCTTTGGATTATTATGGCTTCCAGATTTGGATGATGAACTATAAAGGGCAACAAAATCCCTATTTCCGGGGAATGTTGGGACAATATATTATTGCTATTCCCGAAAAGAATGCCATTATTGTCCGGTTGGGGCATAAAAAGGACGAGGAACGTATCCGGGAGACCACCCGGGATGTGTATCGCTATATGGACATCGGGACGAAGATATTGGATAGTAGAAAATAGGAGGGTGACTTGTTGATTGATTCATAAAGAGAACCTAAAGAGTTCCTAAGGAGAACCTAAGGAAATAATCCCACATATTCGAACCTTTCTCGTGGCTCATTCGGAGCTTACACATGCCGTAATGCATGAGCAACGACTAAGCAACGAGTAAGCTCTGAATAAGTAGGATTATTTGGGTAGGATTACTTCTTTATTTGGGTTAGATCTGTGTGGGAATAGTTATATCTGTAATTTTGGTTGTTTAATCTGTAATTTGTATACAAATTGTTGGTAATTATTCTATATTTTTGTGATGTTTAAATCACTAAAATAACATTTTATGCTACGAAAAATCAGATTAACAGTAGCCCTTGTATCATTTGTAATGATCACTTTGTTGTTCCTTGATTTCACGGGAACATTGCATACGTGGTTCGGATGGTTGGCGAAAATACAGTTCTTGCCTGCCGTGTTGGCCTTGAATGTCGGGGTCATTCTTTTGTGGGTCGTGTTGACGCTCGTGTTCGGACGAGTATATTGCTCGGTGATTTGTCCGCTGGGCGTGTTTCAGGATATAGTGTCTTGGTTTAGCGGACGACGCCCTAAAAAGAAATACCGTTTTTCTTACTCTCCTGCGGTATCGTGGTTACGGTATGGTGTCTTGGGGGTGTTTGTGATCGCCGTGATCGCCGGAATCGGCTCGGTGGTAGCGTTGTTGGCTCCTTATAGTTCTTACGGGCGAATAGCCTCGAATCTTTTTGCCCCGGTATATCAATGGGGAAATAACGTGTTGGCTTATATTGCTGAAAGGAGTGATAGTTATGCTTTTTATGAAACGACAGTGTGGTTGAAGAGTTTGCCGACTTTTATTATTGCATCGGTTACGTTTATTGTGCTGGTCGTGTTGGCTTGGAGAAACGGGCGGACGTATTGCAACACGATTTGTCCGGTGGGTACGGTGTTGGGATTTTTCTCCCGGTATTCCTTGTTCCGCCCGGTGATTGATGCGGAGAAATGTACGAATTGTAGTTTATGTTCCCGCAAATGCAAGGCGGCTTGTATTAATCATAAAGAGCATCGGATTGATTATAGTCGTTGCGTGACGTGTATGGATTGTATCGATACGTGTCAGCATGGGGCTATTCGTTACGAGTCCCGTTTGAAGAAAACTGTGGAAGTTTCGGGTGAAAAGAAAACGGATAATGCTCGCCGGAGTTTCTTGACGGGGATGGGACTTCTTTTTGTTTCGTCAGCAGTAAAAGCGCAAGAGAAGAAAGTGGATGGTGGTTTGGCTGTCATTTTGGATAAGAAAATACCCGAGCGGATGACTCCGATTGTACCCCCGGGAGCCCAAGGATTACGTAATATGCAGAATCATTGCACCGGGTGCCAGCTTTGTGTTTCGGTGTGTCCCAATCAGGTATTACGGCCCTCGACGAAGTTGTCGATGTTGATGCAGCCGGAGATGTCTTATGAACGGGGATATTGTCGTCCGGAATGTACAAAATGTTCGGAGGTTTGTCCGGCTGGAGCAATCTTGAAGATCACGCCTGCGGATAAATCTGCCACGCAGATCGGTCATGCCGTATGGGTGGAGAAGAATTGTGTGCCGTTGCGGGATGGAGTTGCGTGTGGTAATTGTGCCCGGCATTGTCCGGTTGGAGCTATTTCGATGGTCGCTTCCGATCCCGATAATGCGAATTCATTGAAAATTCCGGTGGTGAATACGGAACGTTGTATCGGTTGCGGAGCTTGCGAGAATCTTTGTCCGGCACGTCCGTTCAGTGCGATTTACGTGGAAGGGCATGAACTTCACAGAACGATTTAAAATTACGAGTACATGGAAGAACAAGAGAAGAAAAAAGAGATAAATCGCCGTGATTTCTTGAAAATCGTGGGAATTAGTGCGGCGACAACCACGGTGGCTTTGGCCGGTTGTGCCCCGAAAAACAATCCTGTCACGGGTGATCTTGCGGCTCAAGGAGAGATCCCGACGGACAAAATGACTTACCGCACCAACCCGAAAACAGGGGAAAAGGTATCGATCTTGGGGTACGGGTGTATGCGTTGGCCGACACTTCCCGCCCCTGACGGAAACGGGAATGTGATTAATCAAGAGGAGGTGAACAGGTTGATAGATTATGCTATTGAACATGGGGTGAACTATTTTGATACGTCCCCCGTGTACGTGCAGGGATGGTCGGAAAAGTCCACGGGGATTGCCTTGAAGCGTCATCCGAGGGAGAAATTTCTGATCGCAACCAAGTTGTCGAATTTTTCCAATTATACCCGGGAGAATTCGATGGCCATGTACCGGAAGTCATTCGAGGATTTGCAGGTAGACACGATCGATTACTATCTGTTGCATTCGATAGGTAACGGTGGTATCGAGACCTTCCGGCAGCGTTACATTGAAAACGGGATGATCGATTTCCTGATGAAAGAGCGGGAGGCAGGGCGTATCCGTAACTTGGGATTTTCATTCCATGGTACGGTGGATGTGTTCGATGAGGTGTTAGCCATGCATGAATCCGTGCATTGGGATTTTGTGCAGATTCAGCTGAATTACGTGGATTGGAAACATGCTTCGGGGAGAAATGTGAATGCCGATTATCTTTATGGAGAATTGGAGAAACGGAATATTCCGGCTATTATTATGGAACCGTTGTTGGGTGGACGACTTTCGAAGGTACCCGATCATATAGCCACGCGGTTGAAGCAACGTAAGATGGGGTCGAGTGTCGCTTCGTGGGCATTCCGGTTTGCGGGAAGTTGCCCCGGTGTACTGACGGTTTTGAGCGGGATGACTTATATGGAGCATTTACAGGATAATTTACGTACGTATTCACCTCTTGAATTGTTGACAGATGAGGAGAAGAATTTTTTGGAGGAGACGGCACAGTTGATGCTTCGTTACCCGACAATTCCTTGTAACGATTGTAAGTATTGTATGCCTTGTCCTTACGGGTTGGATATTCCGGCTATCCTGTTGCATTATAACAAGTGTATTAACGAAGGGAATGTGTCAACTTCCTCGCGGGATGAGAATTATCGCCAGGCCCGGCGGGCTTTTCTTGTAGGGTATGATCGTTCGGTACCACGGTTGCGTCAGGCCAGCCACTGTATCGGGTGTAATCAATGCGTGCCTCATTGTCCGCAAAGTATCGATATCCCTAAAGAGTTACGGCGTATTGACCGTTACGTGGAAGATTTGAAACGGGGAAGGACGTTTTAGAAAATGAAAAAGAGATATGAACCAACAACAGTTAAAAGAGCGTTTGCTAGCGGAACAATGTTCTTGCGTTATTTATAATCAGGGAGAGGTTCGGATATTCCGGGAACGGGGAGTAAAGGATTTATACCGTTTGTTGAAGGAGGAACCGGAATTTCTTGCGGGGGCATCCATGGCCGACAAGGTGATCGGTAAGGCTGCCGCGGCGTTGCTGGCATTGGGGGGCGTGAGAGAGGTGTTTGCTCTTGTGATCAGTCTTCCGGCTCGTGAACTGTTGGAGCGGGCCGGGATAGCCACGGGGTATTCGGAAGAGGTGCCGCATATTATAAATCGTACACGGACGGGATGGTGTCCGTTGGAGACTCGGTGTTATTCCTTGGAAACTCCGGAAGCGTGTTTGGTTCAGATCGAGGAATTTATAAATATAATGAGTAAAAAGTAGATGATTAAAATATTGATATTTGTTTTATTGTTTCTTTTGGAATTGACCTCGCTACGGGCCGAAGAGGTACCTGATAGTTTGGCTGTACAGAGAAAGGTGGCGCTTGGTGAAGTCGTTGTGACGGGAACACGCAACGAGACGGATGTACGTCATTTACCCATGACGGTGTCCGTGGTGAACCTGGAACAGATTGAACAAAGTAATGAACCTTCTTTATTACCTCTTTTGACGGAGAATATTCCCGGCCTTTTCACGACTTCCCGCGGGATGTTGGGATATGGCGTGTCAGGAGGTGCTGCGGGAGGAATGAGCTTGCGCGGGATTGGGGGTGCTCCGCAACCGGGAGTGCCAACCACGGGAGTGCTGGTGTTAATTGACGGTCATCCCCAGTATATGGGGTTGATGGGGCATCCGATATCAGATGCTTACCAGTCGATGCTGGCGGAACGGGTGGAAGTGCTTCGGGGACCGGCTTCCGTGTTGTATGGTTCCAATGCCATGGGAGGCGTGATTAATATCGTTACCCGGAAGATGAAAGAGGATGGTGTCCGTACACATGCTAACGTGGGGTATGGTTCTTATAACACGTTGCAATCGGAGGTGAGCAACCGTATTCGGAAAGGGCGTTTTACGAGTATTCTCAGCGGCTCGTATAACCGTACTGACGGGCATCGGAAGGATATGGCGTTTGAGCAATATGGCGGTTATGTCAAGCTTGGGTATGAGATCGCGGATCATTGGAACGTGTGGGCGGATGTGAATGTAACCCGTTTTAATGCTTCAAATCCGGGAGAGACGTTTGATCCTTTGCTTGATAATGACCAGCGAATTACCCGGGGAATGACTTCTTTCGCTTTGGAAAATAATTATGAGAAGACTTCGGGGACAGTGAGTTTCTTTTATAATTGGGGAAAACATTGGATTAATGACGGGTATCATCTCGACGAGGAACCATTGGATTACCGTTTCGAGTCCCGGGACCAAATGTTGGGGGTGTCGTGGTACCAGAGTGCGCAACTTTTTGAAGGTAACCGTTTGACCGTGGGGTTTGACTATTTCCATTTCGGTGGAGAATCGTGGAATCAACCGCTGGAGGGGGAGCGTGAACCGCAAGTGGATAAGACGCAGGATAACGTGGCCGGGTATATCGATTTTCGACAAAATATCAGTGATTGGCTTACTTTTGATGTCGGGATGCGTGTCGATAATCATTCTCACGTGGGTACGGAGTGGATTCCTCAAGTAGGACTTTCTTTCCGCCTGCCGCGGGATAGCGAGATCAAGTTGATGGCAAGTAAGGGATTCCGTTACCCGACGATTCGCGAGTTGTATATGTTTCGTCCGGCTAATGCCGATTTGAATCCGGAGAAGTTGTGGAGTTACGAGTTGTCTTATTCTCAGCGGTTGCTGCAAGGACGGTTGTCATACGGGGTGAATGCTTTCTATATAGACGGGAAGGATTTGATTATGCGTGTACCGGTGGATGGGCGTCAGATGAACGTGAATACGGGGAAAGTGGAGAACGCCGGGGTAGAGGCACAGGTTGCTTATCGTTTAGCGTCAGCATGGTCGCTGGATGCTAATTACAGCTATTTGCATATGGATAATCCCGTGCTGGCTTCGCCCGAACATAAGTTGTATGCGGGAGCTGCTTTTTCGAAGGGACGTTGGTACGTGTCGACAGGTTGCCAGTATGTTGCCGGACTTTACACGGAGGTGAAAGTGGCGGGTCAAGGTGATTATGCGACGGAAGATTTTGTGCTGTGGAATTTGAGAGGTTCCTTCCGTGCTTCGGAGTGGTTGAATATTTGGGTGAGAGGGGAAAATCTTTTAGCTCGGAAGTACGAGATTAATGCGGGATTCCCGATGCCGAAAGCAACGGTGATGGCGGGGGTGAATGTGAGATTTTAATGATTGAATAACTAATATTATGGATATGAGAAGGAACGTGTATATGATTTTGTTTTGTTTGCTGACCTCTGTCATGGGAGCGGATTGTGCCCGGGCTCAGGAAAAAGCATCTGAAAAAAATATGGAAGTGCCGAAGGTTTATATGTTTACGAAGATTTCCGCAGAGAATCTCGTGAAGATTTACGAGGCTTTAGGCCGTGAGGCCACGGGGAAGGTGGCCGTGAAATTGTCCACGGGAGAACCGGGAGGACATAATTTTTTGCAACCGGCTTTGATCAAAGATTTGGTGAAAAAGGTTAACGGGACAATCGTGGAGTGTAATACGGCTTATGGCGGGGGACGTGCCAATACGGAAAACCATTTGAAAGCAGCCAAGGAGCATGGGTTTACGGCTATTGCCCCGGTGGATATTATGGATGCTGATGGTGAGGTTGCTCTCCCCGTGAAAGGAGGAAAACATTTGAAAGAGGATTTTGTCGGTTCTCACTATCTAAATTATGATTTCACGATTGTTCTTTCGCATTTTAAAGGTCATGCTATGGGAGGATTTGGTGGTGCGATTAAGAATATGTCTATCGGGATTGCTTCCTCGGGGGGTAAGGCTTGGATTCATTCTGCCGGGAAAACGAAAGGGGATCCTTGGGGAAATTTACCTCCTCAGGATGATTTTCTGGAATCAATGGCCGAGGCCGCAAAAGCGGTAGCCGATCATTGCGGGGATAAAATACTTTATATCAGTGTCGCGAATAATTTATCCGTAGATTGTGATTGTGATGCCTCGCCGGAAGATCCCAAAATGGGGGATATCGGTATTCTGGCTTCGCTTGATCCCATCGCCTTGGATAAGGCATGTACGGATTTGGTGCGGGCATCGGAGGATCACGGGAAAATTCATTTGATCGAGCGCATTGATTCCCGTCACGGGATGCATACGTTGGAGTATGGAGAGAAACTAGGAATTGGAAGCCAGAAGTATGAACTGGTGAAATTGGATAAATAATTGAGTTATGAGAACGACAACGTTAAGACTTTATTCTTTGGAGTATAAGCAGGCAAAGACGTACTTGGCAGTGGCTTTGTTCGTGGCGGGTAATATTTTGTTACCGCAGTTGTGCCATTTGGTGCCACAGGGGGGGATCCGTTGGTTGCCTATTTATTTCTTTACTTTGGTAGGTGCCTATAAGTATGGTTGGAAGGTGGGATTGTTGACGGCGATTGTTTCGCCTTTGGTGAATTCGGCTCTCTTTGGAATGCCTGCCGTGGCGGTGCTGCCTGCCGTATTGTTGAAATCGGTATTATTAGCGGTTGCCGCCGGGTATGCTGCCATGTATTTTCGCAAAGCTTCTCTTTTGTTACTTGTGGCCGTCGTACTTTTTTATCAAGTTGTCGGTACGCTGGGGGAATGGATCATGGTTGGAGATTTTTATAAAGCGGTACAGGATTTTCGTATCGGTTTGCCGGGTATGTTCCTGCAAATCGTTGGCGGTTGGTTGTTTATTAATTATATAATACGTAAATAAGATGATAGTTCCATTATTTATCGGTGGCATTGGAATGCCGGAAATTTTGTTGATCGTGCTGGTCGTGTTGTTATTGTTTGGAGGCAAGAAGATCCCCGAATTGATGAAAGGACTTGGTAAGGGAGTTCGTTCTTTTAAAGAGGGGATGAACGGTTTGGAGAAAGACGATACTTCGGAAGGGAAAAAGGAGTAATATGGAGCAGGCGAGCGAGTCTGAAAAACAGAGTTTTTGGGACCATCTGGATATACTACGGGCTTCCTTGGTAAAGATTGCTGCCGTGACTGCCGTGTTCGCGGTGGTGGCATTCTTTTTCAAGGAGGCGCTGTTTTCTGTTATTCTTGCTCCCAAGGACGCTGATTTTATTACTTATCGGTGGTTGTATTTTTTTAGCGGGTGGGTGACTGACGAGCAGGCACAGGATTTTTACGTGAAGTTGATCAACACGGGGTTGGCTCAGCAGTTTATGATTCACATGAAAGTTGCCATGTGTACGGGAGTTTTGTGTGCCTCTCCCTATATTTTGTATCAGTTGTTTCGCTTTGTTTCCCCGGCTTTATATGCTAATGAACGTAAGTATGTCGTGAGGGTTGTCGGTTATGGATATATCATGTTCATGGTGGGGGTGCTGATCAGTTATTTTTTAATCTTTCCTTTAACGTTCCGTTTCCTTGGGACGTACCAGGTGAGTGACCAGGTCGAGAATATGATTTCTTTGCAATCGTATATCAGTACTTTGTTGATGATGAGTCTTGCGATGGGAATTGTTTTCGAGATTCCGATTCTTTCGTGGTTGTTTGCTAAATTGGGATTTATTTCTGCCGATTTTATGAGGCGTTATCGACGTCATGCTGTGGTGATTATCCTTGTTGTGGCTGCGATTATAACTCCGACATCAGATGTATTTACCTTGTTGTTGGTGTCGCTTCCGATGTGGTTATTGTATGAGGTGAGTATCTGGATTGTGAAACGGTCTGTTCGGTAAGGTAGGTAAATATGAAAAGTATTATTTTGTCTTAAAAGATGATTTCCTGAAGAACGAGACTGATAAAAAATACCTGAAAAATTGTATGTCCCAACGAAATGTAGTAAATTTGTATATCATTAAAAATGAATGATAAATGACTATATTTGATGAATATAAGACATATACGGGCGAAGTTTCAATTTCTCCATCTTTACTTTGGGAATATGATTTGTCTTGTTTTGACTGGTGGAAATCAAGAAAGATTGTGGTTCAACGTATCATTGAAAGAGGATGGCTGAAGGATTTTTATGCAGCATTCAAATTATACGGGGGAATAGAAGGTTTCAGGGAAATCATAAAGGAGGTTCCGAGCTTGTCTCCACGAGATATGAATTTCGTTTGTGTTGTTTTTAATTTGAAAAAAGAAGAATTGAAATGTTATACACGGAAACTGTTACGAGATCGACTCTTGAACTCCTGAAAAAGTTGGAAGCAGAAAGAATGATGGTCGGTTTTAACTTGGCAGGAGGTACCTCTTTATCTCTATATTTAGGGCATAGACTGAGTTTGGATTTAGATCTTTTCACGCCGGAATCATTTGATGCAGTTCAATTGGAACAATTCTTGAAAGAGGAGTATGGATTTCGTACAGATTTCATGGGAAAAAATACTCTGAAGGGTACGATAGATGGTGTGAAAATAGATTGTATTACCCATTCTTATGATTATCTTGAGAAACCATACATTGAATCCGGTATAAGATTGTATAGTATGGAAGACGTTATTGCCATGAAGCTTTCTGCTATTGCAGACAATGGATCACGATTAAAGGATTTTATCGATATTGCTTTCCTCTCTACTCGTTTCCCTTTCAGTTCAATGTTGAAAATGTATGAACGTAAATTTCCAAACTCAAATGTCATAAGACCTTTTAAAGCTATTACTTACTTTGATGATATTGATTTTGAGGAGGATATTGTCATGGTGAATGGAGAATATGATTGGATGTCGATCGAAAAGAGATTGATTGAGATGACCAAAATTCAAGATAAAACTTTCGAAGCGTTTCCATTTCCTAAAAAGAACATAAAAAATAGGTGATAGTAAGATAAGGTGATATTAAATATCGACAACTGATCTGTATTAGAGAATATAGGTGGTAATGTTCCTCGCTGTTGTTATTGTATATGTGTTGCACCTATGGATATTAATTTATTTGGTTTTTGAAAATCATTTTATACTTTTACACAAGTAATGTGTGTAAAAGTATTGAGTTATGGCTTTGGTTGAACAGGATAAGGAAAAGACTTTCACGATGGTTTTCGATAAAAATTACGAGGCTTTATGTTTGTATGCTGTAAAGTTTACCGAGGATTTTTTGGAGGCGGAGGACATAGTACAGGAGTCGTTTGTACGTTTTTGGGAAATGTATAGAGATCGTTTGACCACGGAAAATGCACGGCCTTTATTGTATCGCATAACACGAAATATGTGTGTGGATCGAGTCCGAGAGAAACCGAAGAGTACTGTGGATGTGGAGGTAATGACAGACCAGTTGGTATATTATTTTTCTCCGGAATCAGAAAATGATTCTAAGATTGATTTGTTGATGGAAGCCGTTAAAAATTTACCTGTTAAATGTCAGCAAGTGCTCGTTGCGATTTGTTTTAATGAAAAAAAATATAAAGACGTGGCGGAGGAAATGCAAGTCTCTGTTAATACCGTTAAGACCCAGCTGGCAAGAGCTTTAAAGTTGTTGCGCGAGGGGTTGAACAAGGAGGATTTCGAGTTATTTCTTACTTTTTTTGTATTTTCTCACTAATTTTTTTCACCCGTTTTCCGTTTTTTCCGTTGTATTATTAAACGATCCTTTAATAATAACTCAAATTTAACTGTATAAACAGTTATTATTCAACAATCCTAATATCTTTTTACACTCATAATCAGTTTATTGTAAAAAAGTCTTTTTTCTCACGTCTCTTTCTCAATAAAGGATCATTTATTTAGATTGTATATGGACGAAAATTGGGAAGAAATTGTATGGAGAGCCTTGCGAAACGAGTGTTCATCGGAGGAGCTGATGAAGTTGCAGGAGTGGCGTAATGAGGCTCCCGAAAACGAACAGATGTACGAGGATATAAAAGGAATTATGGGGATGGGAAGCTTTTTGAAGGGGATGGATTCCTTGCATAAAGAAAATGCTTTAGAAAATATTCTGAAACGAACAAGACAGAGATCATTGGGGTATTCTCGAATACTGAAATATGCAGCGGTACTTCTGTTGCCATTATTGCTAGGTGGCACGTTATTTTATGTTCTTACTTTTAAACAACAAGCGGGTGAGGTACTTCCTGTATCTGAGCCTAAACAGATCCTACCGGGAGGACCTAAGGCAATTCTTTACCTTTCCGATGGTCAAGTGATTGATTTGAATCGAATTGTTGATTCGGTTATCGTGGATAAGTATTCTGGGCAGGAAATTGCGTTATCTAAGGATATAAATGCACTGAATTATAGTGGCGTAACGGGGGACATCGGTCAATCAAAAGAATTAGCATACAATCGAATTGAGGTTCCGAGGGGGGGCGAGTATATGTTAGTGTTATCTGATGGAACAAAAGTATGGTTAAATTCAGAAACTTGTTTAGAATACCCGCTTGCATTCGGCGAGCATAGTCGGGAGGTACGTTTAAGTGGAGAGGCCTATTTCGAGGTGACAAAAGATGAGGCAAGGTGTTTTAACGTGATCATGGAGGGTGCGACAATCGAGGTCATGGGGACTTCTTTTAACGCATCTTGTTATCCGGGAGAGGGACAATGCTGGGCCGTATTGGAAAGTGGTAAGATCAATTTGAGAACTGATCATGGGGTGGCAGCCGTTAACGTGGGCGAGTGTGCCTCTTATGATATAGCTTCGGGTAAAGTGACCGTAGAGACTGTCGATTTAAAATATTTCACTTCGTGGCGATACGGTACATTTTATTTCTATAATACCCCCTTATCCGAGATCGTGCAAAAATTGGGACGCTGGTATGACGTGAATTTCAAGTTTGCAGATGAATCCTTGCGAGATGTGTGTTTCTCCGGGGCTGCTCTACGAAGTAAACCGATTGATTTTATGTTAGAATTGTTATCGAGTACGCAATCATTAAAATTTGATATACAGAGTGATGGTGTGATTATGATATACAAAAAATAAAAGAGGAAGAATTGGTCCTCTTCCCCTTTTCTATTTAACTAAATCTCTCCGGCAAGAGAGAATTAATAATTAATGGTACACAAATCTATGAAAAAAAAATCAAAAGATGGCACTTCCCGGTGTGGGAAAGTGGCATGCAAATTTTGGAAAGTTATGCGATTGCAGCTATTAATGATTTTTGTGACACTATTTCAGCTGCATGCTGAGAATAGTTACACGCAGTAGAAGGTGAGTATCCTGTTTAAGGATGCCGCGATCGAAGAGGTAATCAAGGCGGTCGAGGCCCAATCCGGTTACGTGGTAGTGTATAACAATACACTATTGAAAACGGTGAAGCGGGTTACCGTGACTTTACGGAATGTGAATGCCGTGGAGGCTTTGAACGAGGCTTTAAAGGGAAGCGGCTTGCATTGCAAGCTAGTAGAGGATTTCTTGGTAATTGCCAAGGATAATGTGAAGGCGGCTCCGGAAGATGATAAGGGGAGAAAGATTGAGGGGAAGGTGACGGACAAGGATAAGCTGCCGCTTCCGGGAGTAACCGTTCTAATAAAAGGAACTACCGGGGGTGTCGTGACGGACACGGACGGAAAGTTCCAGTTGACATTGCCCGGTAATAAGGAGATTACCTTGCAATTTTCTTTCGTGGGAATGAAGACGAAAGAGGTAAAAGTTACGGATGATAAACCGCTTCAAATTGTTTTGGAAGAGGACGTGACAGAAGTGGAAGAGGTTGTTGTAAATGGTATCTTCCAACGAAAAGCAGGAAGTTTTACCGGTTCGGCTTTGACCATGAAAGGGGAAGATTTGAAAAAGGTAAGTAATTCAAATGTGTTTGCCAGTTTAAAAAATCTGGACCCGTCATTGATGATTTTTGATAACTTGGAATATGGATCGGACCCGAATAAAATGCCGACTATGGCATTACGAGGTAAAACGGCCTTTGATATCAGCTCGGATGATATAGACCTGAAGGGTAGTTATGCCAATGATCCGAATGCTCCTTTGTTTATCTTAGATGGTTTTGAGGCCTCGATCCAGAAAATAGCGGATTTGGATATGAATCGGGTGGAATCGTTGACCATCTTAAAGGATGCTTCGGCAAAAGCTATTTACGGATCTAAAGCAGCTAACGGAGTGATTGTTATCGAGACAATCAAGAATACAGATGCTTCTCTGCGTATTTCGTATAACGGTAGTCTGGAGATACAGGCACCTGATCTTTCTTCATACAATTTGACGAATGCAGCTCAAAAGTTAGAGTTGGAGAAAGATGCGGGAATGTTTTATGATAAAAATCAGGATACTTACTATAATTTGCAAAGAGAGTATAACCAAAAGTTAGCAGCCGTGGTTTCCGGGATTGACACGGATTGGCTATCCAAGCCTTTGCGTAATGGTGTCGGTACGAAACACGGACTCTCGTTTGAGATGGGTAACGAACGTCTGAATCTGGTTGTCGGGTTTAATTATAATAACGTGCAAGGTACGATGAAGGGATCTGACAGAACCAATTACGAGGGAAGCGTGTCGATCTCTTATCGATATAAAGGACTGAACTTTAGAGATAACCTCACGATTACTTCTAACGTGGCTAATGATTCCCCTTATGGAGCATTTAGTGAGTATGCTGCTGTCAATCCTTACCTTTCTCCTTATGATGAAAAGGGGCAGTTGGTGCAGAATGCCAATATTATTCCGGGGGCAGATAATTTTGTAGCCAATCCTTTGTATAATGCTTCTTTGAACACGAAGTTACAATCGAAATATATTGACGTGACAAATAACTTGAGCGTGGAATGGATGATCGTGATGGGATGGAAGGTGACGGGACGTTTTGGAATTACAGAAAAGCGTGTACGTGCGGATGAATTCTATCCGGCCAATCATTTAAAGTTCAGATCCTATAAAGATGATGAGTTTTTCCGTAAAGGAAGTTACCAGATTAACGAGGGGGAGGAAAAAAGATTGAGTGGAGACGTGAATATGCAGTATTCCAAACAATTCGGAGAAAAACATTACGTGTTTGCCAACGTGGGCTACACTTTATCTGAAGCTTTCTTCGAGGAAATTATTTACAAGGCAGAAGGTTTTCCGCATGATCGGATGAACGATATTATTTTTGCTCGTCAGTATGCTAAAGATGCTAGCCCGACCGGACGTGAATCTACGATTCGGGATATGGGTATTCTGTTTGCGGCGAACTATGCTTTTGACGATCGTTTCTTGATGGATGGTTCTTACCGGACGAGTGCTTCCAGCCAGTATGGAAAGAACAACCGTTGGGGCTCCTTCTGGAGTGTCGGCTTGGGATGGAACATTCATAATGAGGCTTGGTTAAAAGATTCTAAGATTCAACAGTTGAAATTGCGAGGTTCTTTGGGATATACAGGTTCTCAGAGTGCGGATGCTTACGAGTCTTTGGCAACTTACGAGTACGATTTGCAACGGGTTTACGGTGGATTCTTGGGAGCCATGTTGAAAGGAATGCGCAATGATGATTTGAAATGGCAAGAGAAATTTGATTACAATATCGGGGTCGATTTTAATTTAGGACGAGTATTAGGATTGAAGTTCGATTATTATATCGGTAAGACGAAAAATAATTTGTTGGATTTTGATATTCCTACTTATACCGGATTTGAAACCGTGAAAGAGAATATCGGAGACGTGGAAAACAAGGGATTTGATATTCGTTTGAGTGTTACTCCTTGGAATATGCCGAAAGAAAGAGGTTATTTCACGATTACGACTGCTATATCGCGCAATAAGAATAAAGTGACGGGTGTGTCCTCTGCGATGAAAAATTTCAATACTAAACAGGATGAACTTGTTTCAGATGTCTTGAATAATAATAAGCCGGTTCAGAAGTATTATGATGGTGTTTCACTGGATGCAATTTGGGCCGTTCGGTCTTTAGGAATTGATCCATCAAACGGGCAGGAAATTTATTTGGATAAGAATGGTAATCGGACTTACACGTATCGGGTGGCGGATCAAGTCGTTTGTGGTGATGAGATGCCGGATTTCCAAGGAACAGCCGGATTCATGTTCAGTTATAAAGGGATAGAGCTGAATGCCACTTTCCGTTTCCAATACGGGGCTCAGATGTACAATCAAACTTTGGTGGATAAAGTGGAAAATGCTTTACTTACAGGGAATGTGGATAAGCGTTTGTACTCCGGAAGATGGAGAAATCCGGGAGATATAAAGCCATACAAGACATTACCTAATCGCTGGGTGGAAGAAGAGCGCGAGTATAAGGATGAGAAAACCCAACCGACTTCCCGTTTCGTGCAAGATCGTAACGAGTTTAGTCTTTCTTCGTTAAGAATCGGTTATGATTTCTGGAAATACGATTTTATCAAGAAACTTTCCATGGAGCGTTTGCGGGTAGAGTTTTATATGAATGACGTGTTTATGCTGTCTTCTATCAAGACAGAACGGGGTACTTCTTATCCTTTTGCCCGGTCATTTAATTTTGCGATACAAGCTACATTTTAAATTTAATGATTATGAAGAGATTATGTAATATATTATGCGCATTGTTACTTTTAGGAACAATGACATCATGTGAAGATTGGCTGGATGTGGACCCGAAGTCGGAGGTAAAATCCGATGTGATGTTTCAATCCGTGAGTGGTTTTAAAGATGCTTTAACCGGGATCTATCTTTTGATGAGTGATCAGGATTTGTACGGACGGGAGGCCACTTGGGGATTCGTGGATGCCTTGGCACAACAGACAGATGTGAGAGGAGGAGAGGCTTCTACTTGGTATAACGCAACTCGCTATAATTATTCGGCGACGACAACTTCATCCAATGGAATTTGGAGTAAAAGTTATAATATCATTGCCAACGTGAATTTCTTGTTGGAAAATCTGGAGAAGAAAAAAGAGATATTTGCTCCTGCCATGTACGCTGTCATAAAAGGGGAGGCTTTAGGATTACGGGCATTCCTGCATTTTGATTTGTTACGTCTGTTCGGGTGGGGGGATCTGGAAAAAAGTCCTGAAAACTTAGATCGTTTGTGCTTGCCTTATGTGAGTGAGTATTCCCGGGAGTTACAAAAGCAGTTGACCGTGGGGGAAGCATTGGAGAAGGTGATTGCTGATTTGCAGGAGTCAATGGAACTTTTGAATGATAATGATCCGTTTGGGTTGACTCCTAAACCGGATGATTATGATTTACCGAATGAGGATAAGTTTTTCGAGGATCGACACAAGCGTTTTAACTACTGGGCAGCTGTTTGTACATTGACCCGTGTGTATATGTGGATGGGCAACAAGGCCGAGGCATTGCCATTAGCCGAGTTATTCGTGAAAGAAGGTGGTGAGACCTCTTGGATTAGTTCTTACGTGATTGATGCTTATGATCCGGCTGATCGGGATTTAACCTTCACGACCGAGCACGTGTTTGCACTGGATGTTACCAAGCTTTTTGAGAATATGCAGTACTATATGAATCCGAAAGCGAATGATCCGAATGAAAATACCGATTTGTTGTATCATGCGAAGGCAAGAGCCTCCGGTTTGTTCGAGTCTACGGACTATCGTTTGGCACGTTGGTATGATCAGACCGGAAACGAGCATTATGACGGATGGGCTTTCGTGAAATTTTGGGAAGTAGAAAAATACAAATATGGCAGTACCATGCCTTTGATTCGGAAATCAGAGATGTATTATATTGCGGCAGAGTGCTTGCTGGCTACCGGAAAAGATGCAGACCGTTTGTTAGCTATCGAGAGATTGAATACCGTTCGCGAGAAAAGGGGAATGTCCGGTTTAGGTAACGACTTGACCGTGGCCTCGGTACAGAGTGAAATCACGAAAGAATATCAACGTGAATTTATCAACGAGGGGCAGTTGTTTTATTATTACAAACGCTTGGGATTTGAGAAAATTCCTTATGCGACAAAAGTTGCAACTGATGCTGTTTACGTGGTTCCGTTACCCACGTGGGATGTGGATTTAGGCGGAATGGAAGATTACAAGAAATAAAAAGAATGGATATGAAAAATATAAAGAGAATGATTAGCGGATGGGTGACGGGTGCTCTGTTTTTAGGTCTTTTGTCCGCTTGTGAAAAGGAAAAAACATTGATGTACGAGCAGGAAGCCGGCGTGTATTTTTATGGACAGGCAGCGAGTGAGTACAGTTTTGTAACCAATTTAGGGGGAGATGTTTACGTGCAAAATATTCGGGTGGCAACAACGGGTGATTCCGTGAGTTATGACCGAAAAGTTATGATCGCTGTTGTAGAAGGTGATACGAACTACGTGAACACGGCACGTCCGGAGCAATATCAATTATTGGAGGGGATTGTGCTTGCCGGTAAGTTTGAAGGTTCCGTGGCTGTTGAACTTCATCGCACGAAAGATATGAGTGATAGCACTTTTATCGTTCACGTGAAGTTGGTACCCAATGAAGATTTTCCCTTGGCTGGCTTCGATAGGCGTTATTTTGCCTTGTCTGTAACCGATCAATTAACAGAACCGTCCAATTGGAACTATCTTTCTTACTATTTTGGAAATTTTTCAGTCAGTTGGTATCGTTTCATTTTAGGTGTATTAGACTTACCGTTAATTCCTTTTGACATTGAGGTTCCGGAGGGAATGGAAGAGTGGACTTACACGGAGTTAGATGCTGCGGTAGCTCAGGTGAGAACGGCTTTATATAAATATAATCGGGAACATCCCGGGGAACCCTTGCGGCACGAGGACGGTAGGTATGAGGGAGATGAAGTCGTGATGCCTTAATTGATGATGTTTAATGTGATAAAGAAAGAAATAATGAAAAAATTATCCATATTCTTCTTATTATTCATGACGATCGTGGCGACTTCTTGTTATGATGACAAGTCATCCACGGATTTTGAAGTCGTGAAACCCATCGTGATCGACTTTGGAGATGCGTCGACTTCGGTGAATGTTTTTCAATTCGACACGTTAAAGATTAGCCCGATCATCTATAAAAACGGGGTAAAGGATGAGAACTTGACGTACGAGTGGAAAATACAGGGAGACAAGTATCCGGAAACGGTATTGTCACATAAGATGACATTTAGTGAGCCGATTTCCGTGGTTCCGAATAGTAAAGCGTATAATTTGATTTTGACTGTGACGGATAAAACAACTGGGATTCAAGAGTTTGCCCGTATTTCAGTCTCTGTGCAGGCATCTTTGGGAACAGGATTATTCGTGGCAGATACACGTGACGAACAAACCTCGGATATTTCCTTGATCATGTCAATGAACTTTTCCACGCGTAATTTTACGGATAAGGATACCCGTATTTTCAGAAATGTCTATTCTTCCGTGAATCAACATTTATTGGATGGGGTTGTGACAGGTATGTCTTCATTGATTAGATCCGGTGATTGTCGTACTTTGACTTTCGTGACGGCAGATGATGTTTATCGGGTGGATCCTTACGAGTTGGTCGATAAGGAAAAAAACAATGATATTTTTGTTTTCCCGATCGATGAATCTGAATTTGTGCCTAAAGGGATTCTTCTGTGGAATTACAAAGGGTTGGAGTTATTAAATTTAGATGGTCATGTTTATCGTAGAACAACCAACTGGGGAAATTTGACGTATGATTTTTATCTTTTGCAACCGGATTTTGATGAACGGGATTATTATGTCACGATGATGGGAGTTTGTGGTTCATATTCCAATGAATTTCCTTATGTTTTTGATAAAAAGAATCAGCGAATTTTGACCGTGAGCAGTTGGTATGATTCATTCCAACAATTCCCGAAACAGAGTTCCGGAGCTGCTTTTGACGTGAATAATATTGGAGCTTATGATGCCATATGGATGGGAGAGGGAGAGAATTCTCAATTACTGACCGTTTTCAAGGCTGAGCAAGGAAATGAAAGATGGTTGGGGATGATGAAATACAATCCTTACGGTTCTAATGAAAAAGTTGGAGTTGGGAAGTTTGATTTATCTCATTGTCCCGGTATAAGCGAGGCAGTTGGTTTTGCTTCTTCTCCGGTATCTCCTGATTTCTATTATGCAACCAAAGACCAAATTTATACATTCTCGTTAGGAAATGCGGGTGAAGTTGTGGCAGAACCTCGTTATGCCGTGGATAAAGAAAGGGATGGGGATATTACCTCAATGAGGTTGTGGCGTGAAGAGTATTCCCGGATGAACGTGTCGAATTCTAGTTCTTCTACCGGAGTTTCCACGCAAAGCGCACAAAATAGATTGTTGGTGATAACAACTTACAAGGAATCAACGGGTGAGGGTAAAGTGATCACGATCCCCATCACGCAGTTGAGAAGTGGTACGTTGGAACCCAATCGTGATGTTCATGGAAGATACGAGGGTTTTGGACGGATAACGAGCGTGACTTATAATAATACGAGTGGTTATTAAAATATATTGATTATGAAATTGATGTTAAGAAATATAGGATGCCTGTTGTTGTTTGCTGTTGCCTGGGTTTCTTGTAATGATGACGATGATGTCAAGGTGGGCAAGCAAATTGTTAATCCGGTTCGTGTTAAGGAGATCGTGGGGCGTAATGAACACTGGGGGGATTACACGTTGAAATTGGCGTATGAAAATGATAAGATTTCGACCATAGAGCGTTTCGACAAGAACGGACGTCAGAAAGGTGAGCTTGTGATCACGAAGGAACAGGGCGTGATGACATATTCTCTAGATGATTACGTGTACAAGATTGATGCGGATGCTATCGCAGACTTGGATCAAGAATTGACTCTGAAATATGGAGCCGGGAATTATTCCTTAGAAGATAGCATTCCGTTGGTTGCGAAAACGATTTACGAAGTGGCACTTACGCTTGATGAAGAGAGTATGGTTACTAGGCAGAAAATCTCTTATTTCACACCGAAAAAGGATTTTGGTGTTGGAGAGGATTTTAATAACGATTTTCCTTTGGAACGGGTTGAGACTTACATATACGAGTACGATGAGAAAGGAAACGTGTTGAATGTTCGTTTGTTTGTTGATAAGTATAAGCCGGAAAATGCGAAAGATTACGTGTCTCGTGAACTTTATAAATACGAGTATGAATATCACGGGGGAAAGATCGTGACGAATCGTATTTACACGGTGAATGATCAGAGCGAGGAAAGTTGGGTTCTGATGGAGGACAGGAATTACACGTATTCCGGCAACAATTTGGTTTCGGTAAAGGGTGATGGTTATTCATTAGACAGGAATTACAGTGATGCCCGAACTTTGTCATTGAATCTGAATGGAGAAATTACGTCATATGTATTGAATGAGTATAATTTTTTGATTAAGAGTGATAATGGTAAGGGTGAGGTGATGAATGTGACTTACGAGCCCGGTAACGGTAATTTTTATCATATGTATCGTTTGGATCGGGAGCAGGAAGGTTTTCCTGTTATAAAATAGTGAATGTGTGTAGTTTAGAGGAGCTGCTTGCAGCTCCTCTTCTATTTTAAAAGGAAAAATATGGCGAATTGTTTAAGATGGTTGATTTTGTTCTTGTTCTTAGGGAATGTTGTTTTTGCAGACGAGAATAAAGTGCGCTGTGTTGTTCATGGCAAGCTAGTCGGGATGGAAGTGGAAGATGTACTTTTGGTAGATGCCACGTTGGATTCCCGTTATCATGGGACAACGGTTATCGTGAAAGAGCATTGTTTTGAATGCGTGTTGGAATTGCCACATGCGGAAGGGTATAAATTGATATTTGTAACCCGGAAACCCTGGGAGTGGTATACAGTTCCTTTCATTGCAGAAGACGGAAAAGTGGATATTACGGTGAATGTTGATAAAGATTACCTGGTGAAGGGGGGAAAGTTTAACGAGAGATATCAAGAATACCGAGAGTTGCAACAACAGGAAATAGGTTGGAAACGATACTCTTTTATGCATAAGTTCTGTGAGGGACAATGGGATGAGTTGTATTATTTTCTAGTGATAGAAGAATTACAGCGGCGACAAATGTATCAGTCGGAATTAGATGAGGAATTAGAACGTGCTTATCATGTTTTGGCAGAAAAATTTGTTTCCAGTGACTATACTCGTTTGGGGAAAATGTTACTTGACGGTTTCCATAATGTCAGGCCGGGGGGACATTATGTCGACTTTGAGGTTCCCGATCTTGAAGGGAATAAGGTGAGACTTTCGGATATTATAAAAGGAAAGATTGCCGTTATTGATTTGTGGGCTTCCTGGTGTATGCCTTGTCGGGCAAAGGCGAAAGCGATGATTCCGATTTACGAGAAGTATAAAGATCGAGGCTTCGAGATCGTTGGCGTGGCACGGGAGTTTAAAAATACGGATCGCCTGAAGCAGGCTATAAAACAGGACGGTTATCCTTGGTTGCAGTTGGTTGAGTTAGATGATGGGTGTCGAATATGGACTCGGTATATGTTGGGAAATGCCGGGGGAGGCGTATTTTTGGTCGCTAGGGACGGGAAGATTTTAGCGGTGAATCCTAAACCGGAAGAGGTGCTGAAAATTTTAGAGCAGGAATTAGGAGAGTAGTTTTATCCATGAATAAAGCCGAAGCATTTTTCGTTAATAGAAAAAGATTCGACTTTATGATTTGATCAATATATGGGGTTATTTGTGTTTGTCACAACCTCCGCATCCGGAGCATTCGTGGTCTTCGTTCACGGTAGCAGGATCACCGTGTCCGCCTCTTTGTCCACCACGTTTATCCATCATTTCTTTCCGGCGTTTCTCCATTTCTTGTTTTCTCTTTTCCTGATTGGTCAGGTAAGTTTTATATTGTTCTTCTGTCAAGATTTTCTTTAGAGAAAGGTTTTGCTGCTCTTCCAGCTTTTTCATGTTG